>JBBRED010000101.1:0-23124 GCA_038203335.1 Haliangiales bacterium | reverse complement strand
CCTCTTGCTCGTGGCCATCGGCGATCGGCATGGCCTCCTGCGACGTGGCGGGCGTGGTGCCCGAGGCAGCCTCGTAGTCGGCGAGGCCGATGACGCCGCCGCTCGAGAGGGCGGCGAGGCGGGCGATGGTGTTCTCGAGCTGGCGCACGTTTCCGGGCCAGTCCTCCCGCGCGAGGGCATCGACGAGCGAGGTCTCGAGGATGATCTTCCCGAGGCCGAAGCGCTCGCCATAGCGGCGCGCGAACTCGGCGGCGAGCTCCGGGATGTCGTCCTTGCGATCGCGCAGCGGCGGCACGATCAACTCGACCACGGCGAGTCGGTAGTAGAGGTCCTCGCGGAACACGCCGGTCTTGGCCTCGCTCGCGAGATCGCGGTTGGTCGACGCGACGACGCGCACGTTGACCTTCTCGATGCGACCCGAACCGACGGGCTGGATCTCGCCCTCCTGCAGGACGCGAAGGAGCTTTGCCTGGACCGCGAGCGGGAGCTCGCCGATCTCGTCGAGGATCAGCGTGCCGCCATCGGCCTGCGCGAAGTAGCCCTGACGGGTGGCGGTGGCGCCGGTGAACGCGCCCTTCACATGACCGAACAGCTCGGCATCGGCGAGCTCGGCGGGCAGCGCAGCGCAGTTGAAGCGAACGAGTGGGTGCTTCGAGCGCAGCGACTGAGCGTGCAGGAGCTCGGCGACGAACTCCTTGCCGGTACCGGTCTCGCCGCGCACGAGCACGGTGACGTCGCGGGTGGCGACGCGGCTCGTGGCCTCGAGCAGGCGGCGCATCGGACGACTCGCGCCGATGATCCGGCGACCGAGGGTCTGCTCGGCCGACATCCGCCGGTTGTCGATGCGGAGGCGTCGGGCCTCGAGCGCGCGCTCGATGACCACGGCGACCTCGTCGATGTCGAACGGCTTCGCGAGGTAGTGATACGCGCCTTGCTTCATCGCCGCGACGGCGACGCGCTCGCTGCCGTGCGCGGTCAGGAGGATCACGGGCAGCGTGGCATCGCGCTGGACGATCTGGCCCATCAGCTCGAGGCCGTCCATGCCGGGCATCGAGAGATCGGTGAGCACGGCGTCCGCGTCGTCGACCTTGGCGAGGGCCTCGGCGCCGGACCGCGCGGTGAGGACGCGATGCCCCCGCTCGGTGAGGACTTCGCTGAGGGTGAACAGAACACCGGGCTCGTCGTCGACGAGCAGGACGCTGCTCATGCGCGGGCCTCGACCATCGCGGCGCGCGGCGCGGGCTCGGCCACGGCGGCCGGCGAGGTGGGCAGGGTGCCGGGCACCGGGAAGTGGATGGTCGCCGTGGTGCCGTGGCCGACGGTGCTCTTGTAGTCGAGCGTGCCGCCGTGCTGCGTGATCACGCCCTGCGCGAGGACCACGCCGAGGCCCGTGCCGTTCGGGCGCGTGGTGAAGAACGAGGTACCGAGACGCTCCAGATCCTCGGCGGAGATGCCGCGACCGGTGTCGCGGACCTCGAGCGTGATGCCCGCGGTGTTGGTGCGCACGCGGAGGACGACGCGGCCGCCCGTGGGCGTGGCCTCGATCGCGTTCGACACGAGGTTGATGAGCGCCTCCTTGAGGCGGCGCGGATCACCCTGTACGGGAGACGACATGCCATCGAGCTCGAGCGCGACGCCGGCGTGGTCGGCGCGGCCCGCGCAGATGTCGAGCACATCGCGCGAGAGGGCGTTGACGTCGAGGGTCTCGGGCTTGAGATCCTCGAGCGGGCGCGAGAACGAGAGGTACTCGTGGAGAATGGTCTCCATGCGGGAGATCTCGGAGGCGACGACGGCGAGGCGCTCCTGGGTGCGCTCGCTTTCGGGCGTGCGGGCCACGAGCTGACATCGTCCCTTGATCGACGCGAGCGGGTTCTTCAGCTCGTGCGCGACCTTCGCGCCGACCGACTGGAGGCGGCGCAGCTGCGCGATCGCCTCGGTCACGCGCTCCTCGCGGAGAAACGCCATCGAATCACCGGCGCGGTTCGACATCGCGGTGAGCTTGCCGACCATGAGGTGGAGCATGAACAGGTGCCAGATGATGCCGATGACGACGATGATCGTGTAGTGCTCCGGCGGCAGCGTGGGGCCGACGACGGAGCGCGGCAGCACGGCCATGCCGAGGATCATCAGACCGTTCGCGAGCGCCGTCCATCGGGCGACGGGGTAGGGTCCGAAGAACAGCAGCGAGACGATCGAGGGCAGGACGAGCGCGGGGAGGAACGGCGAGAAGATGCCGCCGGCGAGCGATGCGCTGCCCACGACGAACAGCTGCGCCACGATCCCCATGTAGATGAACGCGGCCTCGACCCGACCTGCCTGACGGACCGGCCGGATGATCAGCTTGTGCGCGAGCGCGAACATCACGTACAGCGAGGCCATCGCTCCGATCCGCCAGACCGGATAGCCTGCGTGGAGGAACAAGCCCATCGTCCCGAGCTGCACGAACATGCCGATGCCGATGGTCAGCCGCGTGGTCTTGCGCGCTTCCTCGAGAAAGAACTGATTCCGGTGATCGCGCCAGACGGCATCGCATGCTGCCGAGCGAGAGACGAGATCAGGAGGCACGTGAGCCACCGCTGCCATAGGCGTGCCAGAGCTCATGTCGGACTCCCTTGGTGCGACCCCATGTCGCAACTCTAGCCCGAACGCCTGCTTGCACGACTCTTCATTAAAACGTGACCGAGGCTGTCACGTTTCGTGACTTGCAGATGTATGGGGGACCGACAGATCACCCTCTCGTTTGTGACAGTCCGCGGGTCTGGCGCCGTGGCACGCCCGGTGCTTTGGTGCGCGGCATGACTCTGCGCAGCACTCTCGCACTTCTCTTGATCGCCTCCGCGCCCGCGCTGGCCCAGCCGGCCCGGCAGCCGCCCGCGCCGGCAGCGGCGCCCGAGGACATGGCGTCGTTCGACAAGGAGCTCGACGCGCTGTTCACCGCGGGTGGACTCACCTCCGATCAGGCGGCGGCGGCAGCGGTGAAGTCGTCTCCGTCGGTGCGGCGCAGCGTCGCCGAGATCGAGGTCGCGATCGCGCAGGCCGAGGCAGCGGAGCTGTCGCGCGTTCCTCAGGTCAGCGCGAAGGCCGCGTACACGCGCCTGTCGCCGCTCGATCCCGTGAACCTGGGCGGGTTCACGATTCCCACGTTCGACAATGTCTATACGGTGCAGGGCCAGGTCGGCATCGCGGTCTCCGACTACTTCCTCCGCTATCCCAAGCTGATCGATGCCGCTCGCCTCGGTGAGGAGGTGGCGCGGGTCAGCCGCCGATCGAGCGAGATCAACGCGGGTCAGGATGCGCGCGTCGCCTACTACGAGTGGGTGCGTTCCAAGCTGCAGGTCTTGATCGCCGAGCGCCAGCTCTCGCAGGTGCAGGCCACCTTGAAGCAGGTGCGTGCGCTCGCGGAGGTGCAGCGCCTGTCGCGCGCGGATCTGATGCGCGTCGAGTCGAACGAAGCGCAGGCGGATCAGGCCGTGATCCAGCTCCGTCATCTCGCGTCGCTGCGCGAGGAGCAGCTGCGGCTGATCATCGATGCGCCGGCGGGCACGCCGCTGACCATCGGCGAGGACATCCGCAACGTCGTCCCCGCGCCCGATTCGGTGCAGCTCGATTCGCTGATGGATACCGCGAAGCACCAGCGCCTCGACTTCAAGGTGCTGGACACCGGAATTCGCGCGAAGGAGAAGCAGCGCGCTGCCGAGAAGGCCGGTCTGTATCCGCGGCTGTCGGCGTTCGCCGCCGCCGAGTACACGAACCCGAACCAGCGCGTGTTCCCGCAACAGGACAAGTTCAGCTTCACCTGGTCCGCGGGCGCGCAGGTGACCTGGGCGCTCAACGATGCGCTGACCAGCAAGACCACGGATCGCCGGATCCGCGGCGAGACCAACGAGCTGCGCGCGGATCGCGAGAACCTCGAGCGCGGCACGCGCGTGCAGGTGCTCGCGGCGCAGCAGGCGGTGGAGATCGCGCAGGCCTCGCTGTCGACCTCGCAGAAGGGCCTCGCGGCCGCCGAGGAAGGCTATCGAGTGCGGCGGGAGCTGCTCAACGCGGAGCGCGCCACGGCGGTCGAGCTCGTGGACGCCGAGACCGACCTGACGCGGGCTCGGATCGCGTCGCTGAACGCGAAGGTCGACCTCCGGGTCGCCCTGACCCAGCTCGCCCACGCGCTCGGTAACGACGCCAAATAACGGCGGATCGTCGGGAACCCAGCCGACACCTGTCGGTTTGCAATACAGGCCCGGCGTGATGGCCGGGCCTAACTTGTTGGGCTCACGGAGCACCAGATGGCAGGGGCCGTGCATCGAACCGACCCCATGCGCGCCTCTGTAGTCCTGGCCCTGGCCACGCTTGCCGCCTGCAACAAGAAAGACGCTGACACGGCGACGAAGGCCCCACCGGCACCGCCGGTAAAGGTCGAGACGATCGCCGCGGTCGAGGCCGCCAGCCCGGAGCTGCTGACGCTGACGGGCATGGTCGCCGCGGATCAGCGATCGGAGGTCACCGCCGACACGCAAGGCAAGGTCATCGCCGTGATGATCGAGCGCGGTCAGCGCGTGAAGATGGGCGACCCGGTCGTCCGCCTGGACGTTCGCAGCGCGGCGCTGTCATCGCGCGAAGCCCAGGCGAACCTCAATGCCGCGCGCGCGCAGAAGGAGCTCGCCGAGACCGAATGCAAGCGCGTGCAGTCGCTGCTCGACAAGGGCGCGATCACCCGCAGCGAGTACGACCGCCAGATGGCGGCATGCACCGGCGCGGTGCAGCAGGTCGCGGCCGCGCAGGCCCGCACCGAGATGATCGCGAAGTCCGTCTCCGATGGCCTGGTCCGCGCGCCGTTCGAGGGTGTGGTGGTCGAGAAGAACGTGACCCCGGGCGAGTGGGTCGCCCCGGGCCGTGCGCTGTTCACGCTGCTCGATGACTCGCCGCTCAAGATCGAGCTCTCGGTGCCCGAGAAGGCGGTCAGGGCGATCCGGATCGATCAGCCCGTGACGCTCACCGCCGTGGCGAACCCCTGCTACGTCTACACCGCGAAGGTCAGCCGGATCGGCGGCGAGGTCGGTCGGACGCGATCGTTGATCGTCGAGGCCACGATCGATGTGTCGAAGGCCGAGCTCATCGATACGCCGGAGTGCAAGGATCCGCTCTCCCAGGTCAAAGCCGATCTCGTGCCCGGTATGTTCGCCGAGGCACACGTGGAGATCGCCAAGGTGAAGCGCCCGGTGGTCCCCGCGGATGCCGTCGACAAGCGCGGCCGGCTCACGCACGTGTTCGTCGCCAGCAAGGGCGAAGTCCAGGATCGCATCGTTCAGGTCGCGGCGGCCGACGCGCCCGGTATGGTCTCGATCGTCAAGGGCGTCGACGTCGGCGAGCAGGTCGTGCGCAAGGCGAAGGGGAATCCGGCGATCGTCGACGGACTTCGCATCGAAAGTGGCGCGTCGTCCGTTCCGCCCCCCGCCGCTGGCTCCGGCTCCAACGCGACCAAGTAAGGAGACCCACCATGCAGTGGCTCAGTAATATCTGCGTGCGTCGGCCGGTGTTCGCCACCGTGCTGATCCTCGTGTTCGTCGTCGTCGGCCTCGTGGGCTACAAGCGGCTCGGTGTCGATAAGTTCCCGAAGATCGACTTCCCGGTGATCACGATCGTGACGCCGTATCCCGGTGCATCGCCCTCCGCCGTGGAGTCCGATGTCACGCAAAAGGTCGAGGAGGTCGTCAACACGATCTCCGGTCTCGAGACGCTGACCTCGGCCTCGACCGAGGGCGTGTCGCTCGTCATCGCGCAGTTCGCGCTCGAGGTCGACCCCGACAAGGCCGCGAACGACATCAACGAGCACCTCGCGACGGTGCTGCGCGACCTCCCGCCAGGAACACGGCCCGAGACCCGCAAGGCGGATCCCGATGCGGCCCCGGTCATCGTGCTCTCGGTCAAGGGGCCGGCGGGCATCCCGACCCGCGAGCTCACGCGGTTCGCCGACAAGTCCATCAAGCAGCGCATCGAACGGCTCGCCGGCGTCGGTCAGGTCGTGATCCTCGGCGGCCAGGAGCGCCAGATCAATATCCACCTCGATCCGATCCGGCTCGCCGCCGCCAACGTATCGGCGCTCGAGGTCCAGCGCGCCATCTCCACCGGCAACGTGAACGTCCCCGGTGGCCGCATCGAGAGCGGCCCGGTCAACGAGACCCTCCGCGTCGAGGGCCGCGCCGTCGATCCGATGCGCCTCGGCGATATCGTGGTCCGCCAGGTCGGCGAGCACCCGATCCGTGTCCGCGATGTCGCGGACCTCGAAGATGCCGAGGAAGATGCGGAGACCGCGGCCTCCCGCAACGGTACGCCCGCCATCGCGCTCTCGGTGCGCAAGCAGTCCGGTACGAACACCGTCGCCGTCGTCGACGGTGTGATCCACGCCGTCGGCGCGCTTCAGTCGACCCTCCCGGCCGGCTACTCGGTGGACGTCGTGCGTGATAACGCGGTCCAGATCCGCACCTCGGCGTCGCAGGTGCTCGAGCACCTCGTCGTCGGTGCCGGCCTCGCGGCGCTCGTGGTGCTGCTGTTCCTCGGCAGCCTGCGCTCGACGATCATCGCTGCGATCTCGATTCCGGTCTCGATCATCGCGACGTTCGGTCTGATGATGCTCGCCGGCTTCACGCTGAACTTGATGACGCTGCTCGCGCTCGCGCTGGCGGTCGGCATCGTGATCGATGACGCGATCGTCGTACTCGAGAATATTTACAGATTCATCGACGAGAAGAAGATGAAGCCGTTCCCGGCCGCGATCCACGCGACGAAGGAGATCGGCCTCGCGGTGCTCGCGACCACGCTGTCGCTGATGGCGGTGTTCCTCCCGGTCGCGTTCATGAGCGGCATCGTCGGCCGCTTCCTCTATAGCTTCGGTCTGACCATGGCGTTCGCGATCGGCGTTTCGATGATCGTCGCGTTCACGCTGACGCCGATGATGGCCTCGCGCATGCTCGCGCCTCCGCCGCTCGACGGGACGGAGCGACGCAAGTCGTGGCTCGAGCGCGGCAGCAATGCGATCTATCGCCCGATCGAGCGCGTCTACTCCGGTGTGCTCGCGTTCTGCCTGCGCCACCGCTGGGTCGTAGGTCTCGCCATCGTCGGCTCCTGCGTGACCATGGTCCCGCTCGCGAAGAAGGTCGGTGGCGACTTCCTGCCGCCGAACGACGAGGCGCAGTTCGAGGTCTACATCCAGGCGCCCGAAGGCACCACGCTGCAGGCGACCACGCTGATGGCGGAGCGGATCGCCCGCAGGATCCGCGCGTACCCCGAGGTCGAGAGCACGCTCGTCACGATCGCCGGCGGCGATTCGCGCCAGTCGAACGTGGGTAACGTCTACGTGCACCTCACCGACCCGGTGACCCGCAAACGAAACCAGGCCGAGGTGATGGAGGAGGTCCGCAAGGAGGTCCTCATCGACCTGCCGACGGGGCTCCGCGTCGCCGCGCAGCAGGTCAACGACTTCTCGATCGGCGGTCAGAACGCCGCGGTGTCGTACGTGATCAGCGGTCCCGACCTCGACAAGCTCCAGGTCTACGGGACCAAGGTGCTCGAGACGATGCGCAAGGTACCGGGCGTCGTCGACGTCGACTCGAGTCTGCTCGATCCGGTCAACGAGACCACGGTGGTCCCCGATCTCGACCGAGCCGCGCTGCTCGGCGTGGAGGCGAATGACATCACGATGACCCTCGGCGTTCTGATCGGTGGTGTCGAGGCCTCGACGTTCGAGGACCGCGGTGACCAGTACCCGGTGTTCCTGCGCGCTGCCGAGCGGTTCCGCGACGACCCGTCCGCGCTGAATCTCATCGGCGTCCCGTCGCGAACCCTCGGCACGGTCCCGCTCTCGGATGTCATCTCCGTGGGCAAGGGCACCGCGATCTCGAAGATCACGCGACAGGGCCGCGAGCGCGCCGTGACCATCACGATGAACGTGTCACCCGGCTTCTCGGAGTCCACGATCGTCGCGGAGATGGAGAAGACGCTGAAGAGCCTCGATATGCCGGCCGGCTACCAGGCCGAGCCGTTCGGTCGCTCGAAGGAGATGGCGAAGATGGCAGCGGCGTTCATGTTCGCCATCTTCCTCGCCATCGCGTTCATGTACCTGGTGCTCGCCGCACAGTTCGAGTCGTGGCTGTACCCGCTGATCATCATGTTGTCGCTCCCTCTCGTGGTGCCGTTCGCGATCATGTCGCTGGCGATCACGGGTGGCTCGCTCAACATCTTCTCGATGCTCGGCGTGATCGTGCTGTTCGCGATGGTGAAGAAGAACGCGATCCTTCAGGTCGACCATGCGAATGGCATGCGCCGTCAAGGTCTGCCACGCACGGAAGCGGTGCTCGCTGCGAGTCGCGACCGTTTGCGTCCGATTCTGATGACGACGTTCGCGTTCGTCGCTGGCATGATGCCCCTGGTCCTCAGCAAGGGCGTTGGCTCCGGCTTCTCGAAGGCGATGGCCTCCGTCGTCGTCGGTGGGCAGACGCTGTCGCTGCTGCTCACGCTCGTGGCGATTCCGGTCATCTACACCTGGTTCGATGACCTGACGTTCCTCCCGGCCTGGATCAAGAAGAAGGTGTTCCACATCGCGCCGAAGCCGCCGGTCGATCGCGGCGCCGATGAGATCGGACTCGTGGACATCCACGCCGTGGAAGCCGCTCCCAAGAGTGCATGACATGTGTGCACGTCGCGCTCCGGACGGTTCGCGCGACTTTGCACGAGATCGGGGTTTACGTTTGCGAGTTCGGTTTGGTATGACGCGACTCCCTCAAGTTTGTCGCGCTCGTGACCATGCCAAAACCGACACGATCCACTGGTGCACTGAGGACTTCGAGCGCGGCGCGCGACCTTCGCGCGCTGCTTCATGTTCCGCAGCACGACCTCCAGTCGCAGCTCTCTAGCCGGCTCGAGCGACTCGGCTTTCCGGCGCTCCGTCAGGCGCAGATCCAGGTGCTGTCCGCGATCGGCGGAGTAGGGCAGGACGGCATCATCGATCCGAGCGACACGCGCGGCGTGCGGCTCTCGGATCTGGTGTCGATGCTCGCGCTTCCGAAGCAGACGGTGGGCGACCTGCTCGACGAGCTGCAGGGCATGCGCATGGTGGAGCGCTTCCCCGACCCCGATCACGGCGTGATCAAGCGCGTTCGCCTCGGCCCCAAGGGCAAGGCGTGGGCGACCGAGGTCAAGAAGGTCTCCGCGGCCACCGAGGCGCGCTGGGCGAACCGGCTTGGCTCGAAGAAGATGAAGTCGCTGCGCGCGCTCCTCGAGGAGCTGGCGGCGACGGTCGAGAGCCGTGGTGAGACCCGTGCGAACGGCCACCGCGTCAAGCGCGGCTAGATCCTCGACCTAGAAGATCGAGTAGATCAGCGACGCCTTCATTATGGTGTCGAGCGAGCTCGCCTCGGGCACGAAGCCCATCGCGAGGTTCGTACTTCGCCTCGATCGAGGTCTGGAACTGGAGGTTCTTGCCGATCTTCGCGGTCACCGACGCCTTGAAGTTGAACCGCGTGTCCCTGAACGCGCGGCCGTCCTTGCCGGTCGGCAGGTCCTCCTCGTTGAGGTTCGCCAGCAGCTCGCCGCTGGTCTCGAAGTTCGTGCCCGCTTCTCCACCTCCTCCGACTTGCCGAACTCGTACTTCGGATCGCCGGCATAGGCCGGCGCTGCGCCGACGAGGACGCTCCCCCAGACTAGTCTCTGCAGGATGCTTACTCCGTGCGTGGAATCGCGCGGAGACGATACCCGAATCGATGCCGGGACTCGATCAGGTCGCCGATCTCGCTCTTGATCAACGCCCGTCGCACGCGTCGCACCAGCTGCTTCACGTGGTTCTCGCTCGGCTCGCGCGTGTCCCACGAGAGATCCGCGATCAGCTCGGAGCTGCGCACGAAGCCGCGCACGAGCTCGGGCTGATGAGACTCGTTGGACATCCGGCGGATCATCAGCGCCATCAGCTCGAACTGCGTGGTGGTGAGCTGGACCTGCTTGCCATCGACCTCGATGAGGCCGCCACCGCCGCCGGTGGGCTCGTGCATGCGGAACCGCAACGTCGGTAGGCCGACGTCCGTGCGCTCTTCCTCGTCATCGTTCGGATCGCCGGCCGAGAACGTGGGCGGCGGCGGTATCACCATCGCGCGATCGAGCGGCCGGATCGTCGCCGTCATCGTGCGGCCCATCTTGGGCGCCGGCAGCTGCGTGATGTCCTGGATGAAGTAGAACGCGATGTGGCCGAACCGTACGCGGTCGCGATCCTTGATCGGCGTGGTCGCGTCGATCAGGCGGTCATCGGAGAACGTGCCGTTCGCCGAGCCGAGGTCGCGCATCGACCACTCGTCGCCATCGAGAAGGACGTGTGCGTGGTGGCGCGACACCGAGGGCTCGAGGATCGCGAGACCCTGGCCATCGACCTGGCGGCCGATCAGCGTGCGCGGATCGAGACGGTGAGGGCGACCCCACAGATCAACCAGCGCGGCCATCGTGGGGCGCCCCGCGTGAAGCTGGATCTGTTCCGGCGCAATCTTGATGGGGCTGGAGAGCTCGTCACGGCACTCTTCGCACAACACGCCGACTGCCGCCGACCGCTGCCGACACACCGGACAATTCACGCAAGCATCCTAACTCACTTCCAGTGATCTCGACGGCCCAGGCGCGTTACGACCCCGATCTGCACCTCGAGGCAGTGCGCATATCCGGCATCCTGCGCGACGGTGATGACGTCGAGCGCCTCGATCCGGACGGAGACGCCCGGGCGGGTTTCTATACTGAACGCAGCGCCGTAATGCAGGCCACCAAGAGTTCCGACCTTGCTGGTTCCGGCCCCGTTGAGGGTGGTGAGAACATCGCCGCCGAGGAGGGCGCGCAGACCGAAGCGGCCCTCCTCGACGAGCCGGGCGGCGAGCTGTGCCCGGTTGATCAGGATCGCCGCAACCCCGAGGCGGTTCGCATAGCTGGAGGTCGAGATCTCGGACTCGACCTCGATTCCGACGCGCCGGGTAGGGAAAAGCCCGAACCGCAGGCCGAACACCGGGCCGCCGCTGACCGCATCGTCGGGGTCGACCGGGTGACCGAGCGCACTGGCATCGGTCCCCACATCCGCCGGAAGGAACGCTCCGGCGTGCACGCCCAGATCGACGCCCGCCCAGTCGCTCTCGGGGGCCGGCGGGACGTAAGGCGCGGGCGGATCGACGAGGTCGAGGGCGACACGGCCGAGCTCGATCGCGCTCGCGCGGACGATCAGGCCGCCCGAGACCGCGGCCCCGCCGGGTGTCACCGGAATGTCGAGCCCACCAACCACGCGCTCCGCCGGCCCGAGGTCGAGGTCCCCGATCGCGGCGACTTCGAGGTAATCGCCGATCGCGGCGACCGAGGCGACGGTGACGTGGATGCGGGTCTGCGCATCGCGCGCGATCGGCGCGAGCTCCGCGGTGATCGTGACCGGTACGATCACGACCGGGACCTCGACCATCGGCTGGCCGGCCTCGCCACCACAGTGCAGGCGAAACGCGCCCGCGACCTTCGCCACCACCTCGAGCGCGAGGTCGCTCGAGCCGAGCTGACAGCGCAGCCCGGGTGAGCTGAACTTCGCGCCGATCGCGAACGCGGCGATCGGCGGAGGCGTCGGCACGCCGCGCGCGCCGGGCGCGAACGCATCGATGGTCACGACGTCGATCGCGAGATCCGCGGGCGGGCTCTCGAGGCCGGCGGCGTCGATCGCGGTCACGGTGAACACGTGGTGCCCGGCGATCGTCTCCGCGCGCTGGAACGAGGTCTCGGTGACCTCCGCCGTGATCACGTCAGCGCCCGAGGTCCAGGTCGCGCGGTAGGTCGCGGCACCGTCGACGGGGTTCCAGGCGAGCGAGATCGGTGCGGGTTGGCCCGCGAACGCGACGAACGTACGCGTGGCGGTCGAGAGTTTCGGCGCGGACAGTGTGGGAGCGGCAACGGCGCGCGATGCCGCGAGCAGGGCACACCCGACGACGCAGACCCGCGCACCCATCGCGAGCATCATCTCATGGGCGCTGCATCGGCGCGCGTTTCCCACCCGGTGTAGCGCTGCGACAGCGTCGGCTCCTCGACCCGTCCCGGCGCGACCGCCATGGTGAACGGGAACGAGCGCGCGGTGATGCCATCGCGCGCGGCCGTCATGACCTGGAAGTGCAGATGCGGCGTCGACGAGAAGCCGGTGTTGCCGGAGAGCGCGAGCTCCTGACCGCGCTCCACGCGCTGGCCCGGCTTGACCTGCACGCTCGCCGGTGCGAGGTGCATGTACTCGCCGAGCGTGCCGTCGTCGTGCATCACGATCACGAAGTTCGTGCGCTTGTACTCGAGGAACTCGGGCGTGGTGCCCGAGCCCTGCGCGGTGGCGTTCGCGACCACCACGATGCCGGGGCGCGCGGCGAGGACCGGGGTGGCCACCGGGCAATCGAAGTCGACGGCGAACTCGTTCGAGCCGTGATGCGAGAACCCGCCGTGAAAGCCCTGCAGCACCGAGAACGTCTGGCCGCGTGGGAACGGCAGCGCGTAGTGGTACTCGCTCGGCGCGACGTTCGGATCTCCGAACCGGAACCGCGTGCTCAGCGAGGTGCGGTAGCCCTGCGTCGAGTCGATGATCTCGAGCTCGGCGAGGACCACGATCGGGCCGAGGCCGAGCGGCGAGGGCGCGGGCGGCAGCAGCGTCGCGCCGTCGGGCATCGTGACGTAGCGCAGGTTCTCGCCGGAGATCGACCACGAGGCCATCACCGGGACCGCGAACCGGTTGCGCACGGCCTGCACCACGCGCCCGCCGAGCCGGTAGACCTCGAACTCGATCTGACCGCCGTCGAACTGGAAGTCGACGGAGTGCGCGTCCTGCTTGCCACTCGTGATGATCGCGTTGCGCTGCGTGGCAGCGACGACGTCCGGATCATCGGGCGGCGCCTGCGGCCCGTAGTACGGCGGTGGCGGTGATGTGACGCACGCCAGCGCGAGGCATGCGAGCACGAACCACCAGCGCATCTACGTCATGGTAGCAGCTCCGCTAGTTGATCGTCGCGGTCTGCGCAGACACCGCGACCAGCTTGTCCTTGTCTTCGTCGAGTGCGAAATCCGTCACGTCGAGGCCGTCCGCGCCGATGCCGCTCACGGTCCCCGTGATCGTCCCCGCGGGGAGCGCGACGAGGTCGGGGATGGTCATCGTCGTCGAGCCGTCGAACGAGGTGACGTTGAGCAGCGAGGCGGTGCCCTGCTTGTACTCGACGCTGTGCACCGTGGCACCAGCGACGGCGGTCCAGGTCGCGCTGGTTCGGGTGATCGTCGGGCTCGCCGGCGGGGTCAGCCAGGTGCCGGCGGCGAGGGTGGGGCCGCCGAGCACGCGGCGGATCAGCACGCTCTGCGTGGTCGCCGGATCGGTGCCGGTGTTCGCGATCGCGGTGAGCCGGAAGCTGGTCGCGCCGGTGAACGCGGCGAGCTTCGGCGCGAGCAGCGTCGCATCGGTGGGCGTGCGGAACAGCGGAATCTGGAACACGCCGTCGGTGCCGAGGTTCATGCCGATCAGGGCGCCGACCGTCGGAAGGCCCGAGGGCGGCGAGCCGAAGTCGACGGTGATGTTGCTCATGTTGCCGACGTCGACGAGCGTCAAGTCCTGGCCGCTCTGGGCGACGCCGGCGGTGACGGTGATGCCGCCACGATAAGCCCAGCGGATCAACGTCATCGTGTCGTCGTCGGGGACGGCGGGCGTGCCCTTGAGGTCGCGGTCGTAGATCGCGGCGAGGAGCGCGACGCGGCCACCACGCACGTCGATGGTGAACGCGCACGGCTGCGGGTTGTTCATGCCGCCGCCGGAGCAGATGTTCTTGTCGTTCGGCGTGGGGATCTCGTTCGAGGGATCGCCGAGGTCGTCGGTCTGCGAGTAGAAGACGAGGCCGAACCGGAGGTGGCCCTGCGGGACCACGATCGAGGACGTGTCGATCGTGCCCATCAGCGTGGCGCGCGGTGCGACCGCCGGCGTGGCCAGCTCGAGGTCGAACGTCATGTTCGCGCCGTTCGCACCGAGCCACATCTCGGAGCGGAAGGTGTCGGCCTTGACCGCGATGGTCTGCGGGCCCTTGATGCCCTCGGCGATGAACAGGCCGGTGCTATCGGTCTGGCCTTCCACCGTCCCGACCAGGACCTTGGCCCCGGCGATCGGCTCGCGGGTGGTGTCGTTGATGACGTAGATATTTGCGACACCGTCGATCGGTCCGTCGCTGATTCCGCCACCCTCGATGATCCGAGGTGGGACTTTTGAGTCCCCGTCGTCGCCGCATCCACCGAGGATCGTGACCGTTACCAAGCAGCTCAAGATAGGCGTGCGCATGAACCCCTCCAGGGTCAGGATCGTATGCGAGCGACGCGCCAGGCCGCGACTTTGCGCACGGCGGTCCCTTCGCATACCTTCGACCAGATGTCGGCACCCCCACGCAGCTGGACCATCACGCCGACACTGTTGTGGTTTGGCGGGTTCATGGTGGTCGGATTGGTCGCGATCGACGGCGGAGTGCAGGCGGTCGCGGATCGGCTGACCCATCGCCGCGAGACGGAGGGCCAGACCGGCGCGCCGGGGCCGACGTTCACCGCGCCATCGCCGACGGTCGCGGAGGCGGGCGCCGAGGACGAACCGCCGGCGATGCCGGTGAGCAGCGCGGATCGCGCGAAGGGCGGCGCGCTCGAAGATACGTGTCTCGAGGGCACGCCCGAGAGCTGCAAGCGCTGGGCGATGGACGCGTTCTACAAGGCGGTCGCCGACGAGAAGGCCGGCAAGCTCGGTCGAGCGGTGCGCGTGTCGTGGTACGGCGACTCGGTGGTCGCGACCGATGCGATTCCCGGCCGGCTGCGATCGAAGCTGCAGGGCGTGCTTGGCGATGGCGGTCCGGGCTGGATCCCGCTCGTGCCGCCGCACCGGTTCGTCGGCCACGAGTCGATCACGCGCGGCAGCTCGGGCAACTGGGCGACGCACGCGATCTCCACGCTGCAGATCGCCGATGGCCTCTATGGCGCGGGCGGAGCCACCGCCGAGGGCGACGACGCGCACGCTACGATCAAGCTCAACGCGGGCAAGGTCACGAACCTCGAGCTCGCGTACCTCGCGCAGGCGAAGGGCGGCAGCGTGACGATCACGGCCGATGGTCGCGAGGCGATGCGCACCGACACCAAGGCCGAGGCACGCGAGGCCGGCTACGCGAAGATCACGCTCGACGACGGCGCGGCGAGCTTCAAGATCGAGCTCACCGGCCGCGTGCGCACGTTCGGGTTGCAGCTCGAGAATCCGAAGGGCGCCGTCGTCGACAACATGGGCATCGTCAGCGTCAACGTGAAGAGCTTCGCGAACCACAACATGGCCGCGTTCTCCGATTCGCTGGTGCACCGCGGTGCCGACCTCATCATGATCATGATCGGTGCGAACGAGGCGCAGTGGCTCGGGCCCAAGGATCAGGACACGAAGCTGTACCAGGCGAACTACGAGAAGGTGCTGAACCCGATCCGCAAGGCGCGCCCCGATGCGACGTGCCTCGTGGTCTCGCCCACCGATCAGGCCGAGGCGAAGGACGGCGGCTATCCGTCGCGGCCGGTGATGCCGGTCCTCGTGGATGCGCAGCGCCGCGCTGCGCACACCGCCGGATGCGCGTTCTTCTCGACGTACGACTGGATGGGTGCGAAGGGCTCGGCCGAGAAGTGGTTCCGCAAGGGCCTCGTCGGCACCGACTTCCAGCACCTCACGCGCAAGGGCTCCAACAAGTTCGCGGACGCGATCTACGACGCGCTGATGACGGGAGCCGGTCGTTATGCGAATCGCTAGAGCGCTGCCCGTGATGTTCGGTGCAGCGCTCGCGCTGCTGGGCTGCAACGTCGGATGCGAGGGCGAGCGCATGCCACCGAAGCCACCGAAACCGCCGCTCGCGGCGGTCGGCGAGGCCGGCGTCGACGGTGCTCCGGCACCGGCGGAAGCGGCCTCGCACGTCCCGGGTGTCCTCGATGCGCCGGGAGACACGCTCGACCACCTGTTCACGGCGTGGGACGCAGCGGAGAGAATCGACCCGGGCGGCCGCGCGCTGATGCTGTTCTTCGGCGACTCGCACACCGCCGGCGATTCGATGACGTCACGGCTGCGCATCACGCTGCAGGCGAGGTTCGGCGACGCGGGGCGCGGGCTCGTCGGCGCGGGGCGGCCACCGGCGCGGCACTACTATCAGCGCGACGTGAAGTACGGCGTTTCTGGATCGTGGCGCGCGGCGGTCGGCGGCAAGCGGGGCGACTCCGAGCCGTTCGGGATCGCGGGGCTCCGCGTCTACGGCTCGCAGAAGGGCGCGCAGCTGTGGGTCGAGACCTGCGCCGACTGCATGGCGGGGACCAAGGTCGCGGAGTTCGAGATCCTCTACCAGGCGGCGCCGGACCACGGGACGTTGCGCTACCGGGTCGACGATCAGCCGTGGCAGCAGCTCGTCACGCGGACGCAGCCGATCGAGCCGCCGCACCCCGCGCGCCAGATCATCCCGGTGCCCGATGGCCCGCACAAGCTGACGCTCGAGCACGGTGGCGGTGGTCAGCTCGATCTGTTCGGCGTGGTGATGGAGCGCGGCGTACCGGGCGTGATCGTCGATGCGCTCGGCGTGGTCGGGCGCCGGCTCGGAAGCCTGCGCTCGTGGGACTGGTCGATCATCGGTGACCAGCTCGCCACGCGCGATCCGCGGCTCGTGGTGCTGCAGTACGGCACGAACGAGGCGGATGACCCGGATCTCGATCTCGAGGCGATGGCCCGCTACTTCGACGAGACCATCTTGCGCATCCGGGCGGCGGCGCCGACCGCCTCGATCCTGATCCTCGGGCCGCCCGACATGGGCGTGCGCGAGGGCGGGCGAGCGTGCGAGCGCATGAAGCCGGGCAAGGATGGAAGCATCGTTCCCGAGTGCGAGTGGCGCACGCCCGCGGTGCTCGGCGAGATCATCTCCGTCGAGCACGCGGCCGCGGCGCGCAACAAGGTCGCGTTCTTCGACACGCTCTCGGCGATGGGAGGACCCGACCGCATGCACGCCTGGGTCATCAACGAGCCGAAAACCGCCTACAAGGACCACGTCCACTTCACCGACCTCGGTTACCAGATCTGGGCAGATGCGCTGTCGCACGCGCTGCTCGCCGACTACGCGCGCTGGCGCAGCGATCGCAAGCTGCCGCCGAGCACGCACCGCGATCCCACGCCGCCGCGGGTCCCCGTCGACGCTCCTCTCCCGGGTCCGATCGCGCCGTAGACGATGCTGTTCTCGAGTCCGGACTACCCGCTGTTCCTGATCGCGGTGTTCTTCCTCTACGCGCTCGCGCGCTGGGGAGGGCCGCGTGCGGCGTGGGCGCGGATCGCCGTGATGATCCTGCTCGGCGATGTGGTGGTGATGCTCGTCGCGAAGGATCCCGATGCGCTGTGGGATCCGATCGGCGGCGCGCTCCTGCGCCTCGCGGCCGGCGACCATCCGCAGTTCCAGGGCTGGCCGATCGAGCTGTTCTTGCGCTGGGGCGTGGGCACGGCGGTGCTCGGCGGTGCCCTCCACCTCGGGCGACGACGCGGGCACTGGATCGGATCGGAGCAGGGCCAGACGTGGATCGCACGCGGCCTTGTCGTGGCGCTCGCGATCGTCGGAACGACCGTGGCGCTCGCCGTGGGCGAGGGAGTCCTCGACGAGGTCACCGCGCACATCGTGAAGCACGCACATCTCGTGGTGCTGTTCATCCTGGGCGTCGGCGTGGGCGCCACCACCGACGAGGACACACGGCCGCTCGGGCGCGTGGTCATCCTGTTCGTCGCGTCGTCGCTGTTCTATCACGCGTGGGCGGCGGCCATGCCGGGGCCCTATCGCTACCTCCTCGGCCTGCTGCTCGGCACCATCGTCCTCGACTACTACCTCGGCATCTGGATCGAGCGAACCGAGGATCCGTGGAAGCGCAAGGCGCTCGTCGTGGTGAGCCTGTGCTCGAACCTCGGGATCCTGGCGTTCTTCAAGTACACCAACTTCTTCACGCAGGACATCGTCAACCCGATCGCCGGCTACGTCGCCCCCGACGCCGGTCAGATCGCGCCGCTGGATCTGATCCTTCCGGCGGGCATCTCGTTCCACACGTTCCAGTCGCTGTCGTACACGATCGATGTCTATCGTCGCGAGCTCAAGGCGACTCGCTCCGTGGTGAAGTTCGCGACGTTCGTCCTGTTCTTCCCGCAGCTCGTCGCCGGTCCCATCGTGCGCGCGCAGGATCTGCTGCCGCAGCTCGACACGTTGCCGGAGATGCAGCTCGAGAGGGCCACGCAGGGCCTGTTCCGGATCTGCACAGGACTGTTCAAGAAGATCGCGATCGCCGACACGCTCGCGCTCGCGATCGTCGATCGCGTGTTCGAGGCCCCCGAACGATTCTCGGCGCTCGAGGTCGCCGTCGGTGTGTGGGCCTACGCGCTGCAGATCTTCTGCGACTTCTCCGCCTACTCCGACATCGCGATCGGATCGGCACAGGTGCTGGGCTTCACGCTGCCGGAGAACTTCCGCACGCCCTATCGTTCCGCGAACCTCCAGGAGTTCTGGCGGCGCTGGCACATCTCGCTCTCGACCTGGCTGCGCGACTACCTCTACATCACCCTCGGCGGCAGCAAGAAGGGCGCGGCGCGGACATACGTCAACCTGATCCTGACCATGCTGCTCGGCGGCCTGTGGCATGGCGCGAGCTTCGCGTTCCTCGTGTGGGGCGCGCTGCACGGCTTCGGGCTCGCGATCACGCGGTTCTTCCAGCGCGCCACCGCGGGCGGCAACCTCGCGGAGGCGTGGCGGATGCTCGCGGGCTGCGTGCTCGTCGCCGCGCTCGGCATCCTCGGCGTGTACTCGGGGCTCGGCGCCGTGGGCGGCACGGAGCGGAGCCAGAGCTGGGGCCAGCTCGTGCTCGCGTGGCTGACCGTGACGCCGCTGTGGGCGGTGGTCACCGCGTGGCTCGGCGATGACGAGAAGCCGGCGGCGGAGCCGGAGCGGCCCGTGCTGTCGTTCTTTCTGGTCTGGCGCAGCCCCGATCGCTCGGTGTGGATCCCCGAGCTCCTGCGCATCGCGATGTGCGGCGCGTTCGTGAGCTTTCTGTGGTCGCTGCAGGTGGGCGAGCAGGACCTGTGGATCCCGCTGATCGCGCTGACCTGGCTGCTCGGCATCATCGCGGACATCGTCGAGCGCGGGGATGCGCTGCTCGGCCGCCGCCTGTTCGTGATCACGCGGCGCTCGATCGCCGTGGTGTTCACGTTCCAGTACGTGTGCCTCGCGTGGATCTTCTTCCGCGCGAGCGACTTCGATAACGCGCTCGCGATCCTGCGCCGGCTCGCCTCGTTCGAGCTCGATCACGCGAACATCGTTCCGCTCGTGACGGTCACGATGGTCGCGGGCTTCGCGATCCACTTCTTCGCCGACGGCAGCTACCGCTGGCTACGCGAGCGCTTCGTCGCGCTTCCGGCGCCGGCGCAGGGCTTCGTGCTCGCGTGCGTGGCGCTCGTCCTGCGCGAGCTCGGGCACGCGAAGATGGTGCCGTTCATCTACTTCCAGTTCTAGGTCCCGAGCACGTCGGGGCGCTCGGGGGCGATCCAGCCGGCGAGGGTCGCGGAGAGGCCGGCAACCAGTTCCGGCGCGCGCCGCGAGACGGCGGCGAAGGTCTCGCGATCGATCTCGAGGACCTGAGTCGGCTCGGGCGCGATCACGGTCGCGGCGCGCCTGGCGCGGGTCAGCACGGCGACCTCGCCGACCACACCGCCGGCGGCGATCTTGCGCGATGGCGTGCCGGGGCGGAGCGCTTCGAGCGTGCCGTCGATGACGACGAACATGCTGTCGCCATCGGAGCCGGCGGCGAACAGCTCGCCGGAGACCGAGCGCTTTGCGGCGCGGGTCGCGAGCGCGGCGAGGGCGGGACCGGCGATGGTGGCGAACAGGGCGGGCTTGCGAAGCGCGAGGAGCGTGGGCTCGAGGTCGGCGAGCTCACCGCTGCACAGCGCTGCGAGCCACGGATCGACCGGAGCGAGCACGGCGGCGGTACCGGGCGTGGGCTCGGCGGGGCGCAGCCAGCGCTCGATCACGGCGAGGATCTCGGATCGACCGGCCTGGACCTCCTGGACCACGTCGAGGGCACGCCGGCGCTCGGCCTCGCGACCGCCGACGAGGTGACGCGCGGCGGCGGCGAGCGCGGCCGGATCGCGGCCGGCGGCGACGGCCTCCACGGCGGCGGCCCACAGCATGCGCGCGACGCAGCGGCGGATCGCGATCTCGAGCTCTTGCTTCGCGCATGGCGACTAGTCGGCGGCGGCGTCGCGCGCGTCGAGGTGGAGCACGAGGGCCTCGAGCGAGGCCTTGTTCGCCGCGGCGATCGGGCCGGCGGGCAGGGTGGCGCCACCGCGGGCGATCGCGAGCGCGGTGCGGAGCGCGGCGTGTGCGACCTCGGGATCCGATCCGCCGAGCAGCGCTCCGACGAGCTCGGCGCCGGACGGTGCACCGCCGAGCGCGCGAGCGAGGGCGGCGCGGGCGAGCGGCGACAGCTCGGGGATCCACGGCGCGAGGTGCTGCGCCCCCTCGTGATCGAGGCCCACGATCGCGTCGGTGGCGTCGGTGTCGCCGGTCTCGAGCGCGGCGGCGAGGATCGAGCGCGTGGCCTCGGGGCCGATGCCGGCGATCACGGCGAGGGCGCCGGCGCGGCGCGCGGGGACGCGCGAAGCCTCGGTCAGCGCGGCGGCGAACGCCGCCTCGGCGAAGTCGGTGCGGCGCGCGCGGACGAGGGCCACCGCCCAGTGCGGATCGCGCTCGCACAGGCGATCGAGCTCGGCGAGCACGTCGCCGCCGCGCAGCGTGACCTCGGCCGAGCGCACGGCCTCGGCGACCTCGCGCGCAAGCGCGCCGCGCGAACGGCCGCGCTCGAGCAGGCTGTCGTCGCCGGCGAGCGCGAGCGCCTTGAGACCAGCGGCGAGGGCGCGATCGTCGTCCTCGATCTCCACCGCGGCCCGCAGCTCGCCGCGCAGCGAGGGCGTGGGCGAGCGCGCGAGTTGCTCGAACAGCGCAGTGCGCACGGAGGGCTCGTCGTGGCGAAGGTGATCGCCGAGATCCGATGCCGCCACACGCGCGCGATCGATCGCGGCGCGCGCGATCGCCGCGACGCGCGGATCGTCGCCACCGGCGGCCTCGGCCCAGCGCTCGAGCGTCTCGAGATCGATCTGGCGAAGGTCCTCGGTCTGGTGCGCGCGGATGCCAAGTGGCGCGACGAGCGCGGCCTGGAACCGGCGCGCGGTGACCTGGCCCACGATCCACCACACGATGGCCACACCCATTCCCGCGACGGCGAGGCCCGCGGGATGCGCGACGGCCACCGGGCCGATCAGCAGCAGCACGAGCGCGGCACCGGCGGCGCCGAGCGGCCACATCGCGCCGCGCAGCAGCACCTTCCAGCGGGCGCGCGGGCCGGGCGGGAACGCCGACAGCTCGATCTCCTGCGAGGTGCGCGAGGTCGCGAGCCGGAGCACCTGATCGGAGGTGCGCGTGCCGGCGATCAGCAGGAAGCCGGGCGCGGTCGCGAAGATCGCGTACCAGGCGATCGCGAACAGCGGATGGATGCCGGCGGTGGTCGGCAGACTGCGCGTGACGAGGAGGCGCGGCACCGCGAGGATCTGGAGCAGGAACAGCACGCCGTTGGTGCCGCCGTAGAACAGCGCGACCGCGGCGGCGAGCGCATCACCCTGAAAGCGGCCCTTGAGCTGCGCGATGAACTGCAGATCGATCACCGTGGCGACCACACCCTCGAGCAACGCGACGGCGATCAGGCCGGTGAGCAACCGGCGCTGCAATGGATTGAGCACCTCGGAGGTGCCCGCCGGTGCGGTGGCGCCCGGAGCGCCGCCGTTCGCGAGCGCGGCCTCCTGCGTGATGCACAGGACGATCACGATCACGGTGATGCCGGCGCCGAGGTACGGCAGCATCGTGAGCCCGGCGCGGTAGACGAGCGCACCGGCGCCGAGGCCGGCGATGGCGCCGCCGAGCGTGACCGCCGCCCCTGCGCGCGGGAGCATGCGTCGCGCGTCGCGACCACCGACCGAGGCGGCGACCCGATTCCACAGCGCGAGGCCCGCGACCTGGGAGAACGCCGCGAGCGTCACGACGAGCACCACCGGCGGCACGCCCGCGGCGAGCAGCGCCGGGCTCGTCCCCGCGGTGACGAGCAGCATGACGAGCAGGCCGAGATCGAGGACGCGTGCGCTCGCCCGCCGCGAGAGCACGTCGTAGCCGAGCGTGGCGAGCGCGAAGCCGCCGGCGTTCGCGATCAGCAGCCACGGCAGGCGGAGCCCTCCGTAGGCCTCGAGGAACGCGGCCTCGGCGAACGAGCGGAGGGTGACCGCGACGAAGTTGCACAGCAGCACCATCGCGGCGCCGAGCACGAACGCGCGGCGATTCACGAGGTGCCCTCGAGCAGGCGGCGGGCGAGGGCGGCCGAGAGTGCGGTGAGCGCGACCGGATCCTCTTCGAGCACGTCGCGCATGTCATCGACCGAGATGCCGATGACCACGCTCGGCTTCTCCGCGACGGCGTCGAGCGCGGGCGTCTGCGGCGCGATCACGCGGACCAGGCCGAGTACGTGGCCCGCGGTCGCGGTGCCGCCGTGCTTGCGCGTGGTGCTGATCGAGGCCACCGCGGACATCGCCGCCCGCGACGCGATCACGAGCGAGCCTTCCACGACGATCCACACCGTGTCGTCGGTGGTCCGGCGCTCGCCCGGCTCGAGGCTCGAGGGACGCGCGCGCTCCGCGAGCCGGATCACGACCGCGGGAGCGAGGTCCGCAAACAGCGGGCACGCCGCCAGCGCGCGAGCTCGCTCGAGGAGATCCATCTAGCGCTTGGCGAGGATCTTCTTCTGGTTCGCGACGATCGTCTTCTGGCCCGCGAGGATCTGCGCGAGCGCCTTCTGGTTGCCGCCGATCTGGCGCTGGTTCGCGAGCACCTGATCGAGCTTCTTCTGGTTACCCACGATCTTCGTCTGGTTCGCCAGGATCTTCTCCTGGTTCGCGACGATCTTCGCGAAGATGTCCTGGCCGCCCTGGTTCGATACCTCGTGCTGTCCGTTGGTCATTGCTTC
>JBBRED010000100.1:0-23172 GCA_038203335.1 Haliangiales bacterium | reverse complement strand
GGCGTGCACGCGATTGCGGTGACGCCGAAACAGCTCGCGGGTGGCCGCCGGCTCGCCGGTCAAACACCGGTCGACGAGCAGGACGTCTTCCACGTAGGCAGTGGCCATCACCTGCATCGATAGTGACCGAGGAACCCGTCGCGGTTACATCTGTCGGCAACGACCTGAAATGTCTGGCGGATCGCCAGTCCGTACGACGGATGGTACCCTCATCGCGGATGTCAACGCCTGCGTCCGATGGTCGAGCCAAGACGATCTCCGACTGGCTTGCACTGCCTGCCGAAGCGCGGATCGAGCTGATCGATGGCGAGTTCGTCGAGAAGGCGGCACCGACCTTCGATCATGGGACAGCACAGAGCCTCACCACAGGCGCGCTCGTTGGTCCGTTTCACCGCCGGACGGGCGGGCCGGGGGGGCCGGGGGGCTGGTGGATCGCAACGGAAGTCGACACCATCCTCGATGGTCGGGGGTACCGGCCGGATATCGCGGGCTGGCGCCGAGAGCGCGCGCCCGATCCCCCGAAGGAACGGCCGGTCACGCTTCGCCCCGATTGGATCTGCGAGATCGTGAGCGAATCCAATCGGGCGGTCGACACCGTGACGAAGTTGCGCCGCTACCATCAGGCCGGCGTGCCCCACTACTGGATCATCGACCAGGTCGATCGCACGCTGACGGTTCACCGGCATACCCCTGACGGGTACCTGGTCGCCTTGCGTGCCGAGCCACACGAGACGGTACGTGCCGAACCCTTTGACGCGATCGAGCTCGACGTCAGAGTACTCCTTGGCGGTGATCCCGACTGAGTGAGCTCGATGGCATCAAGCTGCCTCGTCGAGGGGGCCGGGGCACACGTCGCGCAGCTTGCAGCCGCCGCACTCGCCGCCGCTCCAGATCCGCTCGAACATGCTCTGCACCTGATCGAGCAGCGGCGCGTCATCGGTGACGATGCCGAGCTCGAAGTTTCGCTTACCGGAGCCCTTCGCGCCGAGGCCGGCGCCGGTCCAGTTCGCGCTACCGAGGTAGAGCAGCGCTCCGTCGACGATCACGGCCTTCAGGTGCACGCGCGGGCAGCGCGCGAGCGCGAGGCCGCCGGCGACGAGGCGCGGGTGCTCCGCGATCTCCTGGCGAAACGGGCCCGACGGCAGCTCCGCGTGCAGCAGGCGCAGCTCCACGCCCTTCGCCGCGAGACCGTCGAGCAGCGAGAGGATCGACACGTAGCTGTCGCGCTTGCGCTGTCGCCGGCCGCCTTCGACCATCAGGCCCTTCACGTTCGCGGTCGCGATCCACACGCTCGTGTGCGCCGCGAGCACCGCCGCGATCACGCGCTCGTAGTGCGCGCGCCCGGCGATCAGCTCGACCGAGATCGGCCGCGCGGGCAGGGCGACATCGAGCGGGCCTTGCGACGTGCGCGCCATCGCCGCGCGCTCGGCGGGGGTTGGCTTCTTCCCGGCGCGGATCTGCTTCGCGACCGCATCGAGCGACGTGCCGCGCCGGGCGCGGCGAACGGTCATCCGAACGCCATGCCGAGCGCCGGGGTCGCGACGCAGTGGCCACCGTCGACGACGAGGATATGACCGGTGACGTACGCGGCCGCGGGCGAGCGCAGGAACACGGCGGCGGCGGCGATCTCGTCGATCGTGCCGAACCGCTCCGCGGGGATCGCGGCGGCCATCTTGCTGGTGACCTCGCCGGGCGCGAGCCGCTTCATGCCCTCGGTCTCCGCGATCGGGCCGGGCGCGATGCCGCACACGCGGATCTTGAACCGCCCCCACTCGACGGCGAGGTTCTTCGTCACCGCGTCGACGCCGGCCTTCGCGGCGGAGGCGTGAATCTGCAGCGGCGTGCCGTGATAGTGGAGCGTGGCGCTGATGTTCAGGATCAGCGAGTCGCCGGTCTTCGACAGGTGCTCGAACGCGGCGCGCGCGGCGTTGAACGTACCCATGAGATCGATGTTGATGACGGTGGCGAAGCCGTTCGGTGAGAGCGCCGCGGCGGGCGAGAGGAAGTTGCCGGCGGCGCCGTTGACGAGCGTGTCGAGCTTGCCGAACTTCTCGACGGTCGCCTTCACCGCGCGCGCGATCGCCTCGGGATCGCGAACGTCGGCGGCGACGCCGATCACGGTGCGGCCCGACTGCTCCGACAACTCGCGCGCGGCGACATCGAGCACGTCCTGCTTGCGGCTGACGATGCAGACATCGGCGCCGAGGCGCGCATAGGCGGCGGCGATCCCGCGACAGATGCCCGTGCCGCCGCCCGTGATCAGGGCCACGTGGCCGGCGAGGGCGTCATCGCGGAACACGTCGAGAGGACTGGGCATTGGCAAATCATAACTTTTGCGGAACCGACGCGCGCGGGCGCTGTCTCATGTCCTGAACCCCGACGGTGCTGCTGCTTCGCGGCGCACAGGCGGAACTCTCCCCGGACGTCGTCCGTCCGGGCACTGGAAGGACCACGTATGCGCACCTCGACCTGGGCGCGATGGGCAACCTGCGCCCTCGCCATGATGATCCTCGTTCCCGCTGCGACCGCTGACCGGGCAGAGAAGAAGTCCCTCGCGGACTGCACGTCGTTCGATCAGACCGACAAGGACGACGACACCGTCGAGATGTCGATCCACAACAGCTGCTCGATCCCGGTCGACTGCTCGATGTCGTGGCGCGTGGTCTGCGCCCCGACGTCGAAGAAGCGCCGCTCGACGCACGCCGGCTCCGCGAAGCTCGCACTGACGAGCGCGGGAACGGGATCGGCCCAGGCCACCGCGTCCGCCTGCGGCGACGACGCGTGGGCGATCGACTCGATCAACTGGTCCTGCGAGCCGAACAAGGACTGAAGAAAATCAGCGTGTTGGCCCCTGCGACACGCGGCGTCGTGCACATACAGCACCACGTTAGATCCTCCGGCGTGCTCCTGCGTCTGTAATCAACGAGCGACAAACCCGAAGGCCCACTTGGTGGAAAGCGGCGCGTGAAGTAAGCGCAACCGCTTGAAACCGCTGGCCTCGTCCGTTCGTCGTTCGTCGAGTACAACGAGTAGTATAAGGACGCCCGGACCGATGTTGGAACCCCAGGAAATCGATGCGCTGTTGATCAGCGCCCTCTACGGTGAGCTCACGCCCGCCGAAGAGACGCGCCTGGAGATCCACCTGGGTTCGCACCCCGCGGACAAGACGGCGCTCGCCGCGCTGACCTCGACCCGCGAGGCGGTGCGCGCCAGCCGGATCCTCCAGGTCCAGCTCGATCCGCCGCAGTCGGTCAGCGCACTTCTTCTGCAGGAGGCGGCGCGCCGCGCTCCCAGGCCGGAAGAGCGCGAGGGCTGGTTCGCCCGGTTCGCCCGCTCGTTCATGGCGCACCCCGCGATGGCGGCGGCCGCGATGCTCGTCGTGGTGATCGGTGTCGTCACGCTGGTCCAGAATCGCAAGGGCGATCAGTTCGTCGAGACCGCGCCCGCGACGGCCGTCGAGTCCAAGCCGGCCGCATCGGATCACAGCATCGTCGCGAGCGAACCCGCGAAGGATCGCCTCGACGACAACCTCGACCAGGGCACTGTCCACGGTGGCGAGGCCGGCTCCAATGCCGCGATGGGCTCCGCGGCGTTCGGCGGCGACTCGACCGACCGCTTCCAGGTCTCGCTCGCCGACTCCGATGGACGGCAGGGCAAGCTCGAAGCCCAGAAGCAGCAGAACACGGTCGCCGACGGCAAGGCTACCGAGACGACGAAGCAGGACCCGGCCGGACCGCGCGATCGCACCGGAGACGAGGTCGCCGCGAAGAACGCGAAGAAGGGCGCCACGGCGAAGAAGCCGAGCGGCGCGTATATGGAGCTGCGCTCCGACGAGCCGACCGTGAAGGACTTCGAGGGCAACGCGAATGGCGAGGCGGCACCGGGCCGCGGCTACGCGACCGCCCCGACCGACGATGTCTCGAAAGAGAGCGTCAACGCCGTGACGCCAGGCCCCGGCCTCACCGTCGGCGGTAGCGGCGGCGGCGCCGGCAATGGCACCGCCGTCACGGGCTCCGCACCGCGCAGCAACACGCCCCCCGCGACCACCACGAAGTCGGCCGCGAAGGCCGAGCCGAAGGCTCCTGATGGTCAGGTCGCTCGCAACGCACCCCAGGCCGCGTCGCCGTCGCCGCCTCCTCCGCCGCCGCCGAAGGTCGCGACGAGCACCGGGACGAAGGCCGCCGCCCCCGCCGAGGACAAGAGCGCGAACGATCCGCAGCTCGCGTGGGCCCGCGAACAGCACACCACGATCATCGCGCGCGTGCGCAACGGTGACTGCAAGGGTGCGGCATCGATCGCCGTCGTCCTCGCGAACCGCGACCTCGCCTACTACAAGCAGAACGTCGCCTCGGATCGCTCCGTGAAGGAGTGCCTCGCGTACATCGATAACGCGCGCGAGAAGGATCAGGAGCAGCGCGCCGAGCGCTCGAAGACGAAGCGCTCGGTGAACGAGCCGTCTCCGA
This sequence comes from Haliangiales bacterium, assembly GCA_038203335.1. Taxonomy (GTDB): domain Bacteria; phylum Myxococcota_A; class Polyangia; order Haliangiales; family Haliangiaceae; genus JABFXX01. The sequence continues at coordinate 18,709 of JBBRED010000100.1, read as the reverse complement.
CGAAGAAGGCCGCGGATCAGCCGGCCAAGTCCGCCGTCGACTCCAAATAGGTTGCACGGCCGCGGCCGGCGCCTATGCTCCGCGCGTGCGAATCGCGCTGATCTTCCTCGTCGCGTGTGGCGGTAGCAACAACGGTGGCGGCGGTGGCGACGACGGTCCCGGGCCGGATGCTGCGCTGCCCGCGCACTCCGGCTCCGTATCGATCCAGAGCTACGACGCGATGAACATCCCGGGCACGCCGACCCGCGGAGGCTCGACCAGCGCCGGGTTCTTCACGGCCGGTGCGGCGTGCACCACCATGCAGACCATCGGGCCATGCGCGGTGCGCAACTGCGGGACCGCGCAACCGCAGGGCGCCCAGAGCGCCGGAACGATCACGATCACGGGCGCGACCAAGCCGCTCTCGCTCGTCCCGGGAACCGACAAGCAGTACGTGCAGCAGACGTCGATGACGTCGCTGTTCAACGGTGGCGAGATGATCACGTTCGCCGCGGCGGGAGCGGACGTTCCCGCATTCACCGTGTCCCTCACCACGCCGACGAAGGCGACGATCACCGCACCCGCGAAGCCGGCGGCGGGCTCGCTGCTCGCGATCAACCGGGCGCAGGACTACAGCGTGAGCTGGAGCGGCGGCGGTAGCGGGCAGGTGCAGATCTTCCTCGCCGGCGCCGGTGGCCAGCCGTCGCTGTTCTGCAAGTTCCCCGCGTCGGCAGGGACCGGAAAGGTGCCGACGGCGGCGCTGATGACGATGGGCGCGGGGTCGGGCAGCTTCGCGATGGCGGCGATCAGCGAGACGTCGAAGACCTCCGGCGACTGGGGTATCGACGCCAGCTCGTACTTCAACGCCGTGTGGCCCGACGCCGCGATCGTCAGCGGCGGCTCGATGCTGCAGTAGCTCCGATGTCGAGAACCTCGTCGAGCGGACGGCGCGGTGCCGGATGGTGCACGCTGTCCTCGGCGTATCCGATGCGCAGGATCATCTGCGGGTACCCGATCTCGGGGAGCAGGTTGGCGACCTGGTAGCGGAGCTCCGGCAGCTCGAGCACCTGGTTGAGAAACGCCGCCGACATGCCGTAATTGGTGGCGCGAAGGAGCACGGCCTGCAGCGCCTGACCCGACGCGAGCCACGCGCCGGTGTCATCGGTCGGCGTTCCGATCGCGATGACGACAGGGGCGCCTTCGATGAAGGCGGTCTCGAGGGCACCGACCTTCTCGCCGAGGGCCGGAGAACGGAGCGCGCGCATCCGCGAGAACGGCATCGAGGATCCGTACTCCTTCTCCGCATACGGAATGCCATCGCGGCGGCGGCTGCCGGTGGGGACGAGCCAGCGCGCGAGCTCTGCCCGGAACGCGGGGTCGCCGTACTGCAGCCGGTCCGCGGCGTCGACGAGCTCCGCCAGTCGATGCTTGTGAGCGGGATCGAGCCGTACGAGGGACGCGCCGAGCGCATGCGTTGCGGCCGCGAGATCCTCGACCACACCCGATGCCACCGGTCGTTCGATGAACGCGCGGCGATTCGTGCGACGACGCGGGATCGCAGCGAACAGCTCGTGCTCGGACTCGGTGGTGATGTGCTGCTCGCCCACCGCCAGGGTCGCGACCAGCTCGGGATGGATCGCATCCGTGAACATGGTGGTGACGTCATCGTGATATCCGAGTGCGCGCACCGCGACGCGCGCGTTGTAGAGCGCACATCCGCACGCCTGGATCTGTTGCCGGCCGTCGGCGTCGATCGCCGGGAGGTGGCGGGCCGGGTCATAGGAGATCTCGAGCCGACGATCCTCGATGCGAAAGCGCCATGGTTGGGTGTTGTGAGAACTCGGTGCCTGGACCGCGGCTTCGACGGCGCGATGGAGGATCTCGGACGGCTGCATGACGACCTCGCTCAGTGAGGGTGATGGTGAACGCGAGACGCGGATCGTAGCGGGCGCGCACGCTGGTGCGCTTCTAGCCAGGCGCACCACTCCGCGATCCCCTCGCCGGTCTTCCCCGAGACGGAGATCATGCGCGGCTCCGGCATCACGCGCGACAGGCCATCGCGGATCGCGGCGAGGTCGACGTCGAGGTGCGGGAGCAGATCGACCTTCGTCAGGAGCACGAGGTCGGCGTTCTTGAACATGACCGGGTACTTGATCGGCTTGTCCTCGCCCTCGGTGACCGAGAGCGCGACGACGTTCGCGGCCTGACCGAGATCGTAGATCGCGGGGCACACGAGGTTGCCGACGTTCTCGATGAAGAACATGTCGAGGTCCTGCCACGTCATGTGATGTAACGCGTCGTGCACCATCCTCGCGTCGAGGTGGCACGCCGAGCCGGTGGTGATCGCGCGCGCGGTGATGCCTGCGGCCTCGAGCCGGCGCGCATCGCGATCCGTGGCGAGATCGCCGGAGACGCCGCCCAGGCGCTGCGTCCCCGCGAACACGCGCGCGGTCTGCTCCAGCACGGCGGTCTTGCCGGCACCCGGCGAACCCATCAGGTTGATCGCGAGCACGCCCGCCTGGACGAAGTGCTCGCGCAGATGACCGGCGCGCGCGTCGTTGTCGGCGAGGACGTGGGCCTGCAGCTCCACGGGGACCAGCTCGGAATCACCACAGCCACAGACGTCACACATCGGGCACCTCCATCTCGATCCGTTCGAGGATGATCTCGTCGCCGGTCGCGAGATGCGCCGGTCGATCACAATCGGGACACCGGAGCACCGCACCGGCCGCGATCGGCCGCGCGCAGCGCGGGCACTGCCAGACCGCCGGCACCGCGACGATCGTCAGCTCGGCGCCGGCGCAGACGCTGCGCTCGCGAAACGTCTCGAACGCGGTGCGCAGCAGCTCGATCTCCACGCCGGCGAGCTCTCCGATGCGCACGCGCAGGTGCCGTGCGATCGCGCCCGGGTGAGCGGCGAGCTGGTGCTCCACCTGGTCGACGAGCGCGGAGACGATCGAATACTCGTGCATGGCTACTCCGCACCGAACGTCGGCGGGCGGTGCTCGAGGAACGCGCTCAGGCCCTCGGCGAAGTTGTCGCCATCGGCGATCCTCGACAGCTCTGCGAGCTCGGCGTCGAGATGGACGTCGAGTCGGTCCATGCCGGCTGCGCGGTTGAGCATCCGCTTCGCGACGCCCACGGCGGCGGTCGGCGCCTCGGCAAGACGGTGCGCGAGCTCGAGAGCACGGGCGTCGAGCTCGTCGTGCGGGACCACGCGGTTCACGAGCCCCACGGTCTGCGCCTCGTTCGCGGTGAGCCGGTCACCGAGGAGCACGAGCTCCATCGCCTTGTGAAAACCGACCAGCCGCGGAAGCATGAACGTGGTGCTCTCGGCACCGGTCAGCCCCGTCTTGAAGTACGCCCACTCGAACGTCGCGCGCTCGGCCGCGATCACGAGATCGCAGGCCATCGCGATCCCGAGCCCGCCGGCGGCGGTGGGGCCATCGACGGCCGCGAGGAATGGCTTCGGTGCGCGGCGGATCTCCGAGATCGTGGAGTGGATGTACTCGAGGATCTGCTTGAACACCTTGCCGTAGCCGGGTTTTACCGGCCGGGCGTCGGGCGACAGATAGCCGACCTCGTCGTCGCCACCGCGGGCGATGTACTTGAGGTCCGCGCCGCTGCAGAACACGCCGCCATCGCCGCGCAGCACGACCGCGCGGACCTCGCGATCACGCGCGAGCTGCAGTCCTGCCTTGCGGAGATCCTGTGCGGTCTCCACGTCGAGCGAGTTGAAGCGGTCGCGCCGCGCGATCGAGATCACGCCCACCGCACCGTGGCGATCGATCCGGATATGGCTCATCAGCAGATCCTCGGCTGGAGCTCACCTTCGGCCTCGCCGAGCAGCCGTCTCCCGAATCCTGTCTCGACGATCACGCTGCCAGGGCGCTCGGCGATGCACTCGCCGACGATCGCGGCGTCGCGACCGAGCGGGTGCGCGCGCAGCGCTGCGAGCACGGCATCGACCACGCCGCGCCGCACTCCGATCACCGCCTTGCACTCGTTCGCGACGAGCAGCGGATCGATCCCGAGCAGCTCGCTGACCGCGCGAGCCTCCTCGCGCACGGGGACCGCGCGCTCGTCGAGCACGATGCCGACGCCGCTCTTGTCCGCCATCTCGTGGAGGGCGCTCGCGAGGCCACCGCGCGTGGGATCTTTCATCGCGACGATGTCGGCACCGCCGGCGGCGAGCGCCGCGCGCACGAGCCCGTTGATCGGTGCGACATCGGAGGCGAGCGTCGTTTCGAGGGCGAGCTCGGCACGGGTCGCGAGGATCGCCAGGCCGTGGTCCGCCATCGTTCCGGTCACGATGATCATGTCGCCCGGGCGCAGGCCACAGTCGGTGACCACGCGCGATGCGAACGCGACGCCGGTGGTCGACAGTGCGATTCCATCGAGCTCGCCGCGGCCCATGACCTTGGTGTCACCGGTGACGATGGTGGTGCCGGCCTGATCGCACGCGGTGCGGATCGATGCCCAGATCCGCTCGAGGTCTGCGCGGCGAAAGCCGTCCTCGAGGATCGCCGCGCAGGTCAGGGCCAGAGGCTCGGTCGCGCCCATCATCGCCAGGTCGTTGACCGTGCCGCACACGGCGAGCCGGCCGATGTCGCCGCCGGGGAAGAACACGGGCTGCACGACGTGAGAGTCAGTGGTGATCACGAGCCAGCGATCTCCGACGGGGATCGCGGCGCCGTCGTCCATCTGCGCGAGCCCGATGCCGCCCGTGATGGCGCCGAACCCGGTCGCGAACACCTGCTCGATCAGCGCGCGCATCGCGCTGCCTCCGGCGCCGTACTCGAGCGTGATCGTGTCGTCGACGAAGCGCGGGTTCCTCATGCGCGCCTCTGGATCTGACGGAGGTCCGGGTGCCCGCCGTAGCGATGCCAGATCTTGCACGTGCCTTCGGAGCTCACCATGCAGGCACCGACCGGGGCATCGGGCGTGCACTCGCGCCCGAACAGCTCGCAGTCGTGTGGGGACGCGATGCCCGACATGATGTCGCCGCACTGGCACTGCGCCACGAGCGCGGGTGGAGAATCACCGGTCAGCGCGTCGAGATCGATGTCGAACCGGCGACGGGCGTCCCACGCCGCGTACTCGTCGCGAAGGCGAAGGTTGCCATTCGGAACGTGGGCGATGCCGCGCCACCGTCCGCCCTGCAGCTCGAACACGTCCCACAGCGCGTGCTGTGCCTCGCGATTTCCGTCTCGCGTGACGCAGCGCGGGAACATGTTCTCGACCGTCGGCGTCTTCGCTCCGATCAGCTCGACGAGGCGGACCAGACCCGCGAGGATGTCGAGCGGCTCGAAGCCTGCGACCACCACCGGGATGCGATGGCGCTCGACGAACCGCTCGAACACACCCCATCCGGTGATCGCCGCCGCGTGCCCCGCCGCGAGGAAGCCCTCGATCTTCGAGCCCGGCATCTCGGCCACGATCTCCATCACCGGTGGGATGTACTTGTGGGCCGAGAGCACGGAGAAGTTCGGCGGCGGATCGGCGCGCAGCACGGCCGCGGTGGCCACCGCCGTGGTCTCGAAGCCGGATGCGAAGAACACCAGCGGCTCGGTGGTCACGCGCGCGAGCTCGACCGCCTGGATGACGCCGTAGACGACGTCTACCTTCGCACCCGCGGCCCGCGCATCGGCGAGCGACTTCGACGTGCCCGGCACGCGCAGCATGTCGCCGTAGGTCGCGATCCGCACGCCCTGCAGCGCGAGGGCGACGGCCTCGTCGACCTCGGGCACGTCGGTGACGCAGACCGGGCAGCCGGGTCCCATCCTCACGTCGAGCTCCGGCGGAAACGCGGCGCGCAAGCCGAATCGCGCGATCGCCTGCTCGTGGCTTCCGCACACGTGCATGATCGAGACGGGCGATCTTCCGAGCGCGCGTGCATGGACGCCGAGCGCCGCTTCGAGCGCTGCTCCGCGCACGGGATCTCGAAACTCGAGCCGGTCGGTGGTCGCGGTCACCGATCGCCCTCCGCCGCGGCGAGCTCCGCGCGAACATCCTCCGCCATCAGATCATCGAGGCGGGACCGTCCCAGCAGCTCGTCGTACATGGCGAGCGTCTCGGCGATGTCCTCGGGGGGGATCCTCCGGATCGCGAACCCGACGTGGTTGAGCACGTAGTCGCCCGGGACCACGGGCTCGTCGCAGATCTCGAGCCGGATGCGTTTGACCACGCCCCAGAAGTCCACGTCCGCGATCGAGCCGTCGACCGCTACCACCCGACCGGGAACGCCGAGGCACATTCCAGGTCATCGTGCACTAGTCGTGCCTGCACACCGCGTCTGCGACGAGTGCCTGGCCGAGCGCGATGCCGCCGTCGCCAGGAGGGACTTCGCCGTGCGTGTACACCTCGAGATCGGCGAGCCCGGCGTGGATGCCTTCGGTCAGGCGCGGGTTCTGGAACGCACCGCCGGTGAGCACGACAGGCAGGCGTCCGTGCTTCGCGATCGCTGCGCGGACCCGATCGATCGTCGCGGCGATCAGGGTGCCGTGGAACCGCGCGGAGACCACGCCCGGCGAGACACCTCCGAGAAGCTCGTCGGTGGCGCCGCGGACCAGCGGCCGCAGATCGATCTCGTCGTCCGCGATCGCGAAGGGATAGCAGCCGTGCTCGCCCAGGGCGGCGGCGACGTTCCACGCAACGGCGACCTGGCCCTCGTAGGTCGCGTTCGGACGGGCGAGCCCGAGCGCCCCGATCCCGTCGAAGAATCGCCCGATCCCGCGCGCGCGAGGCGTGTTGACCCCGCTCCGGATCATCCCGCGGACCACGGCGATCGAGCGCGCGGGAACGCCGGCGAACACCGGCAAACGGTCGATCGGCGCGTCGTCTCCGAACGCGTCGTCGAGCAACGCGAGCGCGATGCGCCAGGGCTCACGGATCGCCGTGCCGCCCCCGGCCAGCGCGACCGGCCGGAACGTGGCCAGCCGCTCGAACGCGGCGTAGCTCGCGAGCAGGAGCTCTCCGCCCCATGCGGTGCCGTCGGTGCCCCAGCCCGTCCCATCGTAGGCCACGCCGATCACGCGGTCGGTCAGGCCATGCTCGGCCATCGCGCTCGCGACGTGCGCGTGGTGATGCTGGACCCCGACGTGTCGCACCCCGGTGCGAGCGCGCGCGAATTGCGTGGACACGTAACCCGGGTGCAGATCATGCGCGACTACCTCGGGCCGAACGCCGAGCACGCGCTCCATCTGCGCGACCGCGGCCTCGAAGAACGCCAGCGTCGACAGGTTGTCGAGGTCACCGACATGCGGGCCGAGGTATGCGCTGTCGCCGGTGGCGACGCAGAACGTGGCCTTGAGCTGCGCACCGACGCCGAGGACCGGCACCGCGACCGCGCGGGGCAGGGCGATCGCCCGCGGGACGTAGCCCCGCGAGCGCCGCAGCAGTGTTGGCTTGCCGTCGATCACGCGCGCGACCGAGTCGTCGCAGCGCGTCGCGATCTCCCGGTCGTGGACCACGAAGGCGTCCGCGATTCCACCGAGCCGCTGCAGCGCATCGGCGTTGTCGGCGCAGATCGGCTCGTCCGACAGGTTCGCCGAGGTCATGACCAGCGGGCCGCCGACCGCGTGCAGCAGGAGATGGTGAAGCGGGGTGTACGGGAGCATCAGACCGACGAGCTCGGTCTCCGGTGCGACGCCGCGCGCGATCCGCGTCTCCGGGCGGCGGGACACGAGCACGATCGGCCGCTCGGGCGAGAGCAGCAGCGCGGTCTCTTCGGGGGACAGCAGCGCGAGCGCCTGCGCGGCGGATCGATCGGCCACCATCACCGCGAACGGCTTCTCGTCGCGGTGCTTGCGCTCGCGGAGCGTGGCGATGGCCGCATCGCTGGTCGCGTCGCACGCGAGGTGAAATCCGCCGAGGCCCTTGATCGCCACGATCTCGCCGCGCGTGATCCGGCGGGCCGCTCCGGCGACGGGATCCTCGTCGATCGTCTCGCCGGTCGCCGACCACAGCGCGAGGCGCGGTCCGCACACCGGGCACGCGTTGGGCTGGGCGTGAAACCGGCGATCCAGCGGATCGTCGTACTCGCGCTGGCACGCGGGGCACATCACGAACGGCGCCATCGTCGTCGCGGGGCGGTCGTACGGCACGTCGGTGGCGATCGTGAACCGCGGTCCACACGCGGTGCAGTTCGTGAACGCGTAGCCGGCTCGCCGATCGGCCGGATCGCGGATCTCGTGCTCGCACGCGGGGCAGGTGGCGAGATCCGGCGGGATCGACAGCGCCTTCGGACCATCGTCCGCGCTGTGCACGATCACGAACTCGGCGAGGGGCTCGTGCGCGATCTCGCTCGCGACCAGATCGCGGACGCGAGCGGGCAGCGGGGGCTCACGCAACCGGGCGATCATCTGGTCGAGGACGTCGTCGGTGGCGAATGCATCGATCGTCACGCCGCGCGAGTGGTTGTGGACGCGGCCGGTGATTCCGAGCTCGTACGCGATCCGGTAGATCCACGGCCGGAACCCGACGCCCTGCACCGTGCCGCGGATCTCGATCCGCCGCCCGGTCACGACGCGCGCTCGACCTCGGCGACGACGTTCGCGATCAGCGCCGGGACCACCGCTTCGATCTCCGGCGACAGCTCGAGCCCGAGCTCCATCCGGTGCGGGGTCACGCCGTGCAGCACGACGCGCGCGGGGGCGCGGCCCATGAATGTCAGCGTGGCGAGCAGGTCGTTGATCCCGTGCTGATGCGGCGACAGCTTGTTCGAGAACGCCGACGGGATGCGATCGCCTTCGAGGCGCACCAGCGTGCCGGAGGCAGCGCCGGTCGCGACCGCGTCGATGATCACCAGGAGATCGAGGCCTTCGAGCTCTCCGAGGAGCTCGTTCGTCGAGGTCCCACCGTCGATGGTGATCACGCCCGGGAGAAGTCCGGCGGCATCGATGCGCTCGATGCAGCGGACGCCGACGCCCTCGTCGCCCATGATGATGTTCCCGACGCCGAGGACCACGATCTTCATGTCACAGCGCCCGGACCTGGATGATGTCTCGTCGCGTGGGATCCACGAGGTGCACGGCGCACGCGAGGCACGGGTCGAACGAGTGGATCGTGCGGAGCACCTCCAGCGGAAGCTCGGCGTCCGCGAGCGGCGTACCGATGAGCGAGGACTCGTACGGGCCCATCTGGTCGTCCTCGTTGCGCGGGGCCGCATTCCACGTCGTGGGGACCACGGCCTGGTAGTTCTTGATCACCCCGTTGTCGATCACGATCCAGTGCGAGAGCATACCGCGCGGCGCCTCGTGGAAGCCGAAGCCCGAGACCTCGCCCTTCGGGAACACGGGCTTCTCGAACGTCGCGCTGTCGCCCTTCGCGATGTTCGCCATCAGGAGGTTCCACTGGTCCTCGAGGATCTCCACGTTGCGCGCGCACATGACGGCGCGGGCCGCATGGCGGCCGATCGTGGAGTGCAGCGCCGCGAGCGGCACCTTGAACTTGCCGACGGCCTCGACGATGCCGATCAGCCGCGTCAGGTGCTTCGTGATCGCCTCGTCCTTGTTCGCCGCGGCGACCAGCACACGGGCGAGCGGACCGACCTGCGCGGGCTTGCCGGCGAACGTCGGCGACTTCACGAACGAGTACTTGCCGTGATCCGAGAACTCCGTGTACTCCGCCTCGGTCTCGCCCTTGTACGGATGCAACGGCCCCTTACCGCCCTTGTACCAGGCGTGCTTGACGCTCTCGGCGATGTTGTCGTTGAGCAACCGGTCGCCGAACGTGGTGATCGGCTTGATCGCGGCCAGGTCGCCATCGGGGATGTATCCGCCCGTGGTGACGAACTGCGTGCCCTTCTCGTCGAGTGGGAAGTCCGGACACGCGAGGTAGTTCGTGACGCCCTTTCCGTACTGCGTCCACTCCGGGTAGAACGCGGCGATCGCGGCGACGTCCACCGTGTAGACCTGCGTGATGAACGCGGACAGCTCGTCGATCGCCTCCTTGACGGCGAGCAGGCGCTCGATCGACAGCACCGACTGGCTGTCGAGCGCGATCGGGTTCGACACGCCGCCGACGGCGACGTTCTGGATGTGGGGGGTCTTGCTGCCGAGGATCGAGACGATCTTGTTGGCCTTGCGCTGGATGTCGAGCGCCTGGAGGTAGTGCGTGACCGCGAGAAGGTTGACCTCGGGTGGGAGCTTCATCGCCGGGTGGCCCCAGTAGCCGTTCGAGAAGATGCCGAGCTGACCACTGGAGATCAGGTTCGTCAGGCGCTCTTTCGTCGCGGTCTGCACCGCGACCCCGTTATTGGGCCAGTCCGACAGGCTCTCCGCGAGCGCGGCGGTCGCCTTCGGATCCGCCGTTGCGGCCGAGGTGACGTCGACCCAGTCGAGCGCAGACAGGTGATAGAAGTGCACGATCTCGTCGTGGATCGCGTGCGCCGCGATCATCAGATTGCGGATGTACTGCGCGTTCTTCGGGACCGACATTTGCAGCGCGTTCTCGACCGCGCGTACCGATGCGATCGCGTGCACCGTGGTGCACACGCCGCAGAATCGCTGCGTGATCGCCCACGCATCGCGCGGATCGCGCCCGAGCAGAATCTGCTCCACGCCGCGCCACATGGTGCCCGACGCCCAGGCGTCCGTGACCTTTCCTCCGTCGACGACGCAGTCGATCCGGAGATGGCCTTCGATGCGGGTGATCGGGTCGATGACGATGCGCTTGGCCATGGAAGCTCCTCAGGGCTCGCTCGGATGCGGAGCCGGCACCGCCGGCATCACGGGTAGCAGACGGATGGCGATGATGAAGGCGAGGATCTCGAAGGCGATCAGACCAGCGGTGACCGCGATCTCGCCGAGCGACGGGAAGTAGTGCCAGCCGGCACCCGTGTGATACGCGACGAGGTACGCGTCGATCCGGTACAGGATGCCGGCGAGCGCCATCGCCATCGCGGCGAGGACGAATCGTCGCGGGCGCGAGCCCGAGCGGCCGAGCACCAGCACGATCGAGGCGACGAACAGTGCGGTCTCGATCCAGAACATCAGCGAGACGGTCGTGGTCTCGAACACGCGCGAGAGCACACCGCGGTACGCGAGATCCGCGAACCGGAGGACGAGGAACCCCGCGATGATCATCGCGCCGACGCGCATCAGGCGTGCGAGTAGATCTCGCTCGAGCGAGCGGCGCAGCGCGAGCGCCGAGATGCTGCCCTCCACCACCACGGCCGCGAGCCCCATGCCGATCGTCGACGACAGGAACAGCAGCGGGAGCACCTTGGTCTGGTACACGGGATCGATCTGCGTGCCGAACACGAGCAGCATCGAGCCGAGCGAGGACTGGTGCATCGTAGGCAGCAGCACGCCGATCGCGATGAACAGGAACAGCGTCTTCCCGAGGAGCTTGCGGGTTCGCTCCATGCCGAAGCGCTGGAGGAACGCCGGTGCGAATTCGATCGCAAGCACGACCGTGTAGCAGGCGATGCAGACCGCGACCTCGAACAGGACCGAGTTGACCTGCGCGTAGCCGGGCGTGAACACGTGCCACAGGTTCCACGGCCGACCGACGTCGAACACCACGGAGGCGCCGGCCATCGCGTAGCCGAGCAACGCGGTGAGCAGCGCCGGCCGCACGATCGGGTGGTACTCGCCGCGGTTCACGATGTACGTGATGAACGCGACCGTGAAGCCGCTCGCACCGAGGGCGGAGCCGATCACGACGTCCCACACGATCCACAGGCCCCACGGGTAGCCGTCGTTGAGGTTCGTGACCGCGCCGATGCCTCGCACGAAGCGGACGGCGAGGATGACGAGCATGATGCCGACGATCAGCCCGAGCACGCCGGTCACCGGCGTCAGCAAGCGACCTCCGATCGGCGCCGTGCGGTCGCGATCCTCGGTCATGGCTTGTCGCCCTCCGGTGGCAACGATGGTCGCATGTGGCGCCAGGCCATCAGGGCGAGTGCGCCGAGGAAGCCGATCGGTGCGAGCAGCTTGTTGTAGATCGCGTGCTGCAGCGACTCCGACATGGCCGCCGGCGACTCGTCGGGGAGCGCCGGCTTGTCGAGCAGCTCGAACGGAACGCCCGAGAGGTGGAGGACCTGCGTCCCGCCGATCTCCTTCTCGCCGTAGGTCTGCGGGACGTACTCGCCGACGGGGGCGACATGGCTATCGCCGCTGCCGATCCTTCCGCGCGGAAAGCTCGTCTTCTGACCCGGGGTCAGGGAGCGCCGGCGCGCGATCTCCTTCTTGAGGTCGATGACCTCACCGAACAGCGTGGCGCCGGTCGGGCATACCTCGGCGCACGCGGCGTAGCGGCCCTCGCCGAGGCGATGCGCGCACAGCTGGCACTTCGAGATCTTCGGCGACGGCGTGTCGTAGGTCGCGCGCGGCACGTTGAACGGGCAGGCGGCCACGCAGTAGCGACAGCCGATGCACGCATCCAGGTTGTAGTGGACGATGCCGGTGATCGGATCCTTCGTCATCGCGGACACGGGGCACGACGACACGCACGAAGGATCGTTGCAGTGCATGCACGACACCTTCGTGAACGCGAAGCCGTCGATCTCCTTGTCCTTGTGTGTCGCGTTGCCCTCGCGATACGCCTTGATCACGTTCAGCGTCTTGCCCGAGATGTCGAGCGGCGCATCCCAGTAGTTGCCAATGGAGAGCTCGGTGTACTCGGGCGGCATGCCGTTCGCCTCCTTGCACGCCGAGATGCACGCGCGGCAGCCGATACACAGCGTGCCGTCGTAGAGAAGGCCGAGCGCGTGCTCGGGCATCGGATGGCTTCCGCGCGCTTCGGCGGGTGTCACGACGCTGGTGATCGCGACGGCGCCTGCGCCGCCGGCCAGCCCCTTCAACAATCTTCGTCGGGTCAGCATGGGTCACCCCCTTAGCCTTTGGGCTCGGTGCCATCGCCCGGCGGCGGTGTGGGTTGGTTGCCGAGGTTCTTGGCGAGTCGAGCGCCCGCGCCGATCGCGAGTCCTGCGACCGCGGCCACCGTCGCTGCGGTCGCCAGCGTGCTCCCCTGGCCACGCGGTTCCGCGGGGCGAGCGAACTGCGTCGGAGGCGTGACCGTCAACAACTTCGCGAGCTCGTGGATTGGCTTCGTGAACCCGACGCCCTCCTCGGTGCACCCGATACAGGGGTGACCGCATCCCACCGGCCACGATGCGGTTCCCGAGTCGCCGAACCCGATCGATGGACAGTTCGCGTACGTCTCCGGGCCCTTGCAGCCCAGCTTGTACAGGCACCAACCCTGGCGATGGCCGTCATCGCCGAACTCGGTCGCGAACCTGCCGGCGTCGAAGTGCGCGCGGCGCTCGCAGTTCTCGTGGATGAGCCGGCCGTACGCGAACGTCGGCCGTCCTTTCGCGTCGAGCTCGGGGAGCTTTCCGAGCACCAGGTAGTGCACGATCGTGGTGAGGAAGTTGTAGGGATTCGGCGGGCAGCCCGGGATCGAGAGCACCGGCTTGCCGAGGATCTTCGCGATCGGTGTCGCGCCCGTCGGATTGGGAAACGTCGACGGCATGCCGCCCCACGACGCGCACGACCCGATCGCGATGACCGCGGCGGCGTCCTTCGCGCACTCGCGCACCAGCTCGATCGCGGTCTTGCCGCCGATCCGGCAGAAGTTGCCGTTCTCGCCCGTCGGCACCGCGCCCTCGACGACGAGGATGTACTTGCCCTTGTTGGCCGCCATCGCCGTGGTCCGCGCGGCCTCGGCCTGGTGCCCGGCCGCCGCCATCAACGTCTCGTGGTAGTCGAGCGAGATGATGTCGAGGATCAGCTTCTCCAGCGTGGGATGCTCGGCGCGCAGCAGACTCTCGGTGCACCCCGTGCACTCCTGGAAGTGCAGCCAGATCACCGATGGGCGGCGTGCCGAGACGAGCGCCTTGGCGACCGCCCCGACGGCGTTTCCGGCGAATCCGAGCGTGGCCGCGAGGCCGGCGCAGAACTGGAGGAAGTGGCGCCTCGGCATGCCGAACCGCTTCTCGACCCCGGCAAGCTCATCCGGTTCTGCGGTCGCGAGCTGAAGACTTCGTCTCATGGTCCGGCTGCCTCCAGCCCGCAGGGGCTGCATCCGCCACGCCGCCCCAGCGGACGGGTCCGAGGTCGATTCGTGCAGAATCAGCGGCGGGTCGTGAACCGCGTGCAGAACCTGCGAGAAATGCTAGCTCGCGAGGCGCTCGGTCCGGGACGCGCTCGCGACGACGGACTGTGCGGTCGCCGCGCGCAACGTCACGGTGACCGTGGTGCCCTCGCCGAACGTGCTCGCGATGTCGATCGTGCCGCCCATCCGCTCGACGAGCGACTTGCAGATCATCAGGCCAAGCCCGGTGCCACCGCGCTCGGCGCCCGTGGTGAAGAACGGCTCGAACAGGCGCGCGCGCGTCGCATCGGTCATGCCGGTGCCGGTGTCCGCGATCACGAGCCGCACGGCATCACCGTCCGCGACGGTGGAGACGACGATCGTGTTGCGAGCGCCGGCGCGCGTGGCTCGCGCGGCGTTGACGATCAGGTTGAGCGCGACCTGCACGAGCCGCGACTCGTTGCCCACCACGTGCGGAGCGCGGAGGTCACCGAGCTCGAGCGTGACGCCTTCGCCGAGCTGATAGCCCGCGAGCCGTGCCGCGGATCCCACGACGCTCTCGAGCGCGACGGCGCTGATCGGATCGTCGATCGGCTTGGCCAGTGACGACAGGTCGCGGACGATCGTGGTGATCCGCCGCGCGGCGTGGTTGATGTCACCGATCCGCTCGCGCAGCTCGTCGCCCTGGATCTCGGAGCCGTACTCCTCGAGCTCACCGCCGACCATGCTGATGACCTGGAGCGGCGTGCGGATCTCGTGGCTGATCCCGGCGGCGAGCTTGCCGGCCTGCGCCATGCGATCGCTGATCATCAGCGTGTGGTTCGCCTGCTCGAGCTCCTGCGTGCGCTCGCGAACCCGTTGCTCGAGGAGCTGGTGCGCCTCGCGAAGCTGCCGGCGGTAGTGCGCGGTGATCTTCTGTACGAACCGGTCGCACACCAGCGCGCACACGAACCCGGTCAGCATCATCTCGGGCCGCACCATTCCGTTGAACAAGAGGCTCATCACCGCCGTGACCGCGCAGCTCGTCGCCACCACCACGAGGGTGATCAGGCGCCTGCGCGTGAGCGCGGCCAGCGGGCGACGGCCTTCGGCGGTCATCGGTATCTGAATCGGCCGCTGTCCCCCGGCGTACAGAGCAATGCGCCACCGCGCCCTGAGACAACCGAGCGTCGCAGCGAGGAGATTTCTCAGGGCCGCTGCAGCACGAGCGTCACGGTCCGGACGACGTCGGCCCGCTTGATACGGAGCGCCACCGACGTTCCCGGCGCGTGGGTCTGGATCAGGATCTGCGCGGACGTCGCGGAGAGCCCGGCCACGTCCTCGCCATCGACCGCCAGGAGCTCGTCGCCGGGCGCGAGCTGCGCGGCCGCCGGGGTGCGCGGGGTCACGTGCCACACCTGGATCGGGAGCTGGAACGGCTGCAGCACGAATCCCGGATCGCCTCCCGGTGGTCCGAACGACACCGACACCAGCGACACGGTCGCGGTGGCGTTCGGTGCGACGTCGGTCTCGGCGGAGGCCATCGCGCCCGTGTTCGGGAAGCACATCACGCGCACCTTCCCCGACGGTGCGTTCGCGATCGTGGCCTTGCCCGCGGCATCGGTGCGCGCCATCGGTTGGTCCCACGAGGCGGGGAAGCCGAACGCCGAGCCGGCGGCCACGCAGTCGACGCCGGCGAGCGGAGCGTGGGCCGCATGATCGGTCAGCACGAGATCGACGCGCGCGGTGCCGTTGCTCGCGAGCTCGACGTGCACGGTCTCGCCGGGCCTGACCTCGACGCGCTTGGTATCGGAGCCGCCGCCGGCGGCCGTGATCAGGTACGTCCCGGGCGTCAGGCCGAACGTCCTGAACTGCGTGCCGGTGACCAGCGCGCCGAGCTTGAAGCCGCGGGTGTGGTCCATCGCGACCACGGTGGGAGACGTGAAGCCGACGAGCGTCCCTTCGATCGCGCCGGCGCGGACAAGGACGAAGGTCAGATCGGAGCCGGTCGCGACGTCCTCCTGGATCAGGAAAGCGCCATCGGAGCCGGCCGCTTCGACGCGATACGCGCCGACCGGGAGATCCGCGATCTCGAACCGACCATCGCGATCCGTGCGCGCGATCGGCCCCGTGTTGTCGGCCATGGTGCGCTGACCGTGGACGCGCACTCGTGCGTCGGAGACCGGCCGCTTGGTCTCGTCGATGACGCGCCCGCGGATCGTGCCGAGCTGACGTCGGATCACGAGCCGAACACCGGTGATCTGTGCGTTGCCATCGGCGAGCACGATCGCCGCGGGCGTCACGGCCCACGGAAACGCATTGCCGCCCGATGGCGTCGCGAACACCTGGAGGTGGACGGTGGTCGCAGCGTTGATCAGAGCGGGGGCGTGGAAGTGCCCGGTCGCATCGGTCAGCGCCTCGCCGCTGTCGCCGCGCTCACTCTCCACGTAGACGAACACGTTCGGGACCGGCGCGCCGCTCTCGTCGACAACGCTGCCGTCGATCGCCGCGCCGTTGACCAGCTCGACGTCGATGGTCTGGCGCGCCCCGGGTGCGAGCGTCAGGTGCGTGAGAACACTGACGCGTCCGAGATCCACGGCGAACGCCGACAGGTCGCACGCGCGGCCATCGAGGTTCTCGAGGACGAACGCGCCATCGCGCCCGGTGAGCGTGTCCAGCGAGGTCGCGAGCGGAACGCACACGACCTGCGCGCCGGCGACCGGCTTCCCGCCGAGGAGCACGCGGCCTGCGATCGATGCGGTGCGCGCGATCGACACGGTGAGCGGTACGGTCGGCACGGAAGCGGTGAACGTCGTCGGTGCGAGCACGCGATAGTGGTCCGTGGACACGCGCTGCTCGCCGGGCGCGGCGCCGGTGATCGTGAAGCTGCCATCGGCCTGCGAGACCGCGACCACGCCGCGATCCTGGTCGTGCAGCCGCACGTGCACGTCGGCGACGGGCACGCCGTCGAGGAGCACGCGACCGCGCACGGTCAGGGCAGGTCGCAGCACGATCGTGGGAGCGGTCGTCACCTCGCCGGCGCGCACCACGATCGGCTGGGTCGCAGCGATCAGATCCGGCGCGTCGACACCGAGCCGGTACTCGCCGCCGGCCAGGCTCGACGCCTGATACGTGCCGTCGTCGCGCGTCATCACGGTCAGTCCGACGGCGTCGTCGTTCCCTTCCTGGACCTCGACCCGCGCATTCGGGACCGGCGTGCCGCGCGGGGTGACCACCTTGCCGACGATCGTGCCCTCGGGTACCAGCATCACGTTGCGCGTGACCGCGCCGTAGACGCGGACATCGAACGCGGTCATCGCGTAGCCATCTGCACCGACGACGATCCACTGGTGCTTGGTCTGCAGGCACAGCTCGTAGTGCCCGTGACCGTCGCTCTCGGTGCCGATGATCTTGTCGAGCCGTAGGGTCGCATGCGCGATCGGACTGCCCGAGGCGTCGCTCACGATGCCGCTGATCTTCGAGATGCAGTCCGCGAGCTCGAGCACGACGTGGTCGCGCGCGGTCGCCTCGCGGAGATCGACCTCGACGAGCGCCGGTACGCGGCCGGGCGCGCTCGCGCCGAGCATGTACGACACGGCAGGCTGCACGCCGAGATCGAACGTGCCGTCGGGCGCGGTCACGATGTCGCGGATCGGCTGCTCGTCGTGATGGATCATGTGCAGCAGCACGCGCGCGCCGCCGACCGGGACGCCGTTCGCCATCACGACGCCGGCGATGTGCTTGCCTGCTACGCCGGGCTGCGGTGCCCACGCGGGCACGGTACCGGGCGTTCCCGCGGCAAGCGGCGACGGTACGATCGCGTGCGGGACGCCCGAGCCCGACGCGGAGCCAGAAGCCGTGCGGCTCGCGCCGTCGTCACTGCGAGCGTGGAGGATCACGACCACGCCGAGGACGAGCGCGAGGACCGCTGCGGCGACGATCGCGAGCGCCACGCCGCCGAACGACGAGGACTCGCCGCCGGCGAGCCGAGCCATCGGACCGATCCACAGCGCACGCTTGTCGCTGGAGCGCCGATCGAGCGCGGCGCGCATCTGCTCGATCGCGGTCTTGAGTCGCCAGCGCACCGTGCCGGCATCGATGTGGAGCGCTTCGCCGATCTCCGCCGACGTTCGGCCCTCGACGAAGTGCATGAGCACCACGTCGCGATAGATCGGCTTGAGCGCGAGCACGACCTCGGCGAGCACCCGTTGCATCTCGACGCGCTCGTATAGCTCCTCGGGTGTCGCCGTGCCGCCCGGGTCGGGAGCCTGCTGCTCCCGCGCATCGCGCCGACGCGCGCCGCGATGCCGCATGCGCACGAGGTTCAGCATCACGCGCGATAGCCATGGCCGCAGCGGCCGGCCGTCGGTCGGTGCCTTGCGCGAGGCCACGATCCACGCGTCCTGCGCGAGGTCGTCGGCGGTGGCCGAGTCGTTCACCATCGACCGGGCGAGTCGCCGCAGCCACCCCGTCTCCTGGAGCAGCTCGCGCATCGGACCGTCTGCGACGTCTTCCATCTGATTCACGCGGGACAATGCCGGTCGCGGCCGCGGCGTTGGAAAAAACTTCTCAGCGCATCCAGTCGATCATCGCGCGGGGCGCCGCGCCGAGGGCTTCGAGGGTCGGCGAGCCGAGCACGGCCTCGGACTTGGTCGCCCAGAACAGGAGCGGGCCCACGCCCTCCCGGTGGAGGCGGAGCAGCGCGGCG
>JBBRED010000099.1:0-23200 GCA_038203335.1 Haliangiales bacterium | reverse complement strand
CCCGATCCGGATCTCGGCGAGAAGATCATCGCGTTCGTCGTCACCCGCGCTCCTGTCGATGCGCGTGCACTCGAGGATCACGTCGCGAGCCGGCTGTCGCCGCACAAGCGCCCGCGCGAGGTGCGGTTCGTCGAATCCCTGCCGCGCACCGCGCTCGGCAAGGTCCAGAAGGCACTGCTCAAGAAGTTGTGACCGATATGCCGGGCGCGCTCGCTGGTTGTTCCCGTATGACCACCCCTCGCGCCCTCCTCGCCCTGTTCGTCCTCGTCGCCGGCTGCGCGCACTCGGCGCCCGCCGCCCCCCGCACCGTGGATCTCCAGTTCCGCGACGCACCGATCCTCGATGTCCTGCACGTCCTCGCGACCTCCGCGCAGGTCAACCTGGACGTCGACCCCGACGTGACCGGCACGGTCAGCATCGATGTGCATGGCGCGCCCTGGGACGTAGTACTCGCGACGATCGCGAAGGATCACGTGCTGCGTGTCGAGAGCGCCGGTCCGGTGATCCGGGTGTCGCGCGCCGACAGCCCGCCCACGAAGACAACGTTCATCGGTGCGCCGATCGACGTGGACTTCGCCGAGATGCCGCTCAGGGATGCGGTCTCCACCATCGCCGGGTTCGCCAAGATCTCGATCACCGTCGCCGACGGGGTCGATGCCAAGGTCACGCTGCGCCTGCGGAACGCGCCGTGGGATCTCGCGCTCGATCACATCGCGCGCGCGTATGGCCTGCGCCTCGTCGAGGCCGGCGGCGCCTACCGGATCGAGAAGCGTTGACGATCAATCGACGATGATGCTCGACCCACGGAGGCGAACCTCCCCGGTGTACGCATCCACGTAGACCGTGTCGGTCGATTGGATCACGCTGTAAACGACCTCGTAGCGTTCGATCGCGCACACCCTGGTCTACGACGCGACGATCCTCGGCGACGGGCACGTCCCCCTTGATCGTGCGCGCTCGGTTCGCGTCCCCGCGCTCGCGATCGCGGCCGGCGCGGCTCCGCCGTTCATGCGCGAGACCGCGGAGGCCCTCGCCCGGGCGATGCCACATGGCCGCGCGCTCCTGCTCGAGGGCGCGACCCACGACCTGGTGCCCGAGGTGCTCACGCCGCCGCTGCGGGCGTTCGACGGCGAATAGCCTTCCACCGCGGCGTGCGCTGCGACGAGTAGATGCTGCGCCGGCCGGTGAGCGCGTACGCGAGCGCGCACACGATCACCACGTGCGGCATCACCTGTACGCCGAGCAGCTCGACCGCCATCACCGACAGCGCGAGCGGCGTGTTCGAGGCGGCGGCGAACACCGCCGCGAGACCCACGCCCGCGCCGAGATCGATCGGGATCCCGAACGCGCGTGCGAACACGCTGCCGAGCGCGGCGCCGATGAAGAACAGCGGCGTGACCTCGCCCCCGAGGAACCCGGCGCCGAGCGTGACGGCGGTGAACGCGAGCTTGAGCGCGAATGCATAGCTCGGCAGATCCGGATCGGAGAACGCGCGCACGATGGTCGGCACGCCGAGGCCGAGATAGTCGTTCGTCCCCGCGAGCTGCCACAGACCGACCACCGCCAGTCCGCCGGCGAACATGCGGAACGGCAGCCGCCGCAACCGGCGCTCGCTCAGCTTCTTGAGGCCGTGCGTCAGCTCGATGAACACGACCGTGGTCACCGCCACCGCGATCGCGAACAGCGCCCACGCGCCGAGGAGGCGCGGCGTCAGCTCCGCGTGCGCGACCACCGGATACGGCGTGTGCACGATGCCCCACGCGCGGGTCGTGAGATCGCCGATGAACGAGGCGATCAGCGCGGGCACGAGCGCGAGCGCCTCGAACCGCCCGATCGCCACGAGCTCGAGCGCGAACACCACCCCCGCCACCGGCGTCCCGAACACCGAGCCGAACCCGGCAGCCACGCCCGCGAGCAAGAGCTGGCGGCGCATCGCTGGCGACAGCGTGAACCGGTGCGCGAGCGTGTCGGTCAGGCTCGCGCCCATCTGCACCGCCGTGCCCTCGCGGCCGGCGCTGCCGCCGAACAGATGCGTGAGCACGGTCCCGGCGAGCACCATCGGCGCCATCCGCACGGGGATCGCGGCGCGGTCCTCGTGAAGCGTATCGAGGACCAGGTTGTTGCCGGCGAGCACCGTCGCGCCGTACCGCTCGTACCCCCAGCCGATCGCGAGCCCGGCGACCGGCAGCGTGAACACGATCCACGGATTCTCGACGCGCAACACCGTGGCGCCGTCGAGGAGCAGCAAGAACAGCGCCGAGGCGCTGCCGCAGATGACGCCGATCACGGCCCCGCCGACGAGCCACTGGAGCAGCGCGGTCGCTCGCTCTCGCATCGTCACGATTGCAGGATAGACTACTCGAAGTGAGCAAGCTGTACGGCCTCGTGATCCCGTTCGCCCTGTGCGCCGCAGCAGCGGCCGACCCGAAGCCGGCCCGGATCTCCATTCACGTCACCGCGAAGGGGTTCGAGCCCGCGAGCATCACGGTGCCCGCGAAGGCGCCGGTCACGCTCGTGTTCCAGCGCGACACCAATGCCACGTGCACGAAGAGCGTGGTGATCAAGCTCGATGACAAGACGCGCATCGAGCGCGTGCTGCCGCTCATGACCCCGGTCGAGATCGCCGTCACGTTCCCGAAGGCCGGGAAGCTCGGCTACGCGTGCGCGATGAACATGAACAAGGGCACGATCGTCGTCCAGTAGTCAGCGCCAGCCGAACGCGTGCCGGTAGCTGCCGAGCACCTCGACGGTGCCGCGCGGATCCTTCGTCGCGAGAGAAAGGTTGCCGTCCTGCGAGGCGATCAGCGCCGCGGCCTCGCCCTCCTGGCGCATGCAGAAGATCACCCCCGCCGGGTGGCGCGTTCCCTTGAACGTGGCGAGGTCGTCGACGTGGACGTCGTCGGTGTACGGGTTGGTGTGCTGGAACGATCGCTGCGGCGCATCGCCCTCGGAGACCTGCACGCCGAACCCGCGCAGCCGGAGATCCGTATCGAGCAGCAGCGCGTTGTCCACGGCGGTCAGCCGCGCGACGAGCTCCACCGCCTCGGCGAATGCGATCTGCGCCTCGTCGCGCACCGCGATCCGCCCGTCGAGGCCGCGAAGCCGCGATCCGGTCAGCCGTGCGAGGCGATCCTCCACCGGCACGTCGGAGATCACCTGCGTGAACCGATCCACGAGCACGCTCGCCCCATCGCCCACGCCGTAGTGCACGCGCACGCCCGACGGCATCTGCGTCGCCGCAGGGATCACGAGGATCATCCCTCCGTGACCATGCGCGCGCGCTCGCGCCGCGACCCGCGTGACCACGGCCGCGCGCAGGTCCACGCCGGTCACCGTATCCGCGGTCGCGGCCCACGCGCTGAACGTGCGGGTCATCCACTTCGACGGCGACTTCACCGGTGCGCGCTCGCCGAGGTACAGGCACTCGCCGCGCGTGTAGAGAGCGCACGGTACGCCATCGAAGTCGACGCGCACCACGCCGGCCGCGATCGCCCGCAGGGTCAGCGGCTGACGCCCCGTGGTGCTGCGGTCGAGCAGCGCCCACGCGACGAGCTGGTCGCCCTCGGCGTGCACCGCGATCGAGGTCGCCTCGCCGAGCGCGGCGGGCGCGAGCTTGGCGAGGTTTCGCGGCGTGACCGGGACCGGAGTGATCACGAGCACCGCCGAGCAATCGCGCGAGGTCGGTTCCCAGGCGACGGCGAACTCCGCACGCCGTGCCTCCTCCTCGTGAAGGCTCGCGAAGAACGTGGCCTCGACGAGCTCGATCAGCTGCTCGTCGGTCGGCAGCGGAGTCGCCTCGCCCGCCGCGCGCAGGTGCACCGCGAGCTGCTCCGCGAACGTTCTCGGTGAGTGCAGTGACTCCTGATCCACGCGCGTCAACGTTATCATCGCGCGGTGACCACCGCCGAGCAGCTCGTGCTCTACGTCGAGGCTTCCTGGAGCAGCCCATGGGTGTGCGCGGTGCACGTGGTGCTGCGCGAGAAGGCCGTGGCCTTCACCACCGCGATGGCAATGCTGCGGTCGGGCGTGGGCGCGATCGACGTGATGCGCGACCGCACGCTGACCGGCACCTCTCCGGTGCTCCAGCACGGCGCGTTCTGGCTCGCCGAGTCGCTCGCGATCGTCGAGTACATCGAGGAGACGTTCCCCGCGCCGCGCATGCTCCCCGAGGATCCCCGCGATCGCGCCCGCGCACGCCAGATCATGACCTGGATGCGCAACGACCACGAAGCGCTCCGCCGCGACCGCCCGACCTCGCGCATCTTCTATCCGGCGAGCGAGGTCCCTCCACTGACCGAGGCCGGTCGCCGCGCCGCCGACGACCTGTGCCGGGTCGCCGGCCGACTCGGCGCCGACGCGCGGGGTTGCCTGTTCGGCGATCGGTTCGGGGTGGTCGACGTCGATGTCGGGTTCTCGCTGATGCGCCTGGTCTCCACCGGCGTGGAGATCAGCGCGCCGCTCCGGGCATACGCCGCCACCGTGTGGGCGAGGCCCTCGGTGCGCGAGTTCGTCGAGCATCGCCGCCCGCCTAACCCCGTCGACTAGTCGCGGCGTTGCGTGCTCACGCGCGGCTTCTTCGGCAAATGTCGCAGGCCCATCCACGCGAGCGCGGCGATGTGCGCGGCGACCTCCTCGACCGGGGGCTTGCGCGCCTCCGTCCACCACCGGCCGACGAACGTCACCATGCCGATCAACGCCTGCGCGTAGATCGGCGAGGCGCGGGGATCGTAGCCCGCGGCCTTGAACGTCGCGGCGAACACGTCGCCCACGCGCTCCGCGAGATCGTTGAGCAGCGAGGCCATCCCCGTGCTCGGCGAGACCAGCGGCGTATCGTGCGCGAGGATCGCGAACCCATCCGGGTGATCCTTCACGTACGTGAGGAACGCGAGCGCGGCCTGCTCCACGCGCTGCCGCGGCGTGCCGATCGAGATCGCCTCGGTGATCCGGCGGACCACGTAGTCCATCTCGCGATCCACGACCACCGCGTACAGCCCCTCCTTGCCGCCGAAGTGCTCGTAGACGATCGGCTTCGAGACATGGGCGCGCGCCGCGATCTCCTCCACCGAGGTGGCCTCGTATCCGCGCTTCGCGAACACGGCTCGGCCGACCTCCACGAGCTGCGCGCGTCGCGCCTGGCCGGTCAATCGTCGACTGCTCATCACGGGATATTACTACGCTTCCGTAAGGTTGCGAGGATCCTCGCGGCTGCCCTTACGACGACGTCTTGACATTAACCTACGATGCCGTAAGTTACGGATGCGTAGGTTGCAAGGAGTAACGATGTCCCGCCCGATGCACCGCACCCGTCCCACCGCCCTCGCCCGCTCGGCGTGGCGGCGCTGGTTTCTCGATCGTACCGCCGAGTTCTGGCTCGGCGAGCTGCGCGCCACCTGGTCGATCGCCGAGCTCCGCGCGCGCGTGGTCTCCGTGTACGCCGAGACCGCCGACACCCGCACGTTCACGCTGTCCACCCCGCGCGCCTGGCCCGGTCACCGCGCCGGCCAGTACGTCCCGATCGAGGTCGAGATCCAAGGCGTCCGCGTGCGGCGCTGCTACTCGATCTCCTCCGGCGCCTCCGCGCCCGGCCGCCAGACGATCGACATCACGGTCAAGCGGGTCCCCGGTGGGCGCGTGTCCACGTGGATGCACGAGCACCTCGCGGTTGGCGCGGTCGTGCGGCTGGGCGCGCCTGCCGGGGAGTTCACCGTCGCCACACCGGCGAAGAAGCTGCTCCTGATCGGAGCTGGCAGCGGCATCACGCCGATCGCCGCGATCGTCCGCGACCTCGTCGCGCGCCGCGCCGCCGACGACGTGATCGTCATCGAGGCCGCGCGCAGCGATGCCGATGCGATCTTCGCCGACGACCTCGCGTCCCTCGCCACGCTCCGCTCCCTCGCGCACCCCGGTTCGGAGGGCGCGCACGGCCTGCAGATCATCGCGCACCGCGGCCCGCTCGATGAAGACACCCTGCGCGCGTACGCGCCCGATCTCGCCGACCGCGAGGTCTACGTGTGCGGTCCCGCGGCGGTGATGGATCTGGTCGAGCGCCTGGCCGGCCCACGCGTTCACCTCGAGCGCTTCACCGCACCGACGCTGGCGCCGAGCAGCACCACCGGCGCTCGCGTCCACCTCGCGCTCGCGAACCGCACGGTCGAGATCACCGCGGGCACGTTGCTCGAGGGCCTCGAGCACGCCGGCGAGCGCCCGGCCCACGGCTGCCGGATGGGCATCTGCAACTCGTGCCGCTGCACGAAGCGCAGCGGCACCGTCGAGGATCTCGTCACCGGCGTCATCTCCTCCGAACCCGACCAGGAGATCCGCCTGTGCGTCTCCGCGGCCCACTCTGACCTGGAGCTCTCGCTATGAGAAACCTCGACGACGCCACTGTCACCGCCTTCGGCGCCGAGCTCGATGCCCTGCGCGCCGAGACCATCGCCTCGCTCGGCGCCGCCGACGTCGAGCACATCCGCAAGATGATCCGCCTCGTGCGCTACAGCGAGGCCGGCGGCCGCGCTCTCCTCCACCTCGGCATCGGCCCGCTGACCTTCGCGCTCGGGGTCAGCGCACTCGCCGCCGCAAAGATCCTCGAGAACATGGAGGTCGGCCACAACGTGATGCACGGCCAGTATGACTGGACGCGCGACGCCGAGCTCGACGGCAAGAGCTACGAATGGGACATCGTGTGCACCGGCGACGACTGGCGCCACTCGCACAACTTCGAGCACCACACGTACACGAACATCCTCGGCAAGGATCGCGACATCGGCTACGGCTTGGTCCGCATCACCGACATGCAGCGCTGGCGGCCCTCGCACCTCGTGCAGCCGATCTCCGCGCTCGTGCTCGCGCTCCTGTTCCAGTGGGGCGTCGCGCTCCACGATCTGCGCATCACCGAGACCATGGCCGGCCGACAGTCCGTGGCCGAGCTGCGCGAGCGTGCCCGCCCGTTCCTCAAGAAGGCCGCGTGGCAGCTCGCGAAGGACTACGTCGTCATGCCCGCCCTCGCGATGTGGAACGCGCCGCGCGTGTTCGCGGGGAACCTGCTCGCGAACGGGATCCGCAACGTGTGGTCGTTCGCGATCATCTTCTGCGGCCACTTCCCCGAGGGCGTCGTGGTCTATCGCGCCGACGAGGTGGAGACCGAGAGCCGCGGTCGCTGGTACCAGCGCCAGCTCGCCGGCTCCGCCAACATCGAGGGCAGCCGGCTCATGCACGTGATGTCGGGGCACCTGAGCCACCAGATCGAGCACCACCTGTTTCCGGATCTCCCCGCCGCGCGCTACCCGGAGCTGGCACCGAAGGTCCGCGCGATCTGCGCGAAGTACGGCCAGCCCTACCTGACGGGCAGCTTCCGCGCGCAGCTCGGGAGCGTCGCAAAACAGATCCTGCGCCGCGCGCTGCCCTGACCTCGCGTATCGTCGCCGGCATGCTGCCGCGCATCGGTTCGAGCAAGCTGGTCTCGACCTGGATCCTCATCACCCTGATCGCATCGGTCGGCTCGTTCGTCAGCGGCGGCTGGATCGCCACCTTTACCGCCCTCGAGCCGAGCTCGATCTGGCACGGCCAGGTGTGGCGAATCGTGACGTGGCCGCTGGTCGAGGTCGGCCCTTACGGCCTGGTCATGACGATCGTCGGCATCTACAAGTTCGGCGGCGAGCTCGCGCCGCGCTGGGGCGATCACCGCCTCCGCCGCTTTGCGCTGCACCTCTCGATCACCGCCGGGGTGGTGACGGCGCTCGTCGCGCTGGTCTCGCCCACCGCGTGGCACATGTCACGCTGCGGGGGCTACGCGCTCGGCGAGGCCCTCTGCATTGCGTGGGCGCGCCAGTATCCGACCGCCGAGCTCCGGATCTATGGGGTCCTCACCCTCCGGGGCCAGCAGCTGATCTACGCCGTCGCCGGGATGGTGGTCCTCATGGCCGTCGCGTACGGCCCGTTCGTGATGGCTCCGGAGCTGGTGTGCTGCCTCGGTGCCGCCTGTTACCCGCGAACGTGGCTGTCTCGGTGACGGATGTCCCGGATGTGCGCACTAACAGTTTTCTGAGCCCTCGGATCTCCGGGTTCCGGCAAATCCATGTCTGCCCGTCCGAAGTCGTTGTTTTCAGGCTGTCGCCGGCGGCACACTGAGTGCACCGGGTGAGGCGTTCCGCGGGCCCAGAATTGAACCGCATGGTTGGAGGTGCATTGATGAAGAAGACGATCCTGCTGCCACTCGTTCTCGTTGTTGGTTGTAGCGAGCACGGTCAGACCCCGGAACCATTTGGCGTTCCGATCACCGGTGGCACCATGACGGTGTCGCGCGATGGATCGCGTGCGGTCATCGCCGATCCCGATCGCGATCGCATTCTTCAGGTCGATCTCGGCTCCGACGCGGTGCTCGCCGAGACGGCGCTCCAGGCCGGCGACGAGCCGGGCCGCGTCGTCGAGGACAGCGCAGGTCGCTTCCACGTCGCGCTGCGCCGCGGCGGTGCGCTGCTCACGCTCGATGGGGCCGGCGCGATCATCGATCGCCGCGCCGTGTGCGCCGAGCCGCGTGGCGTCGCGTACGACGCCACCACCGACGCTCTTCACGTCGCGTGCACCGGCGGCGAGCTCGTCACGTTCCCCGCCGCGGGCGGCGCGGCCACGCGCAGCCTCCACCTCGATCGCGACCTTCGCGACGTGATCGTCAGCGGCAACCAGCTCCTCGTGACGCGGTTCCGCAACGCCGAGGTGCTGACCATCGATCAGACCGGCGCGATCCTCACGCGCGCAACGCCGCCCACGGTCCCGCGCTTCGACGGCGGCCCGTTCGGTGGCGGCGGCGCCCCCAGCGATGGCGGCCAGTTCGCCGCGCCCGCGACCACCGCGTGGCGCACGATCGCCATGCCCGACGGTCGCCTCCTCATGTCTCACCAGCGCCGCGTCAAGAGCGTGCTCGATAGCGAGACCCCGGGCGGCTACGGCGGCAACTGCGGCGGCGGTCCCGTCGAGGATGCCGTCACCGTGATCACCCCGGGTCAGGCTCCGCGCGCGGTCGCGCGGATCGGCCGTGGGGCGCTCCCCGTCGACATCGCGGTCTCGCGCACCGGCGACAAGATCGCCGTGCTCAGCGCCGGCAGCCGCCTGGTCAACGTCGTCGCGACGTCGGCCCTCGATCAGCCCGACAACGACGAGTGCGAGCCGCCGGATCCGCAGCCGTGTGGTGACGTTCCCAACCCGGGGACCGGGTCGGGCGACGATGGCGCCGGCACCCCCCCGGGCCTTGGCATGGGCGGCGGCGAGTGCTGCAAGGACGACGATCGCGACGGTCGTTGTGACGACGAGGACGATGAAGACGACCGTGGCGACAACGAACGCCTCGGCGCTCCGACCTCGGTCGGCTTCACGCCGTCGGGCGACCTCGTGATCTTCTATCCCGAGGCGCCGGCCCTGGTCGTGCGCCCCGGTGCGGGTTCGGTCGCTCGTCGCATCGAGCTCCCCGGCGCGTCGCACAACGATCCGGGTCGCAACGTGTTCCACCGCCAGACCCCGCTCAAGATCTCGTGCGCGTCGTGCCACCCGGAAGGCCGCGACGACGGCGTGGTGTGGACGTTCGCGACCGACGGCAGCCGCCGTACGCAGAGCCTCGCGGGCAACATCCTCGACCGCGCGCCGTATCACTGGACCGGCGACGAGACCTCGCTCCCCGTCCTCCTCGATGACGTGTTCGCCAAGCGCATGTCGGGCGGCACGCTCACCGTGGCGCAGAAGGCGGCGCTCGGTCCGTGGCTCAACCGCGTTCCGGCCCCGGCCCCTGCGTCGGTCGATCCGGCCGCGGTCGCGCGCGGCGCGGCGATCTTCGAGACCCCGATGGTCGGCTGCGTGTCGTGTCACAACGGCGCGCTGCTGACGAACAACCAGCGCTTCGATGTCGGCACCGGCGGCCAGTTCAAGGTCCCGAGCCTCATCGGTGTTGGCGCTCGCGCTCCGTTCCTGCACAACGGCTGCGCGCAGACGCTGATGGATCGCTTCGTCACCTGCGGTGGTGCGCCGGGTGTTCACGGCAACACCTCGACGTTGTCGCAAGATCAGCTGAAGGATCTCGTCTCGTACCTCGACTCGCTCTGAGTCCCAGTGGTAGGGGTGATGAGCGTGCATAGGTGGCTCGTCCTTGGACTCGCGGTCGCGTCGGCGGCCTGCGATGTCACCCCGGAGGAGAAGGCGCTCCAAGCCTGCTCGGTCCTCTGCACGTGCATGGAAGCTCCGCTTCCGGCCGTGCAGGACCGCTGCGTGGCCAAGTGCACCGACGACCTCGACACCAGCAACATCTCGGATCAGTGCATCGCCTGTGTGACGGCGAACGGCGATCACTGCTCGACGCTCGAGAACGTGTGCGCTCCGATCTGCAGCCCACCGGTTCCCGAGGACGACGGAGGTATTGGCATATGACCATCAGAACGATCCTCGCGGTGTGCTTGCTCACCGGCACCGCGTTCGCGCAGCCCGTTGACCAGGTCCCGCCGCCCGTCGAGCAGCCGCCGCAGCCTCCCATCGAGACGCCGCCGCCACCCCCGCCGCCGCATCCGCACCCGCGCATGGAAGAACCAGTGGCTCCGGTCGCGGAGCCCGTGGTCGATCGTCCGAGCGGGTTCTCGCTCGGCATCGGCGTTGGCTACCGGTTCCCCACGTCCTTGCAGACGCCGAACATCACCAGCGTTCGGTTCCGCCTGGCCAACGGCCTCACCATCGAACCGACCCTCGTGCTCGCGAGCACGTCGCACTCGGTCGATACGGGCTCGGCGCAGACCCGGCAGGCGAGCGAAGTGGGCCTCGGCGCGCTCGCGCGGTTTCCCGTGGTCTCGCACAAGCGGACCGAGCTCGAGATCCTCGGCGGGGTGGGCTTTGACTACCTCGGCGAAGACCCCGACGACCAGAACACCGACGACGTGACCACCACGACCACCGTGACCGCGCGCTACGGCGTGGCGGTCGGGTTCTGGCTCACGCCGCACGTGCAGGTGAGCCTGTCCGCACAGAACAGCCTCGTCAGCTTCGCGAAGAAGCGCGAGGAGATGGGCGCGGGCTCGGTGCTCGTGACCAACGACACCACGTTCGGGTTGATCTTCGATCCGACCGTCGCGTTCATGATCCACCTGTACAACTGAGGCCGCGGAGAACGCGCCGACTGACCAAGTGCGGTGCGCCGCATGCACCTCGGCATGGTGGAGCGTGGCTCGCAAACCACGCTCCCCGACGCTGAAGCGTGTACGATCGCTCACAGGAGGGACCTATGCGTAGCATCACCTTTTCGGCGTTCGCGATCCTGATGATGGCAGCGGGCTGTGGCGACGATGGCGGTAGCAAGATCGCCGACGCGTCGACCGCGATCGACGGTTCGATCGATGCCCCCGCGGGGTCGCTGACCTGCGCGGACTACTGCTCGAAGATCACCACGAACTGCACGGGTGCGAACCAGCAGTACTCCAACGCGGCGACCTGCATGGCGTCGTGCGCGCTGTTGCCCGTCGGCGCGCTCGCCGACACCACCGGCAACACGCTCGGCTGCCGGGTCTATCACGCGATGAACGCGGCCGCCGGTCCCACCGTCCACTGCCGCCACGCCGGTCCTGGCGGAGATGGCGTGTGCGGTGCGAACTGCGAGGGCTTCTGCACGATCGTCCAGGGCGCGTGCTCGACGCAGACCGCCCCGCCCTACGCAAATGCGGGCGCGTGCATGACCGCGTGCGGCGGCTTCGCGACCACGCCGGTCTACGACCAGTCGGTGCAGACCGGCAACAGCCTGTCGTGCCGCCTGTATCACGCGACCGCGGCGTCCACGACGCCGATGCCGCACTGCAGCCACACGAAGGCAGCGGGCGGCGGCGGCGGAAACTTCCCTTGCCAGTAGGCTAGGCGGCGGCGGCGGTGGCGAGGTTGGTCGCGGCGACCTTGCCCCAGCGCGTCTGGCCGGCGCGTCCCTCGACCTCGGCGCGCAGCTCGGGCGACAGGCCGACCGCGAACGCCGCCTCCGCGACGAGGAACAGCGGCCCATCGAGCAGGCCGCGCAGATCGTCCATGAACGCGGGCTTCCTGCCCTCGAAGTAGTGGCCGAGGAACTGGAGCGCCCAGCCGCCGACCAACAGTCCGCCGGCGGCGCCGGCCCACAGCGGAAACGGCAGCGCGGCAAGCGCGGTCCCCGCGGCGCAGGTCACGCCGAGCACGGCGCCCATCGCCGCTCCGTACGTGGGATCGATGCGGCGGTAGTAGCGCGTCGCGAGGCCGGTCGCCGCCACGGCCGCGTTGAGCGGGCCGATACCGATCTTCGCGAGCGTGGCCTGCGTTCCGACCAGGATCATCGGGATGCCGATGAAGTGGGTGGCGATGTTCCGCTTGTCGCGGTGGTACTCCGCGTACGAGGCGAGGCGATCGACGAGGGATTTCATCGGATCGAGATTATCGCGAAACCGCGCGTGCCGGCGGGGATAGAATCGCGGCGTGAAGCTGACCACGATGCTCGTCGTCGCGCTGGTTGCCTGCAAGGGCGGGGAGAAGACGGCGACGACGGAGACGTCGCGCACGAAGCGCACCGACGAGGTCGCACCACGACCGGCGGCGCCCCGGCATGTCGCGCCGAAAGGGACGATCGCCGGCAAGCCGTTCGCACCGAACGTGGTCGTGCTGGTCGACGGCAGCGATGGCGGCAAGCTCGGCCTCTACGCCGCGAGCGACGAGGAGCTCCGCGACCGCCATCCGTGCGAGGAGCCGATGGGTTCGGACAGCACCTTCGACATCACGAAGTACGCGGCGATCGAGGACTGGAAGGTCGGCACGACGCTGATCTCCGAGCTCGGCAACTGGGGCGCGACCGGCGTCGACGGGAACGCGAAGCCGAAGGGCAGCGCGAAGGTCACGCTGACGAAGAAGGATCCGAAGACCTTCAAGGTCGCGGGCACGATCGAGATCGCCGGTGACGGCTGGAGCCTCTCCGGTCCGTTCGAGGGCGACTACTGCCCCACGAAGTCGGTCAAGCGCGAGGCGACCCCGCCGTGGACCATGGCGCCGGTCGCCGCGGCGGATCTTCCCACCACGCCGCTCGAGGCCATCGTGGCCGGCGTGCCGACGAAGATCGTCCACGTCACGGTCCGCGAGGTTCCGTATTACGACCACACCACGCGACAGCGGTTCGTGTTCTACACCGCGACGCCACCCGAGCCGTGCAGCGCTCGCCCCGAGGGTGGGCACTCGCGGTCGTACAGCCACGGCGAGCTGATCGCCGAGGACAAGCCGGCGTTCCAGGCCGACAGCTTCTCGCTCGATCTGACCGCCGTGCCCACCGCCGGTGCGGCGCTGGCCGGCAACAACCACTCCGATCACGGCGAGAAGCGCGACCAGATCATCGATGCCGATCTTCAGGTGTTCGAGCCCGATGGCTACCGGGGCTGGCGTTACGCGCAGTACTACAGCGCCGCGCTCGCGGTCGATGCGGTGACCGACCGCGAGGTCCGCGCACGGGTCCAGCTCTCGCTACCCGACGAGGGCAAGTCGCTGCTGCTCGGATCGTTCACCGCGACGCGCTGTCCCGCGCAGACCGACTGAAGAGCACCATCTGGGCCCGATCGCCCGCCGTGCGCGCGCGCTCGGCGCCGGATCGGAAGTTCCCTCACATTTCGCGGCCATGCCGATGGCACGCCGGGTGTAGAAGCGCTCCCCCGGTGAGACTCATTGCAGCCGTGATCCTCGGGACGTGCGCCATCGCGAGCGCGCAGCCCGCGCCCGACGCCGGGGTCGACGCGCCCACCGACGAGACCGCGCCCGTGGCACCTCCGCCGGATCCCGCGGCGCCACCCGCGCAGCTCGAGGCACCGATCGGCGACACGTCTGCCTCCGTTCGCGGGCAGCCGCAGCCCGGCGCGGAGAGTGGGCGGCTCGATCCGGTCGACACGGGAGACAGCACCGGGCGCCTCGTCCTGCGCGGCCTGCTCTGGATCCCTCGCCTGCCATTCGAGATCGCGGTCCTGCCGGTGCGCGGCATCGTCTACCTCGGAGAGCGCTACAACGCGGTCTCGACGGTCACCGAGATCTTCACGACCGATGACCACAAGCTCGCGCTCTACCCGACCGCGCTGTTCGAGACGGGCTTCGGATTCAACGTCGGCGTGCGCGGCTACATCAAGGATGTCCTCGGGTACGACGAGAAGCTGAAGGCGCGTGTCGCGTTCGGCGGTGAGTTCCTGTGGACCACGCAACTCGGCCTCGACACCGGGCACCTGCTGCCCGGGCCGGTCACCGCATCGGTCGACGCGCTCTATGCTGCGCGCGATCGCGAGCGGTTCTTCGGGTACGGCAACTCCTCGCAGCCGACCATGCCGGCGCTCCCGATCGATCCTCTCGGCTCCGATGCGGGCATCGCGAGTCGCTACCGGATCCGGGTCAAGCGCGTCTCGGGGCACGTGGTGGTCAAGCTGCCCGAGGACCTCAGGATCACCGCCACGTCCTCGCTGCAGGACAAGGACTTCGGCGGCGACAGCCCGAACAAGACGGATCCGGACCTCCAAGACGTCTACGCGCTCGACCAGCTCCCCGGCTACATGGCGGGCACGCGCTTCCTCTACAACGAGCTCGAGGTCGGCTGGGATACGCGGCGGCAGGCCGACAAGTGGGATGCCTCGGGCATGCGCTCGACGGGCGGCCTCGCCCTCGCTTATGCGGGGCACGAGCACGCGCTCGACGACGGACCGGACTTCTTCCGGATCGGCATCGATCTGCAGCGCTACATCCGGCTGACGGCACGGCCTCGCACGCTGCAGTTCCGGTTGTGGGCCGAGGCCGTGACCGGCAAGCGCGACGAGATTCCGTTCACCGAGCTGCCGCGCATCGGCGGCATCGACCTGCTGCGCGGCTACGAGCTCGATCGGTTTCGCGATCGCGTCGCCGCCGTCGCGCAGGTCAGCTACACGTGGGCGGCTGCGACCTGGCTCGCTCCGGTCCTGTTCGTCGATGTGGGCCGCGTGTACACGGGGCTCGACGATCTCTCGCTCGACCATCCGCGCGTCGGCTTCGGCGGCGCACTCGAGGCCTACAACGCGCGCGGCCTCGTGGTGCGCGCGCAGGTCGCCGGCTCGATCGACGGTGGCCTGTTCGCCTTCATCGCCCTCAACCCTGCCTACGACGCCGTCGCGCGTGTGGAGCGCTACTGATGCGTGCCCTCTGGATCCTCGTCATCGTCGCCGCATGC
The DNA here is from genome assembly GCA_038203335.1 of Haliangiales bacterium. Taxonomy (GTDB): domain Bacteria; phylum Myxococcota_A; class Polyangia; order Haliangiales; family Haliangiaceae; genus JABFXX01. Next base: position 8,004 of record JBBRED010000099.1, on the reverse strand, counting down.
GGCGGAAGCAGCTCTCACGTCGGGTCCGTAAGATTCGCGAACGCTCCCACGGTGTGGAAGGTCGATGACCGGCGCGATGTGCCCACGGTGCCGGCGGACAACCTCTATCTGAGGACCAGCTACTACGTGGAATCGTTCTATCGGCTCGCCCGTCGCTCGCTGCGTGCGGAGCGCGATCGCCGCGCCCTCGGCACGAACGCGCTCGACGAGGTTCCGGACTCGACGTGGTTCACGAACCGCAAGAACCTGACGCCCGAGGACATCCGGCGCGGCCCGCTGCCTGATACGCCGGAGCGCTACCTGCCGTGGACGATCAAGTCGGGCAAGTCCGGCGGCTAGGAGGTCGGGTTCATCGCCGAGGACTCGCGCGGCCAGAAGTTCGTGCTCAAGTTCGATCCGGCGAGCGGCCCGGAGGTCGAGACCGCCGCGGATGCGATCACCGCGCGCCTGCTGTGGGCCGCTGGCTACAACGCGGCCTCCGATCACGTCGTCTATTTCAAGCGCAGCGATCTGAAGATCGCTCCCGACGCGAAGGCCACGCTCGGTGCGCGCAAGGTACCGATCACCGAGACCACGCTCGATGCCGACCTCGAGAAGATCGCCCACGATTCCGAGGGCCGGCTCCGCGGCACGGCGTCGATGTACATCACCGGCAAGCCGATCGGTGGTGCACCGCGCGCCGGGGTGCGCACGGACGACCCCAACGACCTGATCCCGCACGAGCTCCGCCGCGACCTGCGCGGGCTCGCGGTGTTCTTCGCGTGGCTGTCGCACACCGACGTCAAGGAGGACAACACCGTCGATGCCTGGCAGGAGGATCCTGCCGACAAGTCGATCCACTACGTCACGCACTACCTGATCGACTTCGGCTGGGCGCTCGGCGCCGATGCCGCGGCGACGCTCGACCCCTCGGTCGACTATCGCTACGTGCTCGATATCAAGGAGACGCTGATCTCGATCTTCAGCCTCGGCCTCGCGCGGGAGATCTGGGAGACCCGGAAGAAGCCGGGGTATCACGGCATCGGCGTGTACGCGGCGGAGGACTACCACCCCGGCGCGTGGAAGCCGACGATGCCGAGCCTGATGTCGGTGCTGCTCGCCGACCCCGTCGACAAGGCGTGGGCCTCGCGCATCCTGATCAAGCTGACGCGTGACCAGATCGCCGCGGCGGTCGCGGCCGGCCGGCTCACCGATCCGGCGGCGGAGCGCTATCTCCTCGATACGATCGTCGCCCGGCAGCGGATGACCGCCACGTACTGGTTCAAGCGCGCCTCGCCGCTCGACGACATCCAGGTCACCGCCGGGAAGCTGTGCTTCACCGACCTCGCCCTGCGCTACGAGCTGACGAAGGCGCCGACCCGGTTCACGGTCTATGGCTACGATACGAAGGAGTCACTGCTCGCGACGCTCCCGACCGAGGCCGACGCCACCGGGCACGCCTGCACGAGCGCCTTGCCGCTCGCCACCGGCGGCGACCGCTACACGATCTTCCGCGTCGAGAGCTCGCGCGGCACGCCCGCGATTCTGATCCACGTCGCGAACGATGCGGCGGGTGCGGCACGCGTGATCGGGATCCATCGCCTGTAGATCGGGATATCGTTCCTGTCGATGAGCACCACCGGCTATCTCCACGGCTACCGCGAGGAGGAGCGCGAGCGCCTCCATCGCCAGGCGCGCTTCCTCGAGCCGATGGTCCACGATCGGCTCCCGTTCCGCCGGCGACGGAAGCTGCTCGAGGTGGGCTCCGGTGTCGGAGCGCAGACCGAGATCCTGCTGCGGCACTTCCCGGATCTTCACGTCACCGGCGTGGAGATCAACGACGACCAGCTCGCGGAGGCGAAGCGCTATCTCGCGACCGTGCCGTGGGCGACGGATCGCTACACGCTGCTGAAGGGCGACGCCACGCGCCTCGAGTTCGAGCCCGAGAGCTTCGACGGCGCGTTCCTGTGCTGGATCCTCGAGCACATCAGCTCCCCTGCCCGCGCGCTCTCCGAGGTTCGCCGCGTGCTGACGCCGGGCTCGCCGGTCGTTTGCAACGAGGTCCTCAACGCGACGTTCTTCATCGATCCCTACAGCCCCGACACGCTGCGCTACTGGATGGCCTTCAATGATCACCAGCTCAGCCTCGGCGGCGACCCGTTCGTCGGCGCGAAGCTCGGGAACCTCCTGCAGTCGGTCGGCTTCCGCGATGTCGCGACGGAGGTCCGATCGTTCCACCTCGACAACCGCGCCCCCGGCGAGCGTGCCGAGTTCCTCGCGTACTGGACCGAGCTGCTGCTCTCCGGCGCGCCGGCCCTGCTCGCCGCGAACAAGGTCTCGCAAGAGGTCGTCGACGGCATGACCCGCGAGCTCGAGCTGGTGTCTCGCGATCCGAACGCCGTGTTCTTCTACGCGTTCATCCAGGCCCGCGCGCGCGCCTGGTGATCTCCTCGTCGGCTACGACGCCGTGCACCTCGCGAGCACGCTCGGCCGCGGGCGCTGCCCGTAGCTGATAGCGTCCCCGACATGTCCGTCCACCTCGAGGCACGCCCCGGAGACATCGCGCCGATCGTCCTGTTGCCCGGCGATCCGCTGCGCGCGCAGTTCATCGCCGACACGCTGCTGACCGACGCTGTCTGCCACAACCGCGTGCGCAACGCGCTCGGCTTCACCGGTACCTATCGCGGCGTGCGGGTCTCCGTGCAGAGCACTGGCATGGGGATGCCGTCGTGCGCGATCTACGTGCACGAGCTGCTCGCCGCCTACGGCGTGCGCACGCTGGTCCGGATCGGCACGTGCGGTGCGATCCGCGCCGACCTCGCCACGCGCGACATCATCCTCGCGCAGGCGGCGGCCACCGACTCCGCGATGTTCCGACCCACGTTCCAGGGCGCGACGTTCGCCGCGGCCGCGAGCTTCGACCTGCTCCACCGCGCGCACGCGATCGCGACCGCGCAAGGCAAGGCGGTTCGCGTCGGCACGGTGCTGACCAGCGATACGTTCTATCCCGACGAGACGGCGGTCACGACATGGTGGAATCCGTGGGCCGAGCACGGTGTGCTCGCGGCCGAGATGGAGACCGCGGCGCTGTACACGCTGGCACTCCGTCGCAGTGCGCGCGCTCTCTCGATCCTCACCGTCAGTGACAACCTCGTCACCGGCGAGCAGACGACCTCCGAGGAACGCCAGACCGGATTTGGCGACATGGCCGCGCTCGCGCTGGCCGTCGTCACCGAACACGCGTAGTCAGCGGGGCCGGCGCAGCAGCGAGAGAGCATTCGCTCGGCGCACCTGCTCGCCGAGATTGAAGGCAGAGGATACGTTCGCGCCATGGACTACACCGTCTCCGTCGAGACTCTGTCGCCCCGCCTGATCGCCGCCGTGCGCCGAACCGCCGCGCCGAGCGACATCCCGACGGTGTTCAAGCCCGCGCTCGACGCGGTGTGGACGTTCCTTCGCGGCCAGGCCGGGCTGAGGACCGACGGTCACAACGTGTTCCTCTATCACCACGTCGCGGCGCCCGACGCCGGCATGCCGATCGACTTCGGCGTCGAGGTCACGCGCCGCTTCGAGCCCGATGGCGAGGTCCGCTGCGTCGAGACGCCCGGCGGCGACGCGGCGGTGGTGGTCCATCGAGGCGACTACCGCGGACTTCCCCGGGCGCACGCTGCGCTCCATCGCTGGTGCGCGGAGTCCGGGCGCGCGATCGGCGCATTCAGCCTCGAGGTCTATGGCGACTGGTCACCCGACCCCGCCGCGATGGAAACCACGATCCAGTACCTGTTGAAGTGAGCGCCGCATGTTCGTGATCGAGCTCGTCTACAAGACCGACGTCGCGCAGATCGATGCCGCGATGAAGCCGCACATCGCGTGGCTGAACCGGCACTACGCCACCGGGACGTTCGTGATGTCGGGGCGCAAAGTGCCGCGCGACGGCGGCATCATCCTGGCCGCGGGCCACGACCGTGAGGCGATCGAGGCGATCGTGCGCGAAGATCCGTTCGTCGCGGGCGGTCTCGCCGAGTACCGCCTGATCGAGTTCCGCGCGAGCCAGCTCGCCGACGATCTGCCGAGGCGACTCGCGCCGTAGAGATCGGCCTACTACCGACGGTGGCGGCGCTCGAGCTCGATGCGCTCGGTGGTCCGCTCGGTCGAATCGATCGTGCGCGCGACGTTCGCGGGCAGCCCGGCCCAGCGCAGCACCGCGGCGGTCGCCGTGTCGCGATCCGGTTGCGCGAGCGTGCCGATGTTCGAGCCGTGGTTACCGTTGGGGACGATGAACTTGAACGAGTCCGTCGCCGCGCCGATCGACGCAGCGCCCGCCGTCCACGGATCGTTCTGGCCGTAGATCAGGAGGATCTGCGAGCCGCTCGTGGAGATCCACGACTGGATGTCCTGCATCGCCGCGCCGTTGTCGTACGCGCCGGTCGCGATGCCGGCCGGGATGTAGGCCCTCGCGGTGTCCTGCCCCGGATACATCAGGCCGACGAGGTAGCTCTCGTCATCGGCGGGGTAGCCGAGCTGCGTCGCGCTCTGGTGGTAGTACGGCAGGAAGTCGAGCAGGTCGGCATCGCCATACGCGGACACGCCGACGGTGTCGTCGAGGAACTTGTACACGGTGTCGTCGGTGGCCGCGGCCGCGGGGATCATGGCGCACCGGCTCTGCGAACCGTACTGCCAGAAGATGAACGGCATCTCCTCCACCGCGAACTCGAGCGCGCGGTCCTCGCCGAGGATGTCGGTGAACGTGTCACCGGAGGCCCGCATCTGCGCGATCATCGCGGGGCGCCGTGCGAGCACCAGATTCTGGAAGTCCTTGAGCTTCTGCCGGCACGCCGGATCGGTCCCCACGTTCTCGAGGAACGTGAAGTAACGATTCGTCGGCGAGGCGACGGCGTCGGCGGCGTAGTCGAGCGGCGCCACGAGCGCGATCGTGCCGTCCACGTCGCCCGGGAAGAACCGGCGGTGGAACAGCGAGGTCATCCCACCCTTGCTCGCGCCGGTCGTCAGCCACTTGTTGTCGTGATAGATGCGAGCTTTGAGGGCCTGCGTGATGCGGTGCTGATCGTTCGCCGCCTGCTCGATGTCGAGCTTGCTCCAGTCCGCCGGGTCGGGGCGCGAGGGCAAGAAGAACCGATACTCCATCGACAGCTGGTTGCCGTCGACGATCTGCGTGACCTGCGAACGCGAGGCGCGGGTGGAGACGAAGTAGCCGCTGTTCACCGCCACGATCGGCGACGTGTAGTCATGGTGCAGGAGCGTGAACCGCTGCTTGAAGTGCGCGCCCGCCGGGTTCTGATGATCGACCGGCTGGTCGTACTCCAGAAGGAAGAACCGGAAGCCCACGAGCATCGTGGTGCCCTCTTCGGCGGTGAGGCCGGGCACCATCCGCAGCTCGTCGAGGATGTCGCCGAGCGGTCCCGCGGGAACATCGATCGTGGCATCCACCTGTGCATCGGGCTCGGCCGTGACCGACTTCGAGTCGCCGCACGCGACCAAACCGACGAGACCTACCGCCAGGATCCAGGTTCGCACCCGTCATGCCTAGCACGCGGGTGCCATCGCACCGCGCTCCACCCGGGGTTGCCCGCGATGGCCACCCCTTTCAGAACCGCGACGCTGCCGCCTCGCCTCTCAGGGAATCGCCGGCGCCGGCTGCGTGCCTCGCCCCGGCGTTCCGTTGCCGACCACCGGCCAGCCGCCGCTCCACGTGATCGGATCGAGCATCAGCTTCCGCGCGCCGTCATCGCTACACGAGTGAGCACCGCTCCACGCGTGATAGACGATCCACGCGCGCCCGCCGGTGCGCACCACGGAGTTGTGCCCGGGTCCCGACCACGCCGCGTTGCTCGCCAGGATCGGGCGGCTCTGCTTCACGAACGGACCGAGCGGTGACTTCGATCGCGCGACGCCCGTGCCGTACGTGGCGTTGCAGTAGCGGAAGCCGCTGTAGAACAGATAGTAATAGCTGCCGCGGTGGATGACCCACGGCGCCTCGACGACGTCGCCTTCCCACGCGAGCGTGTTGCTCAGCAGCGCGTGCCGCGTTCCGACCAGCCCCACGCCGTCGGCGCGGAGCTGGTGACCGTAGAGGACCGTCTTCTCCTGCGGGCGCAGGCCGTTCCCATCGGTCTTGTAATAGAGGTAGGGCGCGCCGTTCGCGCCGCTGTAGACGGTCGCATCGATCAGGCTGACGTGCGCGTCGCAGACGAGCGGATGACCGATGTCCGTCCACGGCCCCGCCATCGTCGCCGCGCGTGCTGCACCGATGCACATCTTCCCGCGGCTCGGCGAGAGCGCCGTGAAGTACGCGACCAGGCCGTCGCCGATCTGATGGACCTCGGGCGCCCACCAGTTGCCGTTCGCCCACGCGGGCTTGGTCGCCGTCGTGAAGATGTGCCCGGCCGCGTTCCAGTGCACGAGGTCTCGCGACTTGTAGAGCGGGAAGCCCTTGCCCGTGCACGCGACCCAGAACGTGGGGCCATCGACGCCGGCGATCTTGATGACACCCGGATCGGCGCACGCGGGCCCGAGCGGGTTCTTGAACGTCGTCGTCGCGGCGAGCACCACCGGGTCCGTGCCCTCGTTGTCATCGGCCACACCGTCGACCTCGGCAGGATCGTCCGCATCGTCGACCGCATCGGAGGTCTCCTCCACCATCGGCGAGGTCTCCTCGAGCGCGGCCGGGACATCCGGATCGGTGGCCACGTCCCAGGCGTCGACGTCGTCGGCAACACAGGCCGCGATGAGCAGGAACAGAAGTGCGAAGCGCATCTGCTACTCCACCATCCGCACGAACGTCGCGACGGGCGTTCCGTTCGCGCCGATGCGCACCTTGAAGATGTGCATGATCTGTCCGTGGTTCAGCGGGTTGTCCTGCCCACCGGAGAACTTCCACGTGTTCACGGCCATCAGCACGTCGCCATTTGCGGCGCGATAGAACGTGGGCGTTCCCGGCCCGAACATGTGGAGGTCGGCGCGGTTCGAGAGCCACGGCTTGGTCGGTGTCTTCTTCGTGCACGGACCATCGATGCCGGTCCCGCAGTCGGCGTAGCCAACGCCGTAGCTGTTGTCGCGATACGAGCCGCCCGAATAGAACACGAACCAGCGCTTCTGCCCGTTCGCATCGAGTCGCACGATCGCCGCGTTCTCCATCACCGGCTCCTCCCAGCTGCCCTTGGTGATCCGCGTGAGCTGCACCCAGTCGCTACCGGGTACGAAGTGCTGGCCGAATTCGCCGAGACGGCGGATCGAGATCGTGTTCACGCCATTCGGCTCGTCCACACGTGCGAGCAGGTGCCAGTCGCCATGCGCGTCGCGAACCGGATAGGGATCGATCGCCCACAGCCCGTTATCCGGACACACGAGCGGACCGGCGTAGTCATCCACGAACGGACCGTGCGGGCTGCTCGCGTGCGCGCGATACGTGCACATGTGGTGCTCCGTGCCGCTGCGCACCGCCGAGTAGTAGAGCATCCAGTGATCGTCATCGATGCGCGCCGCCCCCGGCGCCCACACCGATCCGCTCTGCACCGCGAGGTCGTTCAGCCGCGGCAGCGCATCACCGATCCGCAGCCAGTGCGCGCCGCCATCATCCGAGCGCGCGTGCGCGACGTGCTGCGTCTCGCCCTGGAACGCCTGGATCGCGAAGTACGCGTGGAGCTGATCGCCGTCGCGAACGATCGTGGGCGATCCGAACCGACCGTGAAACATCGGCAGCGCGAGCTCGCTATCGAGCACGACCTCCGAGGGCTCGGCGTCGGGCTCCGCCACGCAGCCGGCACACACGATGACCAGCGAGAGCGCGAATGTCCTCATGGCGGCGTGGCAACGCAAGCAGGAGGCCAGGCGCAACCCTGCGGAACTTCGCGCGATGCCGGGCCGGGGTGTAGCGCCGGCCGCAACAGGTGCCCACGGTCGACAGCTCGTTTCCCGCGGGAGACAGGCCGGCGGCGCGGGCGATCGCGATTCCGCACCCTTGGAGGTGGCGCGGCGGCTGCAAACCTCGACGGCATGTCCCTCACC
>JBBRED010000098.1:0-23411 GCA_038203335.1 Haliangiales bacterium | reverse complement strand
CACTGGATCATGTCGTGGGACGTCCGTGGCGCCGAGCCGCACGCGGATGCCGTCGCGACGGCCGGACCGATCACCGCTGCGTTCCAGCTGACCCCTGATCCGTATCGCACTCCGATCCGCGTCGAGGCGCTCGCGGAGGGTGTGATCGTTCACATGATGAAGAAGGGCGTGTTCGGCAAGGCCAAGCCCGCACCGGTCGACCTCGGCAAGTACGTGATGGTCGCGTTCGAGCGCACCGGCCTCGAGCACACGGTCACGCTCAAGGAGAACGGGAACAAGGTCTCCGCGGGTCTGCGGTTCTCGGTCTCCGAGACCGGCGCGACGTGGGTCACCATCACCACCGGCGGCGACGCCGAGGGCGAGCCGAACGATCTCGATCCTGATGACGTGGGCCCGGTCCGAAATCTCGCCGAGCGCGCCGCCGCCGCGCTGAAGGATCTGATCCAGCGCCGCACGCTCGTTGACCTCTCGCTCTCGGGCAGCGCGATCTCGGACCTCGATGATGCGCGCGCGATCCCGATGGAGCTCCTCGCCCAGCTCACCCCGCTCGCGCGCTCGCTGCGGGACAGGAGCCGGATGTCGGGCGAGCTGATCCTCAAGCGCGACATCGGCGATGGCCGCCGCGAGGAGCTGTTCGTCCCGCGCGCCACGCTCGCGCAACAGTTCGCGCGCCTGCCGAACGAGTACCGGCAGCCGTTCGAGGACATGGGCATCACCGCCGAGGAGACCCAGCCCTCGATCACCCTGCCCGTGCGCCCGCCTGCGCCGAAGACCTCGCCGCCTCCGCCGCCGCCGGCCGCCTCGAGCGCCGCCGGCTTCGATTCGAAGACGATGGAGTACTCGGCCGACGACGAGCGCAACGACCGCCAGAAGACGCTCGTCGATCCGAAGAAGACCTAGCTCGCGCGGCGCGGGTCACGCGCCGTCGGTGGCCGACAGGGATTTGCGTAGTTCTACGCATACCCGTGGAGGTCCGTCCGACGTATCTCCGGAGGGGGGCTATGCTGAGCGATTTCATCTCGACGCAGCGCAGCGAGATCATCCGGCGGTGCCGCGAGCGGTTCGTGAAGCGCGTGGCGGAGCGCGAGCTCTCGTCCGAAGCCGACGAGAGCATTCCGATGTTCCTCACGCAGCTCGCGGGGACGCTCGCCGTGCCGTCACGTGGCCGGTCCTCCGTGGGCGACGCGGGGGCCTACGGTGACGATCTCCTGCGACGCGGCTTCACGGTCTCCCAGGTCGTGCACGCGTACGGCGACACCTGCGAGGTGATCAGCAGCCTCGCCATCGAGCGAAGGGTGTCGATCGGCCCCGACGACTTCCGGCGCCTGCACGAGTGCCTCGACGAGGCCATCGCCGGTGCGGTCACGGAGTACGGCCGCCGTCGCGAGCTCGCGGTGGAGGTCGCCAGCGACGAACGCGCGACCGAGGGCCTCGGGATCCTCGCGCACGAGCTGCGCAACCATCTCGCGACGGCCACGCTCGCGTTCAGTGCGTTGCGCTCGGGAGAGGTCGCGATCGGCGGCAGTACCGGTGCAGTGCTCGAGCGGTCTCTGGCCGCGCTGCGTGCGGTGATCGATCGCTCGCTCGCCGTCGTCCGCCTACGCGTCGGCCTCGGCACCACCGAGCGCGTCGAGATCGGGCCGCTCCTCGAGGAGATCGAAGTGTCCTCGAGCCTGGAGGCCCGGGCGCGCGGTCAACATCTCGCGATCGTGCGGGCAGATGGCGGCGCGGCCGTCGAGGCAGATCGCCAGATCCTCTCCGCGGTGATCGCGAACCTCCTGCAGAACGCCTACAAGTTCTCGGCGAAGAACAGCACGATCTGGCTGCGCAGCATGGCGAACCACAGCCACGTCCAGCTCGAGGTCGAGGACTGCTGTGGCGGTATGCCGGCCGGGATGCCGGAACAGCTCCGGGAGCCGTATCGCCAGCACGCCCAAGACCGCAGCGGCCTCGGCCTCGGTCTCACCATCTGCGTGCGCGGGATGGAGGCGATCGGCGGTACCATCGCCACGCACGACGTTCCTGGCCACGGCTGCGTCTTCCTCGTAGAGCTACCACGCGCGGCGTGACCCGATGATGCATGGCGGTTCCACCGTGGGCGGCGTATGGTGGGCGGTGAAGGGCGGTTGGTGGGGTCGATGCTCCGGGAACGCCAGGATCGCCATTATCATCGTCGACGACCACCCGCTGTTCCGGGCGGGGCTCGCGGTGTCGCTGCGCAAGCAGTGCGACTTCGAGTTGATCGGTGAGGCGAGCGACGCGGTGCAAGCGCTCGAGTTCGCGAAGACCCTCCTGATCGACGTCGCGGTCGTCGACGTCCTGATGCCCTCGGTGTCGGGCATCTCGCTCGCATCGGACCTCCGCGAGCTCCAGCCGCGCTGCAGAGTCCTCGGACTCTCCGTGATCGACGAGCCGGGGTTGATCGCCGACATGCTTCGTGCGGGCGCCGCCGGGTTCGCGCTGAAGACGCAGCCGATCGAGGAGATCATCGAGGCGATCCGCACGGTGCGCGGTGGCGTGCGTTATCTACCGCCGCGCGTGTCGCGCGATGCGGTCGAGCGCGCTCTGGTGGCGACGCCGTCGCGCCCACTCGAGCGCCTCACGCGCCGCGAACGCGAGGTGTTCGAGCTGCTGATCCGCGGACATACGAACGACAATATCGGTCTGAACCTGTTCATCTCGCGACGCACCGTCGAGACCCACCGCCAGCGGATCATGAAGAAGCTCTCGGCGCGCTCGCTCCTCGAGATGGTCCGGCTATCGGTGCGTCACGGGGCGCTGACGGCGTGACCGACGGCGATCTCGACACCGCCGGCGAGATCGTGCACACCCTCTACGTTCAGGCGCGCTCCCCGCTCGCGACATCCAGCGTGGACGAAGCGAAGCGCCGCCGCCGGACGGCCTCCGAGCTGATGCACCGGTTCGCGCTCCCCATGGCGGTCTACGAGGGCCCGACCCATCGGCCGGCGATCGCCAGCGATGCATGGACGCGACTTCTCGGCGCGGCGCACCTCGGCCCTGCCGATCTCTCCGCCGTGCTCGAGAGCGGAACCTCGGCTCGCATCGCGGAGCGCACGTTCGTCCTGCTCGGCGGGCGCGAGGTTCATTGTCGAGTGGCCCTCCAGCCGCTTCACGGCGATCTCGGCGACGTCGAGGGAGTGATCGCGGTCTGCGCCGACATCACCGACGCCACGATCGCGCGGCGACTCGGCGCTGAACCCGAGGCCCTCGTGTGGAGCGGTCCACTCGACGCCATGACCGACTACCACAACGCACGCTGGTCGAGCGCGACCGGGGGCGGAACCGGGCCCTGGCAGACCTCGCTCCACGGCGACGATCTCGACCGCACCATGCGGGCGTTCAGCGAAGCGGTGCGCAACCGGATCTCGAGCACGATCGAGGCGCGCATCCGGAGCGCGAACGGCGAGTACGGCTGGCACCGCGTCCAGTTCTCGATGTCTCCGGCCCTCGATCGCTGGTACGGCGTCGCGACGAACATCCACGTGGTCCGTCAGGCCGAGACGGAGCGCGCCGAGCTCGTCGAGCTCGAGCGAGCCGCGCGCGACGATGCCGAGCAGGCGAACCGGCTCAAGGATCAGTTCCTGGCGTCGGTCTCGCACGAGCTGCGCGCGCCGCTGACCACGATGTCGCTGTGGATCCGCGTGCTCCGCGACGCGTCGAGCAGCGCCGCGCTCCGAACGCAGGCCGTGGCGGCGATCGACGAGAGCGCGCAGGCGCAGTCGCGGCTCGTCGCGGATCTGCTCGACGTCGCACGAGCGATCAGCGGCAAGCTGTTCGTGGATCTTCGGCCGGTCTCGCTCGCGGGGATCGTGCGCGCCGCGGTCGCCGATGTCCGAGCGAGCGCGGCCCGCGAGCATGTCGAGATCGTGGTTCACATCGACGACACAGTCGGCAAGGTCGACGGCGACGCTCACCGGATCCGTCAGATCGTCGACAATCTGCTGTCGAACGCGGTGAAGTTCTCCGATGCGGGCTCAGCCATCGATGTCACGGTGCGCCGGAATCGTCGGATGGTGATCCTCGACGTGATGGATCACGGCCGCGGCATCGCGCCCGAGTTCATGGCGCGCTTGTTCCAGCCGTTCAGTCAGACCGACGATGCGCTGACCCGGTCTCACGCCGGCCTCGGCCTCGGTCTTTCGATCGCGCATCAGCTGGTCATGCTGCACCACGGCACCCTCACCGCGGCCAGCCGCGGCCACGGGCACGGCGCCACGTTCACGCTGAGCATTCCCGCCGCGAGCCACCGCGTCCCCTCGCCCGCACCTGGGAGCGCCCTGGCGGCGCCGGTTCTCGACGGCATCCGCGTGCTGATCGTCGACGACGACTGGCGAGTCCGCGACGCGCTCGTGATCCTCCTGGCGCGCGCCGGCGCCGCCGTCGACACCGCAGGCTCCGCGACCGCCGCCCGCGCCCAGATCGAGGCGAACACGCCCGATGCCGTGCTGTGCGACATCGCGATGCCGGGCGAGGATGGTTACAGCTTCGTACGACAACTTCGTACCGCCGCCGCTCCCGGAGGAACGGTCCCGGCGATCGCGCTCACGGCGCATGCGTCCGCGTCGGATGGACATCGCGCCCTCGGCGCCGGCTTCAACCTTCACCTGCCCAAGCCGATCGACGTCGAGCGACTGGTGGCGAGCGTCTACGAGCTGGTCGCAGCGCGACGATCCGCGATGCGGTGACCAGATTACGCAGTTTCACGCATGGCGGTTCCCGGCCGATCTGCACACCCTGGGGACGGGGATTCGATGAAGCCAGATGATCTGCGTACCGAGGGGGTGGATTCCTGGCGCCCGCCCGAGGCACGGGCCGGGTCGCCGGCTCTCGCGATCGGAACGACCCCGGTCTCGGCGGCCGAGATCGGGGAGGCCGCGGGATGGATCTCGAACGCCGCCGGGCTGCGACGCGACGACGTCGCGCAGATCGTCCACGACCTGGCGAATCCACTCGGAACGATCTCGCTCGAGACCTCCATCCTCGAGAGCAAGCTCGGTGACACGGCGAGCCCGGAGACCAAGCGCTCGCTCGATCGGATCAGCCGCAACGTCGAGTTCCTCGATCGGATGGTCCGCGAGCTGCTCGATCTGTGCGCCGTCGAGAGCACCGGCCTCCAGCTGCGTCGCGGGCCGACGGAGATGCGGGCGCTCGTGAACAACGTCGTCGAGCGCGTGATCTCGACGCACGATCGCGAGCGCGCGTTCGTGCTCACGCCCGAGCCGGTCACGCTCGACGTCGACGCGCTGCGCATCGAACGCGTGATCGCGAACATGCTCCAGAACGCCCTACGCTATGCGCCGCTCGCCTCCGGAGTCGTGGTCCGTCTCGACGTCGAGGCAGCGCGGGTGGTGGTGTCCGTGACGGATGCGGGGCCGGGCATCCCCGAGGCCGATCTCGAGCACGTGTTCGACAAGTACCGCCGCGCCGACGGCGGCAAGGCGCACGACGGGTACGGTCTCGGTCTGTACGTATGCCGGCAGATCATCAGCGCCCATGGCGGAACGATCGGGGTCACGAGCGAGGTCGGGGCCGGCGCGCGGTTCGCGTTCGAGCTACCGCGTGCATGACACGTGGTAGCGTCGGGAATGAAGACCGCGCCGCGGGCGGCGAAGGCGCCGCAGCGAGTGGTCGGGATCGGCGCATCCGCCGGCGGGCTCGATGCCCTCGCGCAGCTCGTCACCCAGCTCCCCCGCGATAGCGGCCTCGCGTTCGTGGTGCTGCAGCACTTGCCGCCCACGCAGCGCGGACAGCTGACGGCGATCCTCGCGAAGACCTCCTCGATCCCGGTGATCGATATCGCCTCCGGCGATCGCGTACGCAGCGATCACGTCCACATCGTCCCGCCCGGTGTCACCGCCCGGCTTGCCCGAGGCGCACTCGTCCTCAAGGCAGCGCCCAGGGGCACGCGACCGCATCTGCCGATCGACGCCCTCCTCGCCTCGCTCGCGCAGACGCTCGGCGACGCGGCGATCGGGGTGGTCCTGTCGGGAACGGGACACGACGGCACCGAGGGCCTGCGCGCCGTGCACGATGCCGGCGGCCTGACGTTCGCCCAGGATCCCGCCACCGCCCAGTTCGACGAGATGCCCCGCAGCGCGATCGCCGCCGGCGTCGTCGAGGCCGTGCTGTCGCCACCGCAGATCGCCACCGAGCTCGGCGAGATCGCCCGGCTGGTCGGTCCGCGGGCCGCGTCGCGCAAGCAACCGTCGCCGCTCGAGGTCGTGCTGCAGCTGTTGCGCGCCACGTCGGGCATCGACTTCACGAGCTACAAGCGATCGACGATCGAGCGCCGGCTCGCGCGCAGGCTGGTCAAGCTCCGCCTCGGGTCACTCGAGGACTACGCCACGTATCTCGAAGCGAACCCGAGCGAAGGGACCGAGCTCTACGAGGATCTGCTGATCCATGTCACGGAGTTCTTCCGGGATCGGCCGACACTCGATCGCCTCGTCACCCGCGTGCTGCCGGAGATGATCCACAGCAAGGCCGCGGATGCGCCGATCCGCGTCTGGGTCCCGGGATGTGCCACCGGCGAGGAGGTGTACTCGCTCGCGATGCTGGTCCTCGAGCTGGTCGGCGATCGAACGCCGGTGCAGCTATTCGGCACGGATCTCAGCGAACGCGCGATCGAGGTCGCCCGTGCCGGACGCTATCCCGCTTCCATCACCGCGCAGGTCGGCCCCGAGCGGCTCGCGCGGTTCTTCACCGCCGACGGCGCCGGGTTCCGGATCAAGCCGAGCGTGCGCGAACGCTGCGTGTTCGTGCGCCATGATCTGATCGCAGATCCGCCGTTCTCGAAGCTCGATCTCGTGAGCTGCCGAAACGTCCTCATCTACCTCGGGCCCGCGCTCCAGCAGCGCGTGATCCCGATGTTCCACTACGCGCTCGATCAGCCCGGCTACCTGATCCTCGGCCGCGCGGAGTCGATCACCGGATTCGACCACCTGTTCGCACGTCTCGAGCCGGATGCCCCGCTGTTCGCGCGGGAGACCGGGCGCGCCGCGGTCTCGTTTCAGACCGGCAAGCAGTTGACGCGTACGGTCGCACGCGGCACCGAGGCCACGCGCACCACGCTCGATGTCCAGCGCGACGTCGACCACATCCTGCTCCTCCGCTACGCGCCGGCGTGCGTGCTCGTCGACGAGAACTTCGACGTCGTCCAGTTCCGCGGGCGCACGGGCCCCTACCTCGAGCCGCCGGCGGGTCAACCGCAGCTCAGCATCGTCAAGATGGCGCGCGACGGGCTCGGGGCGGACCTGCGATTGGCACTGCAGCGAGCGCAGAAGAGCGGCGGCCCGATCCGCAAGGAGAACGTCGAGGTCACCGACGGCAAGACCGCGCGTCTCGTCAATCTCGAGGTGGTCCCGCTGCGCGGCGCCGCGCAGGCCCGGCGCTACTTCCTGGTGATGTTCGAGGACGCGCGGACGCTCGCCGCGAAACCGGTTCGCGGGCGCAAGCGACCCAGCGAACGCGCCGAGACCGCGCGCCTGCGGCAGGAGTTGACGGCGACGAAGGAGTATCTCCAGTCGATCGTGGCGCAGCACCTCGCGACGAGTGAGGACCTGGAGGTCGCGAACGAGGAGCTGCAGTCCACGAACGAGGAGCTCCATTCGAGCAACGAGGAGCTGCAGACAGCCAAGGAAGAGCTGCAGTCGACGAACGAGGAGCTCGAGACCGTCAACGAGCAGCTCCAGCGCGGCAACGAGGAGCTGCGGCAGGCCAACGACGATCTCGTGAACGTCCTCGCGAGCGTGGACCTCGCGATCATCATCGTCGACGCGCAGCGCCGGATCCGGCGGTTCACGCCGCACGCACGGCATCTGATCGGCATGCTGCCCTCCGATCTCGGTCGCCCGATCTCCGATCTTCAGACGAAGGTCCAGATTCCCGAGCTCGACGCGACGATCGCCGCCGTCATCGACACGCTCGAGATGGCGGAGGCCGAGATCCCTCACGTCGACGGCACCTGGTACCGGATGAAGATCTCCCCCTACCGCACGGCAGGACAGAACGTCAGCGGCGCCGTGATCACGTTCGTCGATATCACCGTGCTCCGCACCGCTCGCGATCTGGCCCGCACGATCGTCGACGCCGTGACCTCACCTGTCGCCGTGCTCGACGAGCACCTGGTCGTCGAGTCCACCAATGCCGCGTTCCGCACGCTCGTCGCCGCGGATCCGACCGGTCAGCCGATGCTCGGCATCGGGACCTGGCAGGCATCGAGCCTGGCGGCATCGCTCGCCCACGCCGCCACGGACGGCGTCGCGTTCTCCGGCCTCGAGGTCACGCTGGCGAACGTCGACGGAGGCGCGCGCGCGTTGCTCGTCGCGGGACACCGGATCCTCGCGCCCGACCGGCAACCGCGCGTCCTGGTCGGGATCGAGGACGTCACGGCGCATCGGCTGGCCCAGCAGGAGCGCGACGCGTTCCTCGACGCCGTCTCGCACGAGCTGCGCTCGCCGGTCAGCGCGATCCTGTTGTGGGCGCAGGTGCTGCGCACTCTCCCCCCGGACGATCCGCGCCACGCCGAGGGCCTCGATACGATCGAGGAGAGCGCCCACGCGGAGGCACAGCTCGTCGATGACCTGCTCGATCTCGCGCAGCTCCGCTCTCACGCCGAGCTGCACTCGACGATCGAGCCGATCGATCCGGCGAAGATCCTGGCCGACACGGTGGACGCCTCGCGCGGCGCCGCGAACGCGAAGGACATCACGCTCGAGGCCAGTCTCGGCGCCGGTCCGCAGGTGCCCGGCGACGCACGGCGCCTCCACCGGATCGCGCGAAATCTGATGTCCAACGCGATCAAGTTCACGCCGGTCGGCGGTCGGATCTGGGTCTCGCTCGTCAACGCGGCGGGAAGCGTCGAGCTGATGGTTCGCGACTCGGGCCACGGCATCCCGCCCTCCTTCGTGGAGCGCATGTTCGAGCCCTTTGCCCAGGCCGATCGGTCCAAGACCCGTGCTCAGGCCGGGCTGGGCATCGGGCTCGCGCTCGTGCGCAACCTCGTCGACGCCGCGCGCGGCACGATCTCCGTCGATGGCGGCGGCAACGGCCGCGGTGCCACGTTCACGGTGCGGTTGCCGGTGGCGTGAAGCTCGCGGCGATCGTGCGGGCTTCAGAAGCGGACCTGCCGTTCGGCACCTCGATCGCGAGGCCGAGCGCATAGGTCCGGAACAGCACGTAGCGGAGCACGATGGTCGCGCCGTCGTCTCGCCGGACCTCCAGGTCGAGCACCGGCACTCCATTCGCCTCACCGACCTTGTGCGCGATCCGCTTCGCGCCCTTGATCGCCGCGATCGCACCGCGTTCGACCGCGTCGAGATAGGCCGCGCGGGTCTTCTCCCTCCACGCATCCGCGTTCGGAACCTGCGCCCTCGTGACCGCCAGGATCTCGCCCCTCGGCCCTCGATACGCCGCCACGATCCCCTGCGCGGGAACAGGCTTCCACCCATCATCGATGGCGATGGTGGCCTTGGTGTTGGGAAGCGCGACGACGAGCAACGCGAGGAGCGCTGCTACCACCGAGCGAATCCGCGCCACAGCAGGATCACACCGGCGACCATCGGCCCGACGTAGATCGCGTACGACGCGCCGGGGTTGGCCGACGATCGGCTGAGCACGGTGCCGACGATGCCGATGCCGAGCAGCACGACGCCGCCGGCCATCTGGCCCCATGCCGACTTGCCCTCGTCTCCGATCGTGACCTTGGCGCGCGGCGGCGAACCGTCGTCGACGGGAATTGCCTTCGCTCCGCCGCCCGGCAGCCCGCGCATCAACGCGTGCACCACGTGCCGCTGGTCCGCCTCGGAGGCGAACCAGTCGCGCGGATATGCCAGCGCGCGCGCGCCGACCTCGACGACGAGGACCGGCGCCGAGCGATTCCACGGCACCGAGCGGCGAAGGAAGTACACCGCCGTGACGTCGGTCGGATGGACCGTCACCGGCTTGCTCATGTTGAGGCCGCGCGGCAGCGAGACCTCGGTGTCGGTGACCTTGATGGTCCCGGGTGCGTGCAGGAACGTCTGGATCAGCTCCCACGCGCGGAACGCGCCGACGACGATCAGCACGATGCCGACCCACACGCCGACCGTCCCGAGCTTCCAGATCAGCAGAGATCCGATGATCAGACCGAACGCCGTCATGCTCGCGGCGCGCTGCCGCGACGTCTCGAGCTCGATCTCGATCGGACCCTCGCGCCGCGGCTCGTCCTTCTCGGGCTCGCGACCCTTGCTGGACTTGGCGAGGTCGATCATGCCGCCGACGAGGTCACCGATGCCTCCTCCGCGAAGCGCGGGCGGGGGCGGGGTCGGCACCGTGACGTCGTCCTTAGTGCCGTCGCCACTCTCTGGTGAGGTCGGCGACCCGGACTTGGACTTCGTCGAGGGGGACATGGCTAAGTCGGCGGTTCGCGACGACTTCTTGACCATCTACCACGACGTCGGTGATGGCGCGAGGCGACAGCGCGTAGACGACATTCTTTTCCAGGGCCTGGGCGGGCCACAGGGACGGATCGTCGAGGTCGAGGGCCACGAGGTCACAGCGGAAGCCGGGAGCGATCTGCCCGACGGGGAGTCGCAGGGTCTCCCCGGCGGTCCGGGTCCCGAGCCGAAAGCAGGTCTCGGCGTCGATGGCCTGGCCGTTGACGCGGTGGACCTTCTGGAGGAGCGCGGCCATCCGCATCTCGTCGAACACGCTGACGCGGTTGTTCGAGCAGCCGCCATCGGTGCCGAGGCCGACCTTGACCCCGCGCGCCACGAGGTCGACCAGGTCGGTCACGCCGTCGCCGAGGAACATGTTCGAGCCCGGGCAGTACGCGAGGGACCCGCCGCGCTCGGCGAGCAGCGCGCGCTCCGAGTCGTCGAACCAGCAGCCGTGCACCGCGATCATCTGCGACATGTCGACCGGCAGCGTGGCCACCGCGTGCAGCGGGCGCAGACCGAACCGCTGCAGCGACTGCTCGACCTGGTACTGCTCCTCGGCGAGGTGGATGTGCCACGGCACGCCCGCATCGCGTGCGCAGCCGGCGCCCGCCTCGATCATCGCCGGGGTCGCGCCGTGCTGGCTGTGCGGCGCGGGCTGCACGGTGGTCAGGAACCGCTCGCGGTCCTGGTAGCGCGCCGCCAGCGCCTCGAAGTTCGCGACCGCCTGCGGGATGGTCTCGCGATACGCGGCGGGCGCGCCATCCCAGTCGTAGAAGCAGCGCGCGAGCACGATGCGGATGCCGAGGCGTCGCGCGGCCTCGATCGTCGCCGATGCGTTGTCGTTGCCCTGCGCGTTCAGATAGTAGAAGTCGCAGACCGTGGTCACGCCGTGAAGCAGCATCTCGCCGAACGCGAACAGCGCGGCCGTGCCCATGTCCTCGGCGGTGAGCCGCGGCGAGTACTTGTACAGCGCCTGATCGCGCCACTCGAGGAACGGCAGGTCATCGCCGATGCCGCGAAGCAGCGACTGGAAGCTGTGGTTGTGCGTGTTGACCGTGCCCGGCACCATCGCGCGACGGCTCCAGTCGATCCGCTTCGCACCGACGGCGCGCGGATCCGCGAGCACGGTCGCCGGATCGCCGACGAGCACGACCACGCCATCGACCGAGAGCACGCTGGTCGCACCGCGAGCGCGATCGGTGATCGCCGCATCAGCGGTGATCACCACCGAGGTCACACGGCCTCCGACACCGACGCGAGGTTGAACTCGTGGGTGCGCAGCGCCGGCACGCGCCAGCCATCGACCAGCACACCCGAGGTCAGTGCGTCGCAGCGCGCGAGCAGCTGCACCGGCGATTCGTTGAACCGGAAGTTGTTCACCGGAGCGGTGATCGCGCCGTTCTCGATCAGGAACGTGCCGTCGCGCGTGAGGCCGGTGAGCAGAATCGTCTGCGGATCGAGCTCGCGGATGTACCAGAACCGCGTGATCAGCACGCCGCGCTTCACGCCCTTGATCAGCTCGTCGCGGGTGGCCTTGCCGCCCTCGAGGATCCAGCTGTTCGGGGATCCCGTTGGCTTCGTGCCCTGCTTCTTCGCCCAGTACCGGTCGTAGCGCAGCGCCTTCACCGTGCCGCGGTCGATCCACGTCGTCGCCGCGAGCGGCAGCCCATCGCCATCGAATGGAGTGCCGGCGAGCGCGGGGTCGTACGGATCGCTCCGCAGCGTGACGATGTCGGGGAACAGCTTCTCGCCGAGCTTGGTTCCGCCGCCCGCCTTCGTGAAGAACGAGCGGCCCTCGTCGGCGCGCCGTGCGCCGAACGCGCCGGTCATCTCGCCGACCATGCCCGCCACCGCAGCCGGCTCCAGCACCACCGTGTACTTGCCCGGCTCGAGGCGGCGCGGCTTCGCCGACGCTACGGCCTTGTCGACCGCCGTCTTCGCGAGCAGCGGCACATCGAGGTCAGAGACCTTGTTCGACTGTGCGCCTGCCCAGCCGGAGCCCGTGCCGTCGGTGGTGCGTGCCGTGCACGACAAGCTCGCCTGCGTCCACACGTGCGCCGCCGAGAGCCCGCCCGAGGTGGCCATCGCGCGCAGGTAGAGGCTGTTCTCGTAGAACCCGGCGATCGAGACCTTCGCGCTCTTCGCGGCGGCCAGCATCGTGTCCACGGCCTTCGCACGCGACGCGGGCGTGAAGCTCGCGGTCGCCGGATCGCTGGCCTTCGCCACCGCCTGGTACTTCTGCTTGCCGAGCACGGGCATCGCCTCGGGGTTCTCCGGCGCGAGCCGCGCCATCCGCTGCGCGCGGCCGACCACGCTGTCGATCGAGCGGTCGTCGAGTTGATTCGTGGTCGCCGTGGCCGAGCGATTGCCGACCTGGATCATCACCGAGAGCGACAGCGACTCGATCTCGCCCGACGTCGTGATCTCGTTGACGGCGAACCGCGAGTTGCCGCTCTTCGAATGGAACAACGACGCGATCGCCTCCGTGCCCTTCGCGTTGCCCGCGAGCACCATCACGCGCTCGAGGAGCCGCTGCGCTTGTGCTTCGGTCATCACTTCGCACCCCGGCGATTCGTGTTGAGGATGTTCTGCTTCTTGAACCGCGCCGGAGGGCAGCCGTGGCTCACCGAGTTGATCTGCATCGGCTCGCCTTTCCCGTCGCTCAGGCTGCCGTGCAGCTCCCACGAGCGAGGGCCGCCGATCTGATCGCACGCGTTCCAGAACTCGATGGTGTTCGCCTGGTAGGCGACATCGCGCACCATGCGCGTGCGGCGTCCCTTCTTGATCTCCCAGAACAGCTGCCCGCCGAACTGGAAGTTCAACCGCTGGTGATCGATCGACCAGGATCCGCGGCCGACCACGAGCACCCCATCATCGGTGGCGGCGACCAGCTCGTCGATCGAGCGCTCCTTCGGCGCCGGCGCGAGCGACACGTTCGGCATGCGCTGGAACGGAAACGAGCCGTAGCTGTCGCCGTAGCAGGTGCCGCGCGAGGCCTTCTCGCCGATCCAGCCGGCCTGCTCGCGCGTGGTCTGGTAGCCCACGAACATGCCGTTCTCGACGAGGTTCCACTTCTGCGTCGCCACGCCGTCGTCGTCGTAGCCGCACGTGGCGAGGCCGCCGGGCGTGGTCTTGTCGGCGTAGAACGTGAGGTGCGACGCGCCGATCTTCAGCTTGCCGAGCTTGTCGGGCGTTGCGAACGAGGTGCCCGCGAAGTTCGCCTCGTAGCCCATCGCGCGATCGAGCTCGGTCGAGTGACCGATCGATTCGTGGATGGTCAGCCACATGTTCGAGGGAGCGAGGATCAGGTCGCGCTTGCCGGGTGTCACCGACGGCGCCTTCAGCTTCTCCACGGCCTCCTCGCCGATCCGCTTTGCGTCCGCGAGGAGCGACGACTGCTCGATGTACTCCCAGCCGGCCTGGCGCGGCGGCAGGTCGTGCTCGCGCGACTCGTACTCGCCGCGCTTGTCGTCGACCGCGGTCACCCGGTACCCCGGATCGACGCGCGTGATCTCCTGCTCGAGGTACGCGCCCTCGGTCGAGGCGAACAGCTTCCACTCGCTCACGCCCGTATACGACGACGTCACGAACTTCACGCCGGGGACCTTCATCGCCGCCGCGTTGATCGCGAGCAGCAGCTCGGCCTTGTCCTCGAGCGGGATCTTGAACGGATCCTTCACGAGCGGCGTCTGCCAGACGTCCACGTTCGCGGGGACCCGCGCGAGCGTCACGGGCTTCGCGAGCAGCGCGGCGTTCGCCTGCGCCACGCTGACGGCCTGCTTCGCGACCCGCTCGGCTTCGGCCACGGTGACCGCCGGCGAGGCCGCGAAGCCCCATGCGCCGTTCGCGATCACGCGCACGCCGATGCCGTACTCCTCGCTCGAGCCGACGTCCTCGATCCGGTCCTCGCGGGTCGACAGCTCCTCGCGCCGCCTCCGCACGAGGCGAACGTCGGCGTAGGTCGCTCCCGCCTTCGTGGCCGCGCCGAGGGCCCGCTTCACGACATCGTCGATGCCGGGATCGGTGAGGAGCCCGCGGGCCATGCCGAGGCGAGGGGCGGCGAGCGCGGCGAGCGCCGTGCCCCCGAGGAACGATCGTCGTGAGAGCCGCACCGGCCGACACTATCATCCCGTGATGGTAGGTTCCCCCCGTGGACGAGCTACTCGCCGACGTGAAGGCTGGACGCCTCGATCCGATCTACGTCCTGCACTCCGAGCACCCGATCCTGCTCGAGCGGGCGATCACCGCGATCCGCGATGCCACCGTGCCGCCGGCCGCGCGTGGCTTCAACTACGACGTCGTCGAGGGCAAGCCGTCGGCGAACCGCATCGTCGCGCTCGCGCAGACGCTGCCGATGATGGCGGCTCGGCGCATGGTGTTCGTACGCGACCTCACGCTGCTCCCGGCCGATGATGCCGAGGCGATGCTCGCGTACGTCGCGAAGCCGAACCCGTCGACCGTGATCGTCGGCCTGGTCAGCAAGATCGACAAGCGCCTCAAGCTGTGGGGGCAACTCTCGAAGAAGGGCTTCCTCCACGTGCTCGACGCCCCGCGCCAGGTCGCACCCTGGGTGCGCGCCGAGGCCGCCGCGAGGAACGTGCGGATCGAGCCGCAGGCGATCAACCGGCTGATCGATGCCGTCGGCAACGACCTGTCGCGCCTCGCGCTCTCGGTCGAGCAGCTCGGGCTTTACGCGGGCGACCGCCCGGTCAGCTCCGATGACGTCGACGATCTGATCGCCGACACCCGCGAGCGCTCCGTGTTCGAGCTCACCGATGCGATCGGCGCCGCGGATCGCCCGCGCGCGATGGCCGCGGTGTCGTCGTTGTGCGATCAGCGAGAGAGCGCGGTCGGCGTGGTCGTCATGCTCGCGCGCCACATCCGCCAGCTCTCGATCCTCCACCACCTGCGCTCCACGAACGTGCCGCGCCCGCAGTGGGGCCAGGCGATCGGCGTGCCGCCGTTCATCGTCGACAAGCTGGTCGCGCAGTCGCGCAGCTTCACCGCCGAGGCGCTCGCTGTCGCCACGCAGCGGCTCGCCACGGTCGATCGCGCGCTCAAGGGCGATATCACACTGACCGCGCGCCCCGATGCCTACGGCGCCGGCGGCGTGCCGTGGACCGGGCCGCAGATGAAGGCGCTCGGCCGCGAGCTCGGCGAGCGCGTGATGCTCGAGCAGGTCGTCGACGGAATCGTCGCGCTCGCCGCGCGCTAGCCGCGCTCGAGGCGGAGGACGACCTCGACGTGCGAGGTCTGGGGCATGAGATCCACCGGCCAGGCGTCGGTGGCGCGATAGCCGGCTTCGATCAGCTTCGTCGCGTCGCGGGCGAGCGTGGCCGGATCGCAGGAGACGTAGACGATGACCCGAGGGCTGAAGCGGAGGATGCCCGCGATGGCAGCGGCGGCGCCGGCGCGCGGAGGATCGAGGACGATCGCGTCGAAGGTCCCACCGAGCTTCTCGAGGACCTCGCTGACCTCGCCGGTCTCGTAGTCGGGCGTGGGCGGTTTCGGAGGCAGGACCGCGTCGGTCGCCATCACCGACCAGCCATCGGCGATGAGGCCGCGGGTCAGGTTGCCCGCGCCGGCGTAGAGCTCGAGCAGGCGGCCGGTGCCGGGGCCCACGGCCTGGCGCGTGCGCGCGATCAGCTCGGCGTTGCCGGCGGTGTTCGCCTGCGCGAAGTCCCACGGGGTGCCCCACAGACCGGGCTCGACCTCGATCACGGGCTCGCCCACGGAGACGCCCGCGCTGACCACGCCGCTCAGCCAGTCGGACTCGACGAGGCCGAGCGCGAGGCGCCACGGGCGCGTGGTCGCGAGCGCGATGTCGCCCGTGTGGCCGACGAGCAGCGCCAGCTCGCCCGAAGGCGGGGTCAGGCCAACGGTCTTCTGGTAGGCCGCATCGAGGCGCGGCTCGAGCTGCGGACAGCTCGGGATCGGCACGATGCTGTGCGAGCCGAGCCGGTAGAGGCCAACGGTGTCACCACCGACGTGGAACCGCGCGCGTCGACGCCAGCCGAGCGGCGGCGACGGATCGGCGATCGGGTGAACCGTGAGGCCCTCGAGCTTGCGCAGCGCGCCGGTCACGATCGCCTGCTTCGCCGCGAGCTGCTCGGCGCGCGATACGTGCATCCAGTCGCAGCCTCCGCATCCCTCGCTGAAGTGCGGGCACGGCGGCTCGACGCGCGACGGCGACGCGGTCAGCACCTCGACCAGCTCGGCCTTCGCGAACGTCTTCGTCTGCTTGATGACGCGCACGCGCACGCGATCGCCGGGCGCCGTGCGAGGGACGAACGTGACGCGGCCGGTGTCGTCCCGGCCCACGCCGTCGCCGCCGGCGGCGAGTGAGTTGATTTCGAGCTCGAGGATCATCGGTAGGGTCCCGCCGGGGTGCCGGGGTGAACAGGTGTACCGCGCGGCACCTCGAGCACGCGATCCGCGCGGCCGTCTCTCACGGCGATCTCCACCGTCTTGGCCGATCCGATGTACGCGAGCAGCTCGCCGCTGGCCACGTCCTCGTAGGTGTTGACGAGCGAGAGCGTGCGACCGGCAACCGTCACCGCCCCACCGGCCTCGTTGCGCGGCAGATCGGTGATGAGGTTCCCGAACCGGTCGACATGGACCACCCTGCCCTCGCGCTCGGGCCGCGGCCCCCACGGCAGGTCGCCGGCGACCTGCGTCGTCGCGCCCCAGGTCGCGGGATCCTCGCCGCGCGACAGCGATGCGGCGATCGGCGCGAACACGTCGCGGCCGTGGAACGTACGGCTCGCGCTCGAGAGCAGATGCGGCGACTCGATCACCCAGGCGTTCGAGCGGCGGTCCGCGACATACGCGAACACGCCGTTGTCGGGCCCGACGTACCACTGGCCCGCCGCGCTCACGATCACGCCGCGGCGCGTGCCGCCGACGCCCGGATCGACGACGACGATGTGGATCGTCCCGTACGGGAACTCGTTGGCCGAGGTGCCCAGCACCCAGGCCGCGTGCGCGACGTCGCCAGCCGGGATGTCATGGGCGATGTCGATCAGGACCGGCTCGTGGGCGCGGCGCGCGAGCACGCCCTTGACCGCGCCGACGTATCCGTCGCGCGTGCCGAAATCCGTGGTCAACGTGATGATCGCCATCGCTTCCGGCGGTAAGCATACATCGATGAACAAGGTCTACCCCGACGCGCAGGCTGCCCTGCACGACGTGGCCGACGATGCGACCATCCTGGCCGGAGGCTTCGGCCTGTCCGGAAACCCGGAGAATTGCATCGCCGAGCTCGCGCGGAAGCTGGTCAAGAACCTGACCATCGTCTCCAACAACTGCGGCACCACCGACAAGGGCCTCGGCGTCCTGCTCGCGCAGGGCCAGGTCAAGAAGATGGTCAGCTCGTACGTCGGCGAGAACAAGGTGTTCGAGAAGCTGTTCCTCTCCGGCGAGCTCGAGGTCGAGTTGTGTCCCCAGGGGACGCTCGCCGAGCGGCTGCGCGCCGGCGGCGCGGGCATCGAGGGCTTCTACACGCCGACCGGCTACGGCACCAAGGTGGCCGAGGGCAAGGAGACCCGCGAGATCGGTGGCAAGCAGTGCGTGCTCGAGCACGCGATCCGCGGCGACTTTGCGATCGTGAAGGCGTGGAAGGGCGACCGCTGGGGCAACCTCGTGTTCCGGAAGACGTCTCGCAACTTCAACCCGCTGTGCGCGCAGGCCGGCAAGATCACGATCGTCGAGGTCGAGGAGCTCGTCGAGGTCGGATCGATCGAGCCCGATCAGGTCCACCTGCCGTCGATCTACGTGCACCGGATCTTCCTGGGCACGAACTACGAGAAGCCGATCGAACAGCGCACCACGCGGAAGAGGAGCTGACCATGGCACTCGATCGAGACCAGATGGCCCGCCGCGTCGCCGCGGAGCTGAAGGACGGCTTCTACGTCAACCTCGGCATCGGCATGCCGACGCTCGTCGCGAACTTCATCCCGCCGGGGATGGACGTGGTGCTGCAGAGCGAGAACGGCCTGCTCGGTATCGGCCCGTTTCCCTACGAGGGCGACGAGGATCCGGACCTCATCAACGCCGGCAAGCAGACGGTGACCACCATCGCCGGCTCGGCGTTCTTCGACTCGGCGCAGTCGTTCGCGATGATCCGCGGCGGCAAGGTCGACGTCAGCGTCCTCGGCGCGATGGAGGTCTCCGCGAACGGCGACCTCGCGAACTGGATGATCCCCGGCAAGATGATCAAGGGCATGGGCGGCGCGATGGACCTCGTCGCCGGCAGCCGTCGCGTCATCGTGATGATGGATCATCGGAGCAAGGACGGCGCCTCGAAGGTGCTTCCGGAATGCTCGCTGCCGCTGACCGGCGTGCGCTGCGTTCAGATGATCGTCACCGACCTCGCGGTCATCGAGGTCACACCGAGCGGCCTGGTGTTGCGCGAGCGCGCGCCGGGCGTATCGACGGACGAGGTGGTGGCGGCCACCGCTGCGCCGCTCCACATCTCGGGCGACGTGCCCGAGATCCGGATCTAGGTCACTTGCAGACCGGCCGCGCGTCGGTCGGGTCGTACTGCGACGGCTGCTGACACGCGGGCTTCGCCGGCACCGTGGTCGTCGGCGTCTTCGTCGTGTTCGTCGTCGCGTTGTTCGTCGTGCCCGGGTTCTTCGACGTGTTGTTCGTCGTGTTCGTCGGGGTCTTCTTCACCTCGGGCGACTTCTTCGCCTCGGGGTTCTTCTTCTTCACCTCGGGGGTCTTCTTCACCTCGGGCGTCTTCTTCACCTCGGGCGCTTTGACCTCTTCCCTCTCGAGCGACACCGTGTCGGCGTAGTCCTCGCCGAGATCGATCTCCTTGCTCGCGTCGAGAAACTTCGCCTTGTGCACCGTGATCATCGACATCCCGGTCCCGCGCGGCCGCTTGATGTTCAGCGGCGTGACTCCGATGACTTTACCCGCGAGGATGACGTCGGCGCCGACCGGGTCCGACTTGACGATCACCTTCACCGAGCTGTCGACGGTCACCACCGCATCCGAGCCGTTCGCCGGAGGCGCAACGGCCTTGTCGGGCGTCTTGACCTCCGTCGGAGGGACCCTGTCGGGAGTCGAGTCGACGGTCTTCGTCGGCATGGTCTCGCCCGGCGCGGCATCGTCGGAGCCAATGCCCATGTTGACCGTGGGCTCGACCTTCGGATCCTCGTCCTTACCACCGCCGCCGAGGGTCATGGCGAGCAGGATGATGAAGCCGACCGCGGCGATGCCGAGCCCGATGAACAGCGGCCGGCGGTTCGGCTTGAGCTGCAGATTCGCGTCATCGTCGCCAGGCTGCGCTTCGTAGCGCGGGTACGGGACGTCGCCGCGCGTGGTGCCCGGCGCCTGCGCGTAGCCATGGCGCGTGCTGGCGATCGGCGCGTGCATCGGGCCCGAGTGCGAGCCCGAACCCGGCGTCACCGAGAACTGCCCCGAGGGCGGTCCCGGCTGCACGGGAATCGGCTGCGATCCGACGGGCGTCTGCACGGGGTGTCCCGCCGACGGCGTGACCGGCCCCATCGGCGGCAGGCCGGGGAGCACTGGCTGCGAGTCGCGCGGCGCGGGGAGCGGCAGCGCCTGATGCACGGGGAGCTGCGGATTCGAGGCGCGGCCGGACTTCGCGCCGATGCCCTCGGGCGGGATGGTCGCGGTCGACGCGTACGCCGGCTGCATCGTCGGATACGACTTCGCGTTCCACTCGGCTGGACTCGGTTCGGAGTCGGCCTCGCTGCCCTCGCCGCGCGGGAGATCGAGCAGCGTGCGCGCCTGTTGCAGCTGCGCGGCCGACTGGTGATCCGCCGCGAGCCCCGAGCTCGGGCGCACTGCCTGCTCGCTGCCGGTGCCGTTCGTGTTGGAGATCGTGCTCTCCTTCGGCATCACCGGCTGGCTCGCGCGCCCGGCCTGGCTGAGCCACGGCTCCTGCGCATCGCCGAACATGTCGCGCATGAAGCGACCGAGCGAGCTGGTCGACAGCGACATCCGCGCTGCCATCGCGAAGCTCTCGATCGCCTCGAGCAGCGCGCCCGCGCTCTGGTAGCGCTGGTTCGCATCCACCGCGAGCGCCTTCATGACGATCGCCTCGAGCGCTTGCGGGTAACCCTGGATCAGCCGCGTCGGTCGCACGACGTCGCCGGTGACGATGCGGTGCATCGTGTCGAAGTCGGAGTCCGCTCGGAAACAGCGGTGCTGCGTGGTGATCTCGTAGAGGATGATGCCGAGCGAGAACACGTCGCTGCGCCGATCCACGTCGCGGCCACGGCACTGCTCCGGCGCCATGTACGCGAACTTGCCCTTGATGATTCCGGACTGCGTCTCGACCGCGCGCGCCGTTGCCTTCGCGATGCCGAAGTCGAGCAGCTTCACCGAGCCGTCGTAGCCGATCATGATGTTCGACGGCGACACGTCGCGGTGGACGATGCCGAGCGGTACACCATCGGGACCGCGACGCTCGTGCGCGTGGTTGAGACCAGCGGCCGCGCCGGTGACCGCGGTCAGTGCGAGCTCGAGCGGAACGCGCGTGCCCTGGCTACCGGCCTTCGCGAGCAGCGCGCGCAGGTCCTGCCCGTGCACGTACTCCATGGCGAGGTAGTGGATGCCCCCGTCTTCGCCGACCTCGAACACCTGCGCGACGTTCTGGTGGTTGAGCGCCGCCGCGAGTCGGGCTTCGTCCAGGAACATCTGGACCGCGGTGTGATCGTTCTCGCGCTCCGGCGTGATCAGCTTCAGGACGACGTGCCGCTCGAAGCTGCCGATACCCGTCGTCCGGGCAATATAGATCCGAGCCATCCCGCCAACAGCGAGTGGCATCATGATCTCGTACTTGCCGAGACGTGTGGGTAGCCCCCCTGCCGTGGCTACTGCGGGCACGAAGACGAGCGTTTCACTGGGGGGTATCGCTGTCAAGCAAAGGCCGCGGAACCCCTGACGATCGAAGACGGAAACGCCGATGTAGGTGCTCGGCTCAGCGCGACGTTCCGGCGAGCGTCATGTGGGATACACGAAACGTCGGAGCAGCTGTCGAGCTCCGCAGCTCGAGGTCATCCGCGACCGCGTCGATCCGCTTCAGGATCTCGTCGAAGTTCGCCGCGATGGTGATCTCGCTGACCGGGAACGTGATCTCCCCGTTCTCGATCCAGAACCCCTGGGCACCACGGGAGAAGTCGCCCGTGACGGGGTTGAAGCCAAAGCCCATCAGCGAGGTCACGTAGAGCCCCTTCTTGGTGCTCTTGATCAGGTCCTCGCGCTTCATCGTCCCGGCCTGCATCACGAGGTTCGAGGTGGTCGGACCCGGGTTGCCGCCGACGCCCCGCCCGGCCGAGCCCGTGGACTGCCGGCCGAGCTTGCGGGCGCTGTACACATCACACAGCACGGAGCTGAGGATCCCCTTGTCGACCACGCTGTTCTTGCGTGTCGGGAGCCCGTCGCCATCGAACGGCTTCGAGCCCGGCGCGCGCGGAATCAGCGGGTCGTCGACGATGGTGACCAGCGGCGAGGCGATCAGCTCGCCCTCCTTGCCGACCAGGTAGCTCGACTTGCGCCAGAACGCCGAGCCGTTCGCGACGCCGAAGATCGTGCCGACGATTCCGCGCGCGACCTCGGGGTCGAACACGATCGCGCACTCCTGCGTCTCGACCTTCTTGCTGCCGATCGTCGCGGCGGTGCGACGCGCGGCCTCGATGCCCACGGCCTCTGCGTCCTCGAGCTCCGAGAGGAACCGCGACGCGGTCCACCAGTAGCCGTTGCGCTTCTTCGGATTCCCCGGGTCCGTCATGTCGTCGCACAGCGGCTCGACGACCAGCGAGGCGTAGCTGCCGCGATAGCCGCCGACGAACCCGCCGCTCGTCGCGAACGCCGTCGCGCCGAGCACGCGGCTCCACGTGGCGCCCTCGGAGTTCGTGACGCGCGCATCCGACTTGCGTGCCGCGGCCTCGCCGGCGATCGCCTGCTTGAGCGCCCACGCGGCATCGACCTCGGCGACCTTCGGATCGTAGAGATCGAGCTCGGGATACGTCTTCGCGAGCAGCGACGGATCCGGCGGCGCCGAAAACTCGTCGCGCTCGGCGAAGTCCGCGAGCGTCACGGTCTCCGCGCACAGCGCCTCGAGCGCCTCGCGCCGCAGATCACTCGTGTACGTGACGGCGCGCTTGCCGTCCTTCAGCACGCGCAGACCGAGCGCGCGGGAGCCCGCCTCCTGGACGAGCTCGGGCTCGCCGAGGCGGATCTTCGTCGTCAGCTCGCTGCCATCGCGCACCAGGACCTCGGCGTCGTCGGCGCCGGCCTTCTTCGCGAGCTCCACCGCGAGCTGCGCCAGATCGCACAGCTCCTTGACCGTCTGCTCCGTGACTTGCACTCCGCTCATGCCTGCGTGCCTCCGACCGTGATCGATGCGATGCGCACCGTCGGTGTGCCGACGTTGACCGGGACGGACTGGCCGTCCTTGCCGCACGTCCAGATTCCATCCGAGAGCTCGAAGTCCGAGCCGAGCATGTCGACGCGGCGCAGGACCTCGGGTCCGTTGCCGATCAGGTTCACGCCCTTGAGCGGCGCCGTGAGCTTGCCGTCCTCGATCAGGTAGCTCTCCGTCAGCGAGAACAGAAAGTCCCCGTTCGAGATGTTGACCTGCCCACCCGAGAACCGCTTCGCGTAGATGCCCTTCTTGACGCTCTTGATGATGTCCTCGGGGTTGTCCTTGCCGCCGAGGAGCGACGTGTTCGTCATGCGCGGCAGCGGCATCGATCGGAACGACTCGCGGCGACCGTTGCCCGTGGGCTTGATGCCGTAGTGCTTCGCGCTCAGCCGGTCGTGCATGTACCCGACGAGGATGCCGTTCTCGATCAGCACGTTGCGCTGACCCGCGTAGCCCTCGTCGTCGACGTTCACGGCGCCGCGAGAGTTCACGATCGTGGCGTCGTCGACCACCGTGCACAGCGTCGAGGCGACGTTCTTCCCGATCTGCCCCGAGTAGTTCGAGGTCTC
>JBBRED010000097.1:0-23452 GCA_038203335.1 Haliangiales bacterium | reverse complement strand
GCAGCACTGCATGTGGGCGCAGTACTGGAACATGCGCGCGCTGCTGAAGCGGCTCGGGATCTACGCGCAGAGCGTTCGGCCGTGCAGGACGACGCGCTACCTCGTCGACGACGGCGAGACCGTCCATCGGCTCGTGCCGTTCGATGTGGATCCCGACAACCCGCATCCGACCTTGCTCCACTTCTTGCTGCACCTCGCGAAGGCGATGCGCGTGCCGGGCTGGAGTGCGTGGGACAGCGCGAGGCTCGTGGCCGCGCTGCCGAGGCTCGCCGCGACGTCCGCGTTCAGCCACGGTCGGAACTACGAGGAATGGGATCGCCTGTCGGTGCACGAGATGTTCGCCTGGCTCGGCCTGCCTCGGCAGATGGACCAGGTCATGAAGAGCATGTGCAAGGCGAGCACGTTCCATCCCCACACCGAGATCAGCGCGTCGTGGGGACTGTCGATGATGGAGACCACGATGATCGGGCATCCCGACGATCACAAGATGTCGTGCTTTCGCGCCGATCTGGGGACGGCGCTGATCGATCCGCTCGCGGCCGCGCTTCGCGCGCGAGGCGGTCGGATCCTGCGCAATGCGACCGCCGTCAGTGTCGTGCGCGAGGGCGATCGCATCGTCGCCGTCGAGCTCGAGCCAACGGCGGGGAGAGCCTCTCACGACGACACGCTCACCACGCCCGTCCGCCTCGCCTGCGACAACGTCGTCGGCGCGACTGACATCCCGGGCTTTCAGCGCTGGCTGCTACCGGCGCTCGCCGACGTGGCCGAGGTGCGCGCGGGTGCGAACCTCGACGCGGTCGGAAGCATCACGATGCGCGTCGTCACCGATCGCCCGATGCGCGATGACGATCCGTGGATGGGCATCTTCTCCGGTACGTTCAGCGTGCTCGACACCTACTTCCTGCTGTCCCACTACCAGGACGAGTTCATCCGGTTTCGCGAGCGCACCGGCGGTGAGGTCATCGAGCTGCACAGCTACCTCGCATCGAGCGAGCTCGCGGCATCGACGCCGGCGGTCGCGCGGTCACTCGTCGAGCGCGAGCTCGTGCGCGCGTGGCCCGAGCTCGCGGGACACATCGTTCACTTCGAGCTCGCGGACAACGGCCGCACGTTCGACAAGCAAGGCGTCGGGCACCGCCAGTTCCAGCCCGGCATGCGCACCGCCGTGCCGAACCTGGTCCTGTGCGGTAGCTGGATCAAGACCACGCATGCCGTGCACGACATGGAGAAGGCCGTCGTGACGGGGCTCCAGGCCGCGAACGCGATCCTCGAGGGACGCGGCCTCTCGCCGTTCACGGTGATTCCGCGCCGTCGCCCGTCGACGTTGCAGCGGATGTCGTCCTGGGTCGGCCGGTGGCTTCCGACGCCCCCCGTCGTGCTGGGCCATCGGCGGGACGTCATGCGACAATAGTCGTTCGACATGACGACGCCCGCCGAGATTCCCGTCGAGCTGATCCACCGGCTCCCGAAGACCGATCTGCACTGCCACCTCGATGGCTCGCTGCGGCTCGACACCGTCATCGAGCTCGGCAAGAAGCAGGGCAACAAGCTGCCCACGTTCGATCGCGCCGGGTTGCACGACATGCTGTTCGCCGGTGACCACGTCACGTCTCTCGATGACTACCTGCGCGGGTTCGACATCACGCTCTCGGTGATGCAGACCGAGGAGGGGCTCGAGCGCAGCGCCTACGAGCTCGCCGAGGACGCGCACAACGAGAACGTGCGCTACCTCGAGGTCCGGTACTCGCCGCTGCTGCACATCCGCGAGGGGCTGCGTCCGGCGCAGGTCGTGGAGTCGGTGCTGCGCGGGCTGCGCACGGCGAAGCGCGAA
This sequence comes from Haliangiales bacterium, assembly GCA_038203335.1. GTDB lineage: Bacteria > Myxococcota_A > Polyangia > Haliangiales > Haliangiaceae > JABFXX01. The sequence continues at coordinate 21,621 of JBBRED010000097.1, read as the reverse complement.
TTCGGAATCCGTTACGGGCTGATCCTGTGCGCGATCCGCTCGCTCGGTCCCGAGTCGAGCCTGCGCATCGCCGAGCTGTGCGTCGCGTTCAAGAACCGCGGCGTGGTCGGCTTCGATCTCGCCGGCTCCGAGGTCAACAACCCGGCGAAGCTACATCGACAGGCGTTCCAGCTCGTCATCGACAACAACATCAACTGCACCGCGCACGCCGGCGAGTCGTTCGGGCCCGACTCGGTCCACCAGGCGATCCACAAGTGCGGTGCCCACCGGATCGGCCACGGCACGCGGCTCGTCGAGAGCGGCGACCTCCTCAACTACGTCAACGACCACCGCATCGCCCTCGAGGTGTGCCCGTCGTCGAACGTGCAGACCCGCGCGGCAACGAGCTGGGAGACCCACCCGGTCGACTTCTACGTCGACTACGGCCTGCGCGTGACGATCAACACCGACAACCGGCTGATGTCGAACACCACGGTGACGAAGGAGCTCCACCTCTGCCACCGCCACTACGGGTGGTCGCTGCAGACGATCAAGGAGATCATCATCGCGGGCTTCAAGAGCGCGTTCATGCCGTACCGCGAGAAGGCCGATCTGCTCGCCGACATCAGCCGCGAGCTATCGACGTTCGTCGATCCGCGGGGCGAGAGCACCGGTCGGGTCGGGCTCGTCGAGTCCGATCCGCCGACGAAGCCCAAGCTCACTGCGTCGTGAACGTGATCGAGACCGGTGCCAGCAGCGGATTTCCCGCCGCATCGGTGATCGCGGTCGATAGCGATGCGGTGACCGTCACGCCGGCGGGGAGCGCGGCCGTGGGCGTGAACGTCCACGACCGGCCGCCCATGGTGTTCGTCAGCGTGCCCGTGACCGCAGCACCGTCGTTGACCGTGAAGCTCGTGAGCGTCACGTTCGTGACCGGCTCGTCGAACACCGCGGTGATCGTGGTGCCGGTGGACACGTTGATCGCGCCGCTGGTCGGCGTGCTCGACTGAAGACTCGGGCTGATGTCGTCGGCGTCGGTGGTGAAGCTCCACGTCATTGGTGCGCCCGCGAGTGCGTTCGCCACGGTATCGGTGATCCCGGCGGTCAGCGTGGCCGTCAGGACCACGCCCCCGGGGAGCTGGGCATCGGGGGTGAACTTCGCGGTCTTCGTGGCGGCGGCGTAGCTCGTGGTGCCGGGGATCGCGGCGGCCCCGTTCTTCAGCGTGAACGTCGTGGTCGTGATCCCGACCACGGGCTCGTCGAACTGCGCGGTGACGTTCGCGATCACCGAGACCAGGGTTCCACCCGAGGCGGGGTTCGTCAGGCTCACGCTCGGACCGACCATGTCGAGACCGGTGGTGAACGTCCACGTGGTGGCCGGGATGCCGACGCCGTCCACGTCGCCGATGCTGGTGCTCAACGTGGCCGTGTAGGTGGTGTTCGCGGCGAGCTGGTCGGTGGGATCGAGCACGGCGAGGTGCTGGCCGGGGGTGTAGGTCACCGACGCCGCGATGACAGTGGCGCCCTGCTTGAGGGTGAACGTGGAGGGGTTGACGCCGAACACCTCCTCGGAGAACGTCGCCGTCACGGTGGTCGCGACGCTGACGCCGCTCGCGCTGTCGGCCGGCGTCTTGCCGACCACGGTGGGCGCGACGTTGCCGTCGATCGCCACATCTCCGGGGGCATCGAGGGCATCGATCGGCCCCGCATCATGCGTGGCGCACATCTGCGGGCCGGACCCGTCGAGATGGCAGCGGTTGTCGGCGGTCGAGCACGTGTAGTCCTCGGGGCACGCGCCGCCCGAGCCACAGAAGAACCCGCAATCCGGCTTCGGGACCGTGTAGCACCCGACCATGGCGAGGCACGCGGCCACCGCCACGCCGACGTACGCGATCCGTCCCATCCGAAAACGGTACCACGCCGTACAGGCCTTCGCGGGGCCGGGCTCGGTGTACCATCACGGGTGGAAATGGCGGCCAAGCTCGACAGGGAGCAGCTCGGAAAGCTCGTCGAGCCACACTGGCGACGGCTGTTCAACTTCGTGTTCCGGCTCACGCTCGATCGCGATCGTGCCGAACGCTATCTGACGGACGTGTTCACGACCGCCGTCGCGGCCGACACGATCCCCACCGAGGATCGGGAGACCTGGCTACTCGGCCTCGCGAACAAGCTCCTCGAGGAGCGCCTCCCGCGCCAGCCCGAGGTCAACTTCGACATCCTCGACGACACGCTGCGCAACGAGGCCACGCGCACCGACGTGGTCCGCTCGCTCAGCGATCCGCAGCGCGACTTTCTGCTGTGGGAGCTCAAGCAGGGCTGCATGACCGCGGTCATCAACTGCCTGCCGCCCGGCGAGCGCGCCGCGTTCGTGGTCTGCCACGTTCTCAAGCTCCCCGACGAGTCGGCGGCGAAGAGCCTCGCCATCACGGAGAGCGCGTACAAGGTTCGCCTGTCGCGCGCGCGCAAGAAGATCGGCGACTACCTCGCGCCGCGCTGCGAGCACGTCAATCCGATGAACCCGTGCCGCTGCCCGGCCCGCGTCGGAACGGCGCTGCACAAGGGGTTCATCCGCGCGATGCCGCCGTCGGGCGGCGAGATCTCGCTGCGCAAGCCGATCGAGCCCTACGGTCGCTATGGCACCGGGCCGAACGCCGAGGACATGCCGATGCGCGACATCGCCGCGATCTACGGCAACCTCCCCGATCCCGATCCGCCCACGGATCTCGGCGCGAAGCTCGTCGATCTGCTGGCGCGATGATCCGGTCGCTGCTGCTCGCTGCACTGGTCACCGCCGGTTGCAGCAGCAAGGCGAAGGAGGCCGACAAGGATCCGCCGCCCGTCGCGCCAGGTCCGGACCTGCCGGATCCGTTGACCCTCGACTGGCACAACCTGCGGTTCGATCTCGGTGCGCTCGGCACCGTCCAGGTGATCGACGGGCACGCGATGGTCGGCGATCACGGCTCGCTGTACGTCGACGCGCCCGCGCTGGTCGACCTCGACGGCGATCGTCACGAGGAAGCCGTGATCCCGTTCCTGCTCGACACCCAAGGGGTCGTCTACGGCGCGTTCGTGTTCACGCTGCGCGACGGCAAGCCGTTGCAGATCGGCGCGATCGCCACCACGTCGAAGCCGGGGTTCGTGATCGTGGGCGCCACCATCAAGACGACCGAAGGCGTGGTGTGGAGCTGGGACAAGGCGACGCGGTCGCTCGTGCGCGCGCCCTGATCACTGCGCCGTGCAGGCGTTGACCTGATTGACGCAGTTCTTGGCCGCACAGTCGGCGTTGAGGCCGCAGTTGATCTGACACGCCTTGAGCGCAGCGAACGCCTGCGCGTGCGTCCACGACATCTGTGCCGCGCACCTGCAGGTGCAAGACGGATCGTTGCCCGAACACTCGACGAGCTCACAGCTCGCGGTCTGCGCGCAGGTCTTGTTCCCCTGCAGCGCCTGCGCGCCGCAGGTTGCGCGTGTGGTGCAGATCGCGACCTCGTTGCACGTGCCGAGCGGGAGGGCGAGACACTCGCGGAGCTTCGACCGCCCGAGGCAGTCGGCGTAGCAGCTGCGAGCCACGTTGCTGCACCGCTTCGTCGCCTGCTCGCAGCCGACCCGGCACTGGTCCTCGAACGTGAACACGGCTGGCGGCGGCGGATCCTTCGGTGGATCTTTCGGTGGAGCCTTCGGCGGATCTTTCGGCGGATCCTTCGGTGGGTCCTTCTTCGGATCCTTCGCCACGTTGGGCCCGTAGGGATCACGCGGACCGCCCCCCGCGTCGGGCCGCGCGGTGCGGACCTCGCCGGCGCCGGCATCGCGCGGCGGCTTCTTCCTGTCCTTCGGGCTGAGCCACGCCGCCGGGACCTCCGGATCGTTCGCGCCGTTCGCATCGGCCGGCGCCATCGCGACCACGCTGGCATCGGTGACCGGGGTCTCCGGTTGGGTGGCGATCGCGGATCCCGATCCCTGCGTGGCCGTGGTGCTCGTCTTGCGCGTCGCCATCACGGCGATGATCACGACCGCGATCGAGACCACCGTCGCGAAGCCGAGACCGAGCACCCACGCGCGCTTGCTCGCGCCCTGCGGGATCACGGCGGTGGCGTCGGCGTTCGGGATCGGGGTGCCGGGGATCCCGAGGTGCGGGACGGGGCCGGTGGGTGGCCGCTGCGGCGCCGGCGTGGGTGTGGCCATGTACGGCACCGGGCCGGTCGCCGGGCGCGACGGTGGCGGGGTCTCCGCGTAGCCCGTTGCCATCGTCGCCATGCCGTGGCCAACGGGTGCGGGCGTGGTCATGTGCGCGATCGGTTGCGAGCTGCGCTGCGATCGCGGCGGCGGCGGTGCGGCGCCGAGCGGGAGAGCGCCGAGCGCCATCGCCATGTCGACCGCGGTCGCGAATCGCTGGGCCCGATCGCGCGCCAGCGCGCGGTCGAAGAACTGCACGATCGCCGGCGGGCAGCTCGGTAGATGCATCGTGATCGGGTCGAAGTTCTGCGTCGCGATCGCGATCAGCATCGCCTGCATCGTGTCGCCGCGGAACGGCAGCCGACCCGCGAGCATCTCGTACGCCATGATGCCAACGGCCCAGAGATCCGCGCGCGCATCGACGCCGCTCGGATCGTGGAACTGCTCGGGCGCCATGTACGCCGGCGTTCCGAGCTGCGCGTTCGTGGCGGTGCGTACGCGCGCGAGGCCTGCATCGAGCACCTTCGCGATGCCGAAATCGAGGAGCTTGACCTGCTGCGCGGCGCCGGAGAGGAACACGTTCTCCGGCTTGAGATCGCGATGCACGAAGCCGCGCGCGTGCGCCGCGGTGAGCGCGTCGAGAAGCTCGAGCAGGATCCGCCGCGCGTCGGATGCGGTCAGCTCGCCGCGCGCCATCGCGACGCGGAGCGGTCGGCCCTGCAGCAGCTCCATCACGAGGTAGAGCAGGCCATCGGGCGCCTTGCCGGCATCGATCACGCTGACGATGCCGGGGTGCCCGATCGTGTTCGGCGCGCGCGCCTCCGCGAGGAAGCGCATCTGGATCTCGGGGTCGAGCGCGAGGTCGTTCTTCAGGACCTTGACCGCGACCTCCGCGCCCGTGAACTTGTGGTGCGCCTTGAGCACGAGGCCCATACCGCCGGCGCCGATGACGGACTCGACGGCATATCTGCCGTCGATGATTCGCCCCGACCAGCCCGGTTGGACCACGTTGAAAGCCTAGCAGCCGGAGCTGTAGTAATCCGAGGTCTTCGTGTCGGATCCGCTACCGCTCGTCGTGTTGACCGAGACGCAGCCACCGCCGACGAACACGTTGCTTCCGCGCCCGTCGGTCCGGTAGTAGCTCTCTGCCGCCTTGCCGCGCTGGCGCGCGATCGTGATCAGATTCATCACCGCCGGGCCGCCGTCCTGTCCCGCGTTGCCGAGCGCATCTACCCACCAGCGGCTCTGGACGACCCGACCGAGCAGGCTCGTCAGCACCTGAACGTCGACGGGGTGGAGCTCGCGGCCGTTGATCCAGACGCCGGTCAGCCGCCCGGTGCCGCCGCCCGACGCGTTCGCGGGGAGCCGACCACCGAGCGCGAGGCCGGCGGGGAGAAAGCCGAGCGCGGGTCCGCCCCAGCGACCGGCCGCGCCGCTCGCCGGGTCGTACCAGTAGTCACCGGGAGGCGCGGCCGTGCCGTAGAGCCGCTCGATCTGCGCGACGATCAGGCGGTCGCCCGGCGTCGCGAGCCGACCGTTGAACGAGTAGTGCACCGTCGATGGCGGTGGCGGCGTCGGTCGCGCGACGGGCGCGGGCTGCGGGAACGGTTGCACCGGACCGGGCGGCGGCATCATCGGTCGCGTCGGACCGTACGGCTGCGCATAGGGCTCCGGATACGGCGCCTGCTCGGGCTGTTGCGGCATCGCGTATCCGCCGTAGGCCTGGCCGCCGAAGGGATCGGGATATTCGGGCTGCGCCGGAGGCGGCACGTACGGGTGCGGGTAGTAGCCCGTCGGCGGCGGTTTCGGCGGGGTACACGCCATCACCACCAGCACCACGAGCAGCGACCGCATCACGCTCGGGATCATACATCCGCGGCTAGGGGGCCCCGCAAGCAAGCCATTCTGCGAGCTTCTCGCGGTCCAGGGCGGGCGGGTCCTCGGGCCCGGGTGGCATCGAGACGTTCGATGCGGCGGCGCGCACGAAGATCCGCGCGCGATGCGCCTGCACGCCCTCGATCGTGTCGAACGCGTAGCTCTCCGGCGCACCGTGGCGATGCCCCGCGTTCGACGCGTGGCAGGTGTTGCACTCGGTATCGAGGAACGCCTTCCCGAAGCTCTCGTACGTGAGCTGCGTGCCGGCGGGCGGGCAGTCGTACTCGCTCATCTCGACCGGCGCCTCGGCGCAGCCGACAAGCAGTACCAGCGCGAGCCACTTCACCGCGCACCGCCGGCGTGGAAGTCGAAGCTCGCACCGAACGACACGCCGGCGCTCGTCATCCACGACGGGCCGCGATCCGTGTCCATGAACTTCGTGATGTCGATGTCGAGCGCGACGAACAGATCGCCACGACCGTAGTTCCACACCGGCATCGCGAGCTGCACGCCGGCGCGCCCACCCATGCGATGCCGGATGCCATCGCCCACGCCGAACAGCGAGCTGATCGGCATCTCGTCGACTGCGGCGCGCGGCTCCTCGTGCTGGTGAACGAGGCCGAGCGTTCCGGTCAAACGCAGGGGACCGATCGGCTGGCGGACCGCACCGTTCAGGCTGAAGTAGCTCATGAACCGATCGTCGACCTGCGCGTACTGCTCCTTCGCGAGGAACGTCGCGCCGACCCAGGGCAGGAACCAGTAGCGAACGTCGAGCGTTCCGCCTCCGCCCTTGTCGCTGGGCCAGGCGGTGGTGGTGCCCTGAAGGCCGAGGCCGAGATCGATCTCGCCCGCGGTCGCGGTGCCCGTGGTGGCGAGGAGTAGGATGGCGAGGATACGGCGCATGCCCGCCGCCTTCGCAACGCGCGTGCCACGCCGGAACGTGAACCCTCGTTCTCGAGAATCGGGATATCCGACATCGCCGGCCACAGGCGGTGTGGCGATCCACGGCAGCTACGGGTCGTAGCGCGTGACCGAGAGGTCGGGCCGCTCGAGCACGAGATGCGCGACGCCTCGGGTCTCGACCGGCAGCGAGGTCGGCGTGCGCACGACGTAGACCCGCTGGTGAAGGTCCCATGGCCACGACGAGGATCGACAGCCGCTGTAGTGCTCCAGCTGCGCGAACGCATCGCCGACCACCTGGCAGACGACGCCTCCGCGATCGGCGGCGATCGTCGAAGCCGCGACGCGCGCGACCTCGGTGGTCTCCCAGCGGTGCGCGCTGCGCTTGACCTGGCCGGTCGCGACCAGCACCCACGACACGGCGACGGCGATCGCGCAGCCGATGCCGAGCACGCGCCGCTCGCCGATCCAGCCTCGGATTGCCTCGACGCCGAGGATCACGAGCAGCGTGAGGCCAAAAAAGATGTAGCGCGCTTGCGCGTGGCTGACGACGCCGAGCACGACGATGTCGGCCACCGCGACGCTCCAGAGCAACGCCGTCGCGCGATCCTTGAACCGCACGATCGCGGCGAGACCGGCGAGGATCACCGGTGCCGCGAGCAGCCCGTAGTAGTGGATCGGGTTCGAGGTCACGTAGGTCGCGAGGCCCTGCGCGAACCAGGTCTTGCCGGGGACGTCCTTGCTCGCGAGCAGGATGCCGAGCGGTGAGCCGGTCTCGGCGTACGCGTAGCGCAGATGAGGTACGAGCAGCACGAGGAACGCGGCGGCGGTCGCGACGATCGGTAGCGGACGACGTGCGATCGCGCGCGCGCCGAACGCGAGCGTGGCGATGCCGAGCAGGGCGATCGGAATGCAGCTCGCGTAGCGCAGGTAGAGCGCACACGCGAGGAGCGGTGCCGCGATCATCGCGCGCCAGCGAATGGGCTCGGTGCGCTGGACGACCTCGGTGATCATCACGAGCGTGCCGGCGAGCAGGAACGCGGTCGCCGGGAGATCCGATAGCAGGTCGGCCGACATCCCCATCACCGAGCGCATGCCGGCGAGCACCCCCACCACCCATGCGGCGGTCATCGCGCCGTAGGTGCGCCACGCCAGCCCCGCGGCCGCGAGCACGAACGCGATCCCGAGCACGAACGTGGGGAACCGCGCCGCGATCTCGCCGCCGGCGATCGCGCCGGGCAGGGCGATCACGCTCATGCCCGACGATGCATAGAACCAGCGCGGCGCCTCACCCGCGACGAGATCATGCGCGGCCAGCACGTACTGCGCCTCGTCGTGGCCGAGCGGCGAGGCCGAGAGCCACAGGATCGCCGCGTTGACGATCCACACCAGCAACCCGGCCGCGAAGATCAGCGTGGGCAGCCGCGCGCGCATCGCCGCTCAGGAATCGATCTGGATCAGCCCGACGAGGTTGCCGAACGGATCGGCGACGATCGCCATCTCGATCTCGCCACCGACGTTGTGCGGTAGCTCGATCGGTCGGCCGCCGAGCTCGGTCGTCAGCCGGTTCCAGACCGCGTGGAGATCGGACACCTTCCAGTACGCGACCGAGCCACCAGGGCCCGGCTTCAGGGTCGACACGTCCGGATCGAGGCCGAGCTCCTGACCATCGACCTCGAAGCCCGCGTAGAACGGCTCGTCGAAGTACGGCTGGCGCGCGAGCGCAGCGGCGTAGAACGCCTTTGCCTTCGCGAGGTCGTCGACCTTGTAGATCACCGAGCGGATCGAGCGCAGCACCGGAAGCAGCGCGGCGTGACCGATCGACATCATCGGCGCCGGCTTCTTCGGTTTCGCTTTGGCCTTCGCCTTCGGCTTCGTGGCCTTGGGCGTCGGCTTCTTGGGCTTCGCCTTCACTCGTCGAACTTGAAGCTCGAGGGGTCCTTGTCCATGATCCGCTCCATGGCGGCCTCTTCGAGGAGGTCGATCATGCGCTGACCACCGTACTTCTTCATCAGCTTGTCGTCGTACTCGTCCGCAACGAGAGCCACGTCACGCAAGGTGGCAGTCAGCTCCTCCGGATCGAGCGTGGTGCCGCCGAGAATCGTGTGGGTGAACAGCACCGTCTGCTCCGCCGGGTCCCACGCGAACGCGCCGAACCGCAGGTGGGAGTTGAGCTCGAGCAGCTGCTTGGCGAGCGGTCCATCGACGTCCACGCCCTTCACGAGCTGCGAGGTGCAGCGAACCATCGCCCTGTTGTCGCCCCACGGCACCACATTGATCATCACGTAGGCCGAGCCCTGCTTGATCACGTAGAGCGTGTCATCGACCTTGCGGTAGGCGGGGCTGGTCTCGAGCGTGCGCTCGATCAGGAGCGCGGTGGCAACCTCGGCGGGATTCATGTGAGCGTTGTTATCACGAACGGCAACGGTGGCGTGCCATACTCCGGCCCGTGAGGTATCTGTACGCCTGCCTGGCGCTACTGACCTGCGCGCGTGCCGCGTACGCAGACCAGATCGCCGAGATCGTCGTCGAGGAGAACTCGAAGACCACGTCCGACACCGTCACGCTGATCTCGAAGATCGACGTCGGCGATGACTGGACGCCGGACATGGCGGAGGAGATCAAGCGCAACCTGGTCTCGAGCGGTCTGTTCAAGGACGTCGAGGTGTTCACCGAGGCCGTGAAGGGCGGCGTCAAGGTCCACATCCTCGCGAAGGACAAGCACTCGTGGGTGATCGCGCCCGCGCTGTACAACCAGCCCACGAACAAGGGCGGCGGCATCGGCTTCGGCGAGAACAACCTGTTCGGCCTCAACCAGAAGCTGCTGCTCTACGGCCAGGTCGCCACCGGTGACTCGTTCTTCATCGGCGCGTGGGTCATCCCCTCGATCGGCGGCACGCGGTTCTCCGCGCAGTTCGACACGTTTCTCAAGACCGCGCGCAACATCGAGTACGCCGCGCCGACGAAGTACATCCAGAGCCCGAAGCCGGTCCGCGAGTCGCGCATCCACTACCTGAACGGCGGCTTCAAGCTCGGCATGGGTCTGTTCGGCGGCGCGCGCATCGAGGCGCGGCTCCGCGGCGCGAAGGTCAGCTACGTGCGTGACGCGAACCGTTACGTGGGCCCGCCCGACGAGCGCATGGCCGCACTCGAGATCGCGGACGACGAGGCGGTGCCCCTTCCGGGCAAGGAAGGCTGGGACATCTCGAACGAGTGGACCTTGTCGATCGATCGCCGCGCGAACTGGTACGGCGTGCAGAGCGGCTACAAGTTCACCGCGATCTACGAGACGTCGCTGCCGGCGCTCGGGTCGGACTTCCACTATCAGCTCGCCACCGCATCGCTGTTCCGCGCGTGGCAGGTGCTCGCCCGCCACAACTTCATCATCAAGATGGGCGTGAACTACGGCAACAAGCTCCCGTTCCAGCAGGAGTTCAAGACCGGCGGCACCTCGATGCGCGGATACCTGAACGACCAGTTCCGCGGCGACTTCAAGGCCGGCGTGAACCTCGAGTACTCGGTGCCGATGATCACCGTGATGGGTCTGTCGATCCGCGGCCTGATGTTTCTCGACTCCGCGTACACGACGTTCTTGAAGACCAGCAACGAGGAGCGGAACTACCTCCCGAACTCCGATGCGCGCGGCCTCAAGCCGTTCCGCAACTCGGTCGGCGTCGGCACGCGGTTCTATCTCCGGCAGATCGTGTTGCCCCTGCTCGGACTCGATGTCGGGTATGGTCTCGAAGCCAATGACATTCAGGTCTATCTGGCGATTGGCCTTACTGATTAGCGGCTGCGGCGTCCCCGCGTCTTCCCGCGTCAATCCCGCCGCCACCCAGGTCGATCTGGTGATCCTCGGCGGCGATATCCGCACGATGGATCCGGCTCATCCGCACGCCCAGGCGCTCGCGATCCAGGGCGGGATGATCGTCGATCTCGACGACTCCGCCGCCGCGAGAGCAGGGCACGCGAAGCGGGTGATCGACCTGCACGGTGCCACCGTGACGCCCGGATTGATCGACGCCCACTGCCACCTCTACGGGCTCGGCATGTCGAACGACGCCGTGGCCCTGCGCGGGCTCGGCTCGGAAGCGGAGACCGTGAAGGTCGTGGCGGCGGCGGCCGCGCAGCGCCCGGCGAGTGAGTGGCTCGGCGGTCGCGGGTGGGATCAGAATCTGTGGCCGGGGCAGGCGTTCCCGACCAAGGCCACGCTCGATGCCGCGATCTCCGATCGCCCCGTGTGGCTCCGCCGCGTCGACGGTCACGCGACCTGGGTCAACTCGAAGGCGCTCGCCGCCGCGGGCATCACGAAGGCGACGAAGGATCCTGCGGGCGGCAGGATCGTGCGCGACGCGAAGGGCGAGCCGACCGGCGTGCTGATCGATAACGCCACCGATCTCGTCGACGCGGCCATGCCGGTCGCCACGCCCGAGATCCGCGAGCGGCGGATCCGCGCCGCGGCCCAGCAGGCGATCGCCGCGGGCATCACCGGCGTGCACGAGATGGGGATCGAGGACGCCACCGCGCTGGTCTACGCGAAGCTCGCCGGATCGCACGAGCTGCCGCTGCGCGTGTACGCGTTCCTCGCCGGAGATCCCGCGCACCTCGAGCGCCTCGCGAAGCCGCCCGCTCCTGCGACCGGGCGGTTCGTCATGCGCGGCGTGAAGTTCTTCGCCGATGGCGCGCTCGGCTCGCGCGGTGCGCGGCTCTACGAGCCGTACCTCGACGATCCGGAGAACCGCGGCCTGTGGGTCACCGATCCGAAGGCGCTCGCGGCCGGCGTCGAGGCGGCGGTCGCTCACGAGTGGCAGGTCGCGATCCACGCGATCGGCGACGCGGGCGTCGGCAGCGTGCTCGACGCGTATCTCGCCGCGCAGCGCGCGCATCCCGGCGATCATCGCCTTCGCGTCGAGCACACGCAGATCATCGCGCCCGCCGATCTCCCGCGCATGGTCGCCGCGCACGCGATCGCATCGATGCAGCCCACGCACGCCACGAGCGACATGCCGTGGGCCGAGGCGCGCATCGGCGCCCAGCGGATCACCGGCGCGTACGCGTGGCGCACGATGCTCGACCAGCACATCCCGCTCGCCGCCGGCTCGGACTTTCCCGTCGAGGAAGTCGCGCCGCTGCTCGGCATCTACGCCGCCGTCACGCGCCAGGACGCGAAGGGCAACCCGCCGGGTGGCTGGTATCCGAAGCAGAAGCTGACGCTCGACGAGGCGATCGCCGCCTTCACCACCGGCGCCGCGTACGCCGAGGGCGCCGAGGCCACGCGCGGCATGATCGCGATCGGTCGCGCCGCGGATCTCACGATCTACGATCGTCCGCTCGCGCCCGACACGACGCTGCTCGAGACGCGCGTCGACTTCACGATCGTCGAGGGCGACGTGGTGTTCGAACGGGCCGCGAAATGAGGTTCTGCCCGTTCTGCAGCGCGGAGAACGCCGACGATCACGCGGTGTGCGCGCAATGCGGTCGTCGCTTGCCGCCACTGCCCCCGCGCCGCACGCGCAATGCGCCGGCGACCGGCGTGCAGTTGCCGCCGCGCTCCCCCACCACGCATCCGCCCACCGCGCCGCGCCGCGCGGGCAACACCGTGCCGCCACCCACGCCGCCGGCGAGCTATACGCCGCAGTCGTCGAGCCCCGGCATCGTGGTGCCGCAGGTCCCGATCCATCCGAACGCATCGGGCGTGGGCATCGTGCCGCCGGTCGCGGGAACCATGGTGTCGCCGGGCGCGCAGACCGCGCGACCGGGGAGCCACGCGGAGCTCGCACCGCCGGTTCCGTCGGCGGCTCCGACCGGCCCGATGATCGGTCGCGATAGCGCGCCCGCGTTGCCGCCGCCGCCGCAGATCGAAGATCCCACGACGAAGCGCTCGATCCTCAACGCGATCTCGCCGGGCCCGGCGGCCGCGCGCCGCGAGCCGGCTCCGGCCGAGCCGCGTGATGGCGGCCGCCGCGCCGACGACGGAGCGCGCAACAAGCCGACCACGCTGCCGCCGGCGCTTCCTACGCGCCCGCCGGCGCGCGCCAACCCGCCGTCGTCTCCGCCGCCGCTGCGTCAGGCGGGACCGCCGCAGAACGCGTTCAGCGACGACTTCAACACCATCGCCGACGCGCCCGCGATGGCGAGCACACCGCCGCCGCCCACGCCGCCGCCGCGCACCACGCTGCCGCCGCCGATCACGCCGGCCGTGATCGAGGCCGCGCGCCCGCGTCAGGCCGGAGATACGCCGCCGCCGACGCGGATCAATCGCGTCGAGGCCCACGCGGATCGTCCGTTCACGCCCGCGAAGGTCGACGTGGTTCCGGAGATCCCGGAGCCCGGTCTGTACTCGGCCGCGCGCTACGCGGTGCGGTTCACGAAGGCGCGCTGGCAGCGGCGCGGCGCGATCAAGACGCTCGGCGCCGAGATCAAGCAGGACACCGAGGCGCTCGATCAGGTGCTCGGCGCGCTCGGCAAGGTGGCGCGCACGGCGCGGCTCGATGGGCGCGTGTTCTCCGCCGAGAACACCGCGATCAACGCTGCCGAGGAGCGGATCAAGGTCCTCGGCGTCGAGCACGGCGACGTCGACGGGCGCAAGGCCGAGGAGAACTCGCGGTTCGTCGATGTCGAGCGCGAGCGCAACAGCAAGCTGACCGAGGCCGAGCGGATGGTCGACGAGGTCAGCAAGGAGCTGGCGAACCTCGAAGGACAGCGCAGAGGTATGCGCGACAAGCGCAAGGAGCTCGAGCGGCGCCAGAAGGCGTACCTTCGCTCCGCCGAGGACAACGACAAGCAATCCGGCAACGCTCAGATGGGCGATACGCGCGCCGAGCTGCGCCGGAGCGCCGAGCAGCACCGCAAGGAGGCCGCGGCGCTCGAGCCGGAGCGGCAGGAGGTCGATCGCCGGCTCGCCTCGCTCGAGCGGCCGATCGGCGAGGCCACCGCTCGTCTCGACGCGGCCAAGGCCGAGCTCGATGCGGCCAAGCGGAGCCTCAGCGATGCTCGCGAGGGCCACGGGCACCGTCTGGCGGAGCTCGATGCCGAGCAGAAGCGCAAGTCCCGCGAGATCGGGCAGGCCGAGGGCGAGGTCGCGCGCCGGCTCGTGACCCTCGGCACGCTCGTCAACCTGAACCGGATCGACGACCCACAGTTCGGCGAGCTGTACCAGCGCATCGACCGCCTCCGCGGCGCGATCACGGCGCGCACGACCGAGATCGAGAAGCTGACCGCCGAGCGGGAGGCCTACGACCGGGGTTCGCTGCTGCGGGGCGTCGCGGTCATGGGCGGTGCCGTCATCGCCTTGATCGCGCTGATCGTCATCCTCCGGGCGATTCTCTAGCGCCCTCGGTGATAGACTCGATCGGCCGTGCCCAAGGTCCTGGTCTCGAACAACGGCGAGCTGCTCCGGCACTTCACCGCCGCGCCGTTCAAGCGCCTGGAACTACAGCTCCTTGTCGCGACCAACGGCACGGAAGCGCGGGCCCTGTTCCTCAAGGAAGAGCCCGCCGTGGTCGTGCTCGATGCCGATGACGCCGAGGGGTTCGCGGTCGCCAAGGAGATCAAGGCGAAGAGCCCGGCCACCCGGGTGATCCTGGTCGCTGGCAGCCGGCTCTCGGGCGATCAGATGCGCCAGGTCTCCGCGTGTGGGTGCGACGAGCTGCTCATCGCGCCGATGACCGCCGACGAGCTGCACGACGTGCTCGCGATCCAGCTCGGCGAGCCGCGTCCCGGCACCGAGGCCTTCGCGATCACCGTCGAGATCAGTGGCAAGAAGGTCGATGCCACGGTCTCGAACCTCTCGGTCGATGGCGTTCGGCTGATGGTCGCCGAGCCGGTCGCCGAGGGTCAGTCCGCGGTGATCACGGTGAGCCCCGACGGCGAGACGCCGGTGACGATCAAGGGCACCTGCGTGTGGGCGCAGCCGCGCGATGGCAAGACCGTGGTCGGCGTGGCGTTCGACAAGGTCGATGCATCGGCGCGCACGATGCTCGCGAAGCTCACGCAGTGGCAGGTCCGCAAGGACGGAGAGCGCACGCGCGTGGTGCTCCGCGGCGACTTCACCGAGGCCACGCGGTTCGACGAGCTGCTGCCGCAGATGGTGGGCCGCATCGTGTTCGACATGGCCCAGGTCACGTACATGAACTCGCTCGGCGTGCGCGCCTGGTGCGAGTTCCTGCGGCAGGCCCGGATCCAGGGCTACGAGTTTCACGCGTGCTCGGTGCCGTTCATCCTGCAGGCCTCGATGGTCCGCGACGTGATCGGCAAGGGCACGGTCACCTCGTTCTTCGCGCCGTTCCACTGCATCGGCTGCGATCACCAGGAGGAGCGGTTGCTCCAGACCGCGGCGATCCTCGCCTCGGCGGAGACGAATCCCGATGGCTCGGCGTTCGTGCCGCCGGTGTTCAAGTGTCCGAGCTGTGGTGGGGCGTTGGAGTTCGACGACCTGCCCGAACGCTACTTCGCGTTCCTCGAGGACGAGGCAGACTGAGCGATGCGTAAGCTCTTCGTGCGATCGCTCCTGATCGCATTCGTGGCTTTCGCCCTGCTGTTCGGTCTCGAGTTCTTCCTCGAGTGGAGTCGCGCCGGTTATCCCGGCTGGGGCTCGGCGAGCTGGGCGGGTGTCAACAACGCGAAGCTGATCGACATCCTGTCGCCGATGGCGCGCGCGTACAACAACGTGCTCGCGATGCTGATCGCGACCATCGGTCTCGCGATCCCGCTCACGGCGAACATGCACACGCCGAAGCTGATCGAGATGTTCCTCCGGGACAGGATCAACCGGTGGGTGCTCACGTTCATGGCGTTCGGCGCCGCGCACGTGCTGTGGGTCGACTACATGATCGGCCCGGAGTTCGCGCCGACCTGGGCGCTGACCCTCGCGATCTTCCTCGCGCTCGCGGGCTGGGCGATCCTGCTCCCGTACTTCTTCTTCTATGTCGTGCGGTTCGTCGATCCGTCGCGGCTGCTCGTGCGGCTGCGCGAGGACGCGATGGACATCGTGAAGAAGGTCGCCGTCCGCAAGCTCGATCCACTCGAGGCGCAGACCCAGCTGTCGATGCGCGTGGCGCAGATCGGAACGATCATCATCAAGTCGCTCGACCGCAACGATCGCGATGTCGCCGCCGAGGGCGCGTGGTCGATCAAGGTGCTGCTCGATACCTACGACGAATACAAATCGCGAATGCCGAAGGAGTGGTTCGTCGTCGATCGCGCGGACTTCGTCGGCCTGTCGGACGAAGCGCTCGAGATGCTGACCGAGACGAAGACCTGGTACGAGATGAAGTGCATGCTCCAGCTCGAGCACGGCTTCCTGCGCGCGCTGCACAACGCGAACGACACGGTGTCCACGTTCTCCGATGCGCTCCGCGTGATCGCCTGCCGCGCCGAGGCGCACCACGATCAGGAGGCGCTACGCCTCGCGATCCGCTACTTCAACAACTTCCTGCGCGAAGCGATCAAGGCGAAGAACCTGCGCGCGGTCTACGACGTGTTCCACCAGTACCGTCGCCTCGGCCGCGAGCTCGTGGATCGGCCCGAGCTGCTACGCGAGATCGGGCACCACTTCAGCTACTACGCCGGCATGGCACGCACCTACGGCATGGTGTTCGCACCGCAGCTCGCGATCTTCGACCTCGGGTACGTCACGCGCCGCGCCTACGAGCGTGCGTCGCCGGCCGCGGGCGAGCTGCTGCAAGAGGTGCTCTCGCTGCCGCACAAGACCGACAACGACACGCACTCGATGGCGGTCAAGGCGAAGCTCATCCTCGGCGGATTCTTCATCGAGAACAAGCACGAGGCCGAGGCCGAGCTGGTGCGCCGCAACCTCAACGACGTGGCGACCACGGAGATCGAGCGTGCCGAGGCCGCGCTGCTCGCCGCGGGGCGCTCGTTCTTCGAGGTCACCGATCGTCAGCTCAACCTCGAGTACGTTCCGCCCGAGCGCCGCGAGCCGCTTCGTAAGTTCTGCGCGTCGCTCACGATCGCGCGCAACTCCGGCGCGCACCAGCTGATCACGGCTGGTTGACGACGGGGCTCGTCGGCTGCTCGGGCCGAGGCGGCTTGTCGACCTTCAGCGAGCCAGTCTGGGACGAGTACATGACGTAGCCAATGACCGCGAGGCCGAGCACCGCGACGATCAGGATCGCGAGGAACGGCACGCGATCGCCGAACGTCTTCTTGCCGAAGAACCGCCCGGCGGAGCGCTTGTGGATCGTGGCGGTGACGTCCTCCGCGAGGTTCACCGGCGCGCGCGCCTTCTGCAGACCCGACAGCGTGGATGTGGCATCGCGCGACTCGACCATCTCCGCGTGCGCGGCCTTCCACGCCGGATCGCTGGCGATCTTCGCGTCGACGTCCGCCTTCGCCTCGCCGGTGAGCGAGCCATCGAGATAGTCCGAGAGCGCGATGATGATCGCGTCGTCGATCTCGTCCAGGTTCGTTGCATCGGTCATGGGTTACTCCTCCACATGGCGTTGCATCTTCTTGCGTAGCACCAGGCGAGCCCGGTGAAGGCGCGACTTCACGGTGCCATCCGGCAGCCCCGTGATCTCGCAGATCTCCTCGATGGACAGGTCTTCGACGTCGCGGAGGATGACCACCGCGCGCTGATCGTCGTCGAGATCGGCGATCGCCTGTTGCAACAGCTTCTCCATCTGCATGCTCGCGAGCGCCTTGTCGGGCTGCGCCATGCGCACCGGCGCTCCATTGACCGCGCCGTTGGCCGCCTGCGAGGTCTCGTCGAGCTCGTCGCGGTCGCGATCGTGGCGGCGCGCCAGGTACTTGATCCGGTTCTTGCAGTGATTGACGGTCACCCGGTACAGCCAGGTCGAGAACTTCGATTCCTCGCGGAAGCTCTCGATGGTCTTGAACACCGTGATGAACACTTCCTGCGCCACGTCCTCGGCCTCGGCGCGGTTGCCGAGCATGCGATACGTGATGTTGAACACACGATCGCGGTGATCGTCGATCAGCTCGCGAAATGCGCGCTCATCTCGGTCGCGGAGGCGACGGAGGAGCGAACGCTCGAGCTCAGACATCGACCGGAAGCATACTCGTCCAGGCTATGAGACAGCGGAAACGCCCGGGAGTTTCTGAGATCTGAGGCCCCCGATCTCTGTGTGGATCCGAGCGCTTGCCTGCCACGACCCGATTCTCAGTGGCAATCGCGGGGGCAACGCAGTAGTTTGGGGCTGCCCTAGTTCGTCGGTCTTGCTGCGAGCGTTTTGCGCGTACTCTTCCCGGTGCTCAGTGGGCTTCAGATAGCTGATACAGGTTCGAAACCCACTTCCGAGCACCAAGGGCCCCTCTGGGGTGGGTTTGTAGCGTTTCACAGGGCCAGATCGAGCAAGCGATGAACACTCGTCTGTACGTTGGAAATCTTTCGTTCAACACCAATGCTGATGGCGTCCGTACTGCGTTCCAGGAGTTCGGAACGGTCAGCGACGTCCACCTCGTCTCGGATCGCGAGACTGGCCGGTCGCGCGGATTCGCGTTCGTGACCATGGGGACCCCCGAGGAGGCCGCGAAGGCCATCGAGGGTATGGACGGCCGCACCCTCGACGGGCGCCCGCTCCGCGTTAACGAGGCCGAGCAGCGCCAGCAGCGCGGCGGCGGCGGCGGCGGTGGCTACGGCGGCGGCGGTGGCGGCGGCGGCTACCGCCCGGGTGGCGGCGGCGGCGGCGGCTACGGTGGTGGCGGTGGTGGCGGTGGCTATGGCGGTGGTGGCGGCGGCGGTGACTACGGCGGCGGCGGCGGCGACGGCGGCCGTGGTGGTCGCGGTGGCCGTGGTCGCGGCGGCGGTGGTGGTCGCGGCGGCAGTGGTGGCGGTGGTGATCGCTGGTAATCGCTCGATCGAAGTGATGTGAGAAGCAGGCGCGACGCGAGTCGCGCCTGTTTGCGTTTGGGGCTCGCGACGAACGCGCCTCCGTCCGCGGATCGGGTGCCTCGACGGTCCCCCTAGCGAGCGAGCTGCGCGGCCTCGGCTGTCTCGGCCGGGATGTTCCGCCGCGGCTCGCTCGCCATCAGCGTCTCGAACATGACGAGCATCTCGTTACCGAGGGCGGCGAGCTCGTCGGCGTTCATCATCTTGCGCACGATCGGGAACAGCTTGTCCTCCTCCTCCTCGTGGGCGTGGTGCTTGATGTTCTCCTTGAGGACCTCGAGCTTCGCGTCGAAGTGCTCGTCCTCGCAGTCCATCGCCATCATGTCGGCGAGCAGGCGCTTGGCTGCGAGGTGCTCCTCGGTCGCTTCGATCAGCGAGTCGTGGGTCTTCTTCGCGTCGCACGCCGGGTAGAACAGCTTCTCCTCGATCGTCGCGTGGGCGGCGAGGTTGTCGGCGAGCTGGTTGAACAGCGCGGTCTTCTTGCCGGCGTCCTTCGCGTCGCCGATCTTTTCGATCAGCGCGTCGACCGCTTCGTGCTGCGACTTCAGGAGCTCCAGGGCATTGATCGTGTGCGTCTTCATGGCAGGGAGAACTGCAGTGGACGTGCCAGAACGGCACCTCGACCGGGTTTCTTGCGCATCGGTGAGATTCGCGCCAACACTCGGGCATGCGCTTCGTTCTCTCCGTGTTCGCCGTGACCGGTTTTCTGGGGAGCGCGCACGCCGAGCCGGATTCGCTCGACGATGGGCTGGGGCCTCGGGAGATCGCCGTCGGTGAAGCGATGCGTGGCGGCGCGACCGGAGCGTCATCGATCGGACTCAACCCCGCCGGGCTTCCGCTCAATCGCGAGCTGGTGTTCGAGGGCGGCTACGGCTATCGCGCATCGGATAGCGCGTCGCTCGTGGGCGTGTCCGCGTGCGACTCGACCAACGTGGTTCCGGGCTGCTTCTTCTACGAGTACGCGGGTTCGAGTCCCGAGCTCGGTGGGATGGCGATGTCTCGCACTACGCACATCGCGGGCACCGCGCTCTCGATGATGGTCGTGCCGCGCGTGATGATCGGCGCGACCGCGAAGTACTTTCGCTACCGCTCGGACCTGATGCCCGACGACAAGAAGAGTGGCTTCGTGTTCGACGCCGGTGCCACGGTACGGCTCACCGAGATGATCAACATCGGCGTGTCGGGCCAGAACCTGGTCGCGACCGAGACCTCCGATTGGTTCCCCCGCGCGATCGGCGCCGGCATTCTCGCGCGCCCGATCCCGACGCTCGCGCTGAGCTTCGACTCGCGGTGGAAGACCGACGGCGGCGGCGCGCGCTACGGCGGAGGTGGCGAGTTGTTCCTGCGCGGCGGCAGCATGGGCTTTCCGATCCGCATCGGCGGCATCCACGACAACGGCCTCGGCGCGACGTATGTCACCGGCGGCGTCGGGATCGCCAACATCAAGTGGGGCATCGACATCGCGGCGCGGCGCGAGGTCAAGGGCGGCGACGAGACGCTCGTTGTGGCGAGTATGCGGTTCTTTGGTCCGCGGATGGCCGCCCCGGGAATCGGCGCGTCGGAAGAGTGAACCGTTCGCGCAGCGATCGGCCGAGGTTGGCGATCATGCGCTGGATGAGTGCGAGCATGGCCGCAGCGGCTGCAAGTTCGTGTCCCGGGACGCGCACGTGCGCCTACGACCCGATGCGATCTTCTCGCACGTCATCGGTCGAGCTCGCGCTGCTCCGCGGTGCGTAGATCGCGGGCGAGCTGGTGGGATTCTTCGATCGGAAGGGCGCGTCTCGCGACGGGAAATACGTCAGCTTCCTCGCGTTCGATCAGGTGCTCGAGAGCGGTGTCGAGGCGCCGAAGCCCGCGCAGCCACTCGCTGGGCGTGAGGTTCGCGTGCGCGAGCTGCTGAACGTCCGCTTCGAGACGCTCGTGGTCCACGCGGCTGCGCTCGAGGACACCGTCGAGCGTGCCGAGCAGTGCGAGCCGCGGCATCAGCACCGCCGCCTCGGCGTGAAGATGGACGAGGATCGCGGTCGCGAGCTGGGGATAGCGGTTCCGCGCTGCGGCGACATCTGACACAGCGAGCTCGTGGAGCTGTGCGAACCGGGCTTCGAGGTCCCGGTGATCGTGAGCGAGTACCTGGAAGATCGTGTCGGACGGGGAGGGTTCGGTCATGCGCTCCTGGCGTGAGCAGCCAAGGAGCAAGTGACACGCCAGTGGGCGAAGTCGTGAGCGCGCGCACGAGGCACGTGGGCTGCACGAGTCAGCAGCATGACGAACGACCGCATGTGCGCCGGCGCCCGGTGGGCAGGAGCTGCTCGATGATGTCCGCCGCCACGGCCCGCAATCTGCGGATCTCCGACGAGGACGATGTGCTCGCCGGCCTCTACGCCGCGCAGAAACGGCTGCCGAGCCGGCTGCTGTTCGATGCGGCCGGCGTCGATCTGTTCGAGAGAGTGAGCGCGCTCGAGAGCTATTACCCGGCTCGGATCGAGGCGGCGCTGCTGCGCAAACACCTGCCGCAGATCGCGCAGCAGGTCGGGCCGAACGCGCGCGTCATCGAGCTCGGCAGCGGTGATCCACTGACCACGCGGATGTTGCTCCGCGCGCTCGAGCGGCCGAGCAACTACGTACCGATCGATCTGGCCGGCGATGCGCTCGCGCGTGCCGCGCGGCTCGTGCGCGCCGCGGTGCCGGGGGTCGAGGTCCAGCCGGTGCTCGCCGACTTCGCGCAGCCGTTCGAGCTGCCGACGCCGCAGCACGGATTCGGCAAGTCGCTGATCGTGGTGCCGCGCGGCACGCTCGATACCCTCGAGCCGAGCGAGGCGCGG
>JBBRED010000096.1:0-23730 GCA_038203335.1 Haliangiales bacterium | reverse complement strand
ACGTATCCCGGGTACATCCTGTGGCTGCGCGCGTGGTCGTGGTTGCCCATGGAACCCGCGCACGCCGCGGCGCTCGCGACGGCGCTGCTCGCGGCCGCGTCGATCTACGTGCTGCACGCCGCGTGTCGCGCGTGGGGCGCGAAGCCGATCGCGGCCACGATCGCGGTGGGCCTCTATGCCGCGGCGCCGCTCGTGGTCCGGTACTCCACGGAGGCCGAGGCGTTCGCGCCGAACCAGCTCGCGGTCGCGCTCGTGCTCTGGCTCGCGGCCACCAACGGTCCGCTCCGCGGCCGGCGCCGGGTGTTCGTGCTCGGTCTGGTCGCGGGCCTCGGCATGACGAACCACATGACCTGCACGCTGGTCGCGCCCGTCGGGCTGCTCGGCGTGGTTCGCGGCGTGCGCGAGAGCGAGGGCAGCAAGGTGGTGCCGATCGCGCTCTCCGTGGCCGGATTGCTCCTCGGCTGGACGCCATACCTGTACCTGTTCGTCGCGCCCGACAACCTGCTCGGCTATCCGAGGCCCGCGACGATCAGCGCGTTCCTCGATCTCGTGCTGCGGCGGCAGTACGGCGGCGCGTTCGCGTTCAGCGGCACGGAAGGCGCCGTCGACCACGTGGCGCAGCTCCGCGAGCTGATGTCCTCGCTCGGGCGCGCGTGGGTGTGGCTGCTCCTGCCCGTGGGCCTCGGGGCGCTCGGATGGCGGATCGCGCGGCCGGCCGATGGTGAACCGCGCGCGGGATGGATCGCGCTCGCGGTGACGTTCCTGCTCGCCGGTCCGATCCTCGCGCTGAAGTTCAATGTGGACACGGCGGAGATCGGGCTCCACGTCATCCACCGCTTCCATCTCATGCCGACGCTGCTGCTCGTGATCCCGGTCGGCGTCGGTCTCACGCTGATCGGCGCGCGGTTCGTGCGCGAGGGCCGGCTGTGGACGCCGCTCGCGTATCTCGTGTTCGTCGGCGCGATGGTCGCGGCGCTCCCGGATGTGGGCCGCTACCGCACCCCGGCGATGGAGAACATGGTGCGCAACACGCTCGCGAGCATGCCGCCCGACGCGGTGATCCTCGCGGGCAACGTCGACGAGCTCGACGTCGGCATCCGCTACCTGCAGCTCGCGCGCGGGGAGCGTCCCGACGTGCTGTTCTTCCGCTGGCGAGACGCCGCCGTCGACTGGTATCGCGCGAAGTTCCTGCCGCCCGGCACCGACGTCTCGGGGCCGGCCCTTGTGAGGCTGTTTCTCGCGCGCGGGCGGCCGGTGTTCGTCTACTGGTGGGAGAAGGAGCTGCGCGCGGCGTTCCCGAGCTATCCGTTCGGCGTGCTCGTGCGGCTCCTGCCGCCGGGGACCGCGCCGCCCACGCTCGACGCCGTGTTCGAGCTCAATCGCGACATGTTCCTGACGTTCGACCTCGCGTATCCGTCGCCGGGAAAGCACGACGAGTTCGCGACCTGGGTCCACCGCAAGTACGCGGGGACGTGGGGCCGACTCGCCGACGAGCTACTCGCCGCGGGCAAGCAGGCGGAAGCGGCGACGGCCGTGGAGCTCGCGCGCGCGCTCGGCCCGCAAGCCGACTAGTGCCGGAGCGGGTTGATCGGCGTGCACACCGTGTCCTCGGGGCACTTCCACCTCGGGTACCAGTCGATCGCCGGCTTCGTCATTGGCCAGGCCGGCCCCGCGCGGTGCGTGGTGATCACGCCTTGAACCTGCTCGAGCGTCGCGCGCTGCGCATCGGTCAGCGCGATCGGATTCGACTCCTCGGGATCCGCGGCGAGATCGAACGCGAACCGCTGCGACGTCTCGGGGACGTAGACGACCTTCGTGGTGCCCTGCACGTAGCCGCGGCAGCTGTTGTCGTAGAAGCACGAGAACGGCAGGACCCGATCCGCGGGCACCTCGCCGAGGAGGCTCCGCGCCGGTGTGCTCGCGGCCGCGGCGGGTGTGAGCGCGATGCCAAGCGCATCGAGCAGCGTCGGAGCCAGGTCGTACAGGCTCGCGGCCACGGTCTGTACCTTGATCGGAACACCGGGCCCGGCCATCACCCACGGCACGTGGAGCCCTTCCTCGAAGAAGTTCGAGCCGTGCTGCTTCACGCCCTTGTCGCCGAAGCCCTCGCCGTGATCGCCGAGCACCACGATGATCGTGTGTTCGAGCAGGTTCCTCTGCGCGAGTCCGGCCACGATGTCGCCGACCATCTGATCGGCGGCCTCGACCTGGCGATCGTAGCGGTCGCGCTCCGTCGCGATCCGCGCGCCAGCGGCGGTGAGCGCGGCCTCGTGGTCGGCGGCGAGGAGGTACGGGTGGTGTGTCGCCGAGGTCAGCACGGTGGCGAAGAACGGCTGGCCGGCGGCTTGATCGATCCACGCGAGGATCGGCGCCACGAGGTGGTGCTCCTCGGTGGCGAGGTAGCCGAGCAGATCATCGGTGATGTGGTCCGCCGCCGTGAACTCGCGGTACCCGAGCTCGTGGACGAGGCGAGGGCGGTCCTCGAATGTCCCGGCGGCGCTCTGGAAGAACCCGGTCTTCCATCCGGCCGCGTCGAGGATCTGCGGAACGCACTGCACGTCGAGCGAGCTCGTGTTCTCGAACACCTTGGTCTGGAGCAGCGGGATGCGGCCGCACATCATCGACCACACCGACTTGCTCGTCTGGGGAATCACCGCGCGGCCGTTGGTGACCTGCAGTCCACGCGCCCCCAGGGCGACGAGGTTCGGCGTCTTCGCCGGGGCATCGTCGCGCGCGAGCGTGGTCTCATCGCGGCGCGTGGACTCCATGATCACGACCACCACGTTCGGCCGCGTCCCCGCGCGGAGCGCCGCGGTCACTTCGGGCGACACCAGCTCGCGCGGGCGATAGCCGCCGAACAATGCCTCGCCGCCGGTCCAGTCGCCGGAGCCCGTCGCGAGCCCCCAGTAGGTGCGCAGCACGGCGTTGCCGCGCAGGCGCTGCAGCGCATACTGACGAGGCACCGGTGATGCGAGGTGCAGCACCAGGCCGATGATCGCGACCGTCGCCGCGGCGCGCGCCCGGTCCCCGCCGGTTCCCGTGGCGGGCTTTCCGGCGCGGCGGAGCGCCCACCGCGCGACCAGCGGGGGCGCCACGAGGAGCGCCGCCGCGAGCAGCAGCACGAGCGGACCGACCGAGACCGTGCCCTTGACGATGCCGCCGACGTCGCCGAACCGCGAGAGCCCGAGCATCAGTACCTGCCAGGTCAGCTGCTCGCCGCTGATCGCCATGTACCCGGCGTTGATCACGGCGATCACCGTCACCAGGATCGCGATCGGCACCGTGGCGAACATCACGCGCCGTGAGGACCGCTCGCCCAGCGCGAGGAGCGCCGCGAGCCCGAAGAAGAATGCGAGGTCGCCGCCGAGCACGCACACCCAGGATCCGGGCCAGAACGTCAGGTTCCGCAGGCCGGCCACGACCTTCAGCTTGACGATCATGGTCAGCAGCACCGAGACCACGAGCAGGTAGCTGCTCGGGGAGGTCACCAGCGGTGGCCAGCACCAGCGATCGGGGCCGGTGGCGCGCCACCAGCGAGGCTCGCGGGTCACTTGGCCATCGTAGCAGACGCGTCGATGTAGAATCGTCGCCAATGAAGTCGAAGCGAGTGCTGGTGACGGGCGGTGCGGGTTTTCTCGGCTCGCACCTCTGCGAGCGGTTGATCGGCGCGGGTCACACCGTGATCTGCCTGGACAACCTGTTCACGGGGCGACGCGGCAACATCGAGCCACTGCTCGGTCATCCCCGCTTCGAGTTCCTGCGCCACGACGTGAACGAGAAGTTCGTGGTCGAGGTCGACCACGTCTACCACCTCGCGTGCCCAGCCTCGCCGGTGCACTACCAGCGGAACCCCGTGCGAACGATCCGCACGTGCGTCGAGGGCACCCTCAACGCGCTCGAGTGCGCGCGCGAGGTCGGAGCGAAGCTCCTGCTGGCGTCCACGTCGGAGGTCTACGGCGATCCGGCCGTGCACCCGCAGACCGAGGACTATCACGGCGACGTCAACCCGATCGGACCGCGCGCCTGCTACGACGAGGGCAAGCGGTGTGCGGAGGCGCTCGCGGTGAGCTATGCGCGGCAGTACGACGTGCAGGTGCGGATCGCGCGGATCTTCAACACGTACGGACCGCGCATGCAGGAGGACGACGGGCGCGTGATCTCGAACTTCGTCGTGCAGGCGCTGCGCCACGAGCCGATCACGATCTACGGCAGCGGCAAGCAGACGCGCTCGTTCTGCTACGTCGACGATCTGATCGAGGCGTTCCTGCGGTTCATGGACGTCGAGACCGACGCGAGCCCCGTCAACCTCGGCAACCCGAACGAGACCACGATCGGCGACCTGGCCACGATGATCAGCGAGAAGTGCGGATCGCGTGCCGGCGTGGTCATGCACCCGCTGCCCGACGACGATCCGACCCGCCGCTGCCCGAACATCGGCCGCGCGCAGAAGCTCCTCGACTGGAACCCGGTGGTGCCGCTCGCGCTCGGACTCGAGCGCACCATCGCGGACTTCAGGTCGCGGGATGCCGTCTAGGATCCGCGCCGTCCAGATCTCGCTGGCGCTCCTGGCGCTGGCGTACGTGATCGGTCAGTTCGGCGCGCTCGTGCGCGAGGGCATCAACTGGGACGAGTTCGTGTTCCTGTCGCGCGCCGAGGTCACGATCCGGACCAACGTGCTGCAGGGCGGCGGACGACCAGGCCTCGGCGTCGCCGCGCTGATCCCGTTCGTTCGTGGCTGCGATTCGCCGATGCAGGTGGCGCTCGCCACCCGCGCGCTGTGGATCGTGATCACCACGTTGCTCCTGGGCGGGGTCTTCGAGCTGACCCGACGCATCACGCGGCGAACGAGCTATCCGTGGCACGCCGCCGCGCTCGCGACCGCGTTGCTCGCGCTCGTGCCGCTATTTCTCCGGTGGTCGATCCAGGTGCGCACCGATCAGCCGGCAGTCGCCGTGGCGCTGTGGGCCGGCATCGCGTTGCTCGCGTCGCGTGACCGGCCGTGGCTCGGAGTTGTGGCGGGCGTTCTCCTCGGCCTTGGCTACCTGTTCTCGCAGAAGGCGCTCTACATCGGCGGGCTCGTCGGCATCGTCGCGCTCGGCGATCACTACATCGACCGCGCGTGGGTCTGGCGACGAGAGATCGTGCGCACGGCGCTGTTCGCGGCCGGTGGTGCGGTGGTGCTCGGCGCGTACAAGCTGGGGGTCGCGCGGGCGTTCTCGCATGCGAAGGAGATGTCGCTCGATGAGGGTCTCGATCTCCTCCAGTTCTACCGCTCCGTGCTGCACTTCCGGATCTACGGGAATCTGGTGTGGTCGGTGCTGCCGCACCTCGGGCTCGGAGTCTTGATGATCGTGGCGACCCTGCGCGCGATCCGCGGCGACACCGCGCAGCGCCGGCCGCTCACCGTGGCGCTCGCCGTGTTGCTGCTCGGCATCGCGGTGGCGCGGTTCCACGCCGCGTCGTTCCCGTACTTCTGGATCACGCTCGGCGTGTTCCCGGCGGTCGCGATCGGCCTCGGCTGGCAGGGCATCTACGACCTGCTCGCGCGCGCCGCGATTCCCGTCACCGCGCTCGCGTGGATCGCGCTCGTGTCGCTCGGCATTCGCTATCGAAGCGAGACGCTCGCGGACACCCAGTCGATCCAGCGCGACAGCCTCGCGTTCACGGAGCACGCGCTGCCCTCGACCGCGCACGGGTTTCAGGCCGATGGCGCGCTGTTCTGCCGCCGCGACGGCGTGCAGCTCCCGGTCTACCTCGGGCAGAACATCATGACGAGGTTCACCGGCGTGGAGGGTCCGACGCACATCCACGACTTCATCGCCGAGCATCGCAAGCGCCCCATCCTGTTCATCGTGTGGACGCAGCGCCTCGCGCAGTTCCCGCCCGACATCACCCGGTTCTGGCGCGACCACTACGTTCCGTACGCGGCCGCCGTCTACGTGGCGGGGGCGCCGATCGCGAAGACGACACAGAACATCGACGTGATCCTCGCCGGTGGCTACCGCTGGTGGGGCCGTGGGCCGCTCTCGATCGCGGGCATGACCCTGCGCACCGGAGACCGCGTGATGCTGCCCGTTGGCTCCGTACCGGTCACGGCGACCGACAGCGGCATCCTCGCGTGGGCGGTGGACGCTCCGCCGTCGCCAAGCGAGACCCTGTTTCACGACGACATGATGGTCGGCGAGCTCACCGGATCCCGCCGCTCCTGGTGGTAGCTAGCGCGCGCCGCGCCGGAACAGCACCGCGGGCACGGTCTTCGCGAGGATCGCGAGATCGAGGCGCATCGACCAGTCGTCGATGTACTTGCGGTCGAGCTCCATCCAGCGCTCGAAGTCGATGTTGCTGCGGCCGCTGATCTGCCACACGCCGGTGATGCCCGGCTTCATCGACAGCCGCCGCCGGTGCCAGCCGCGGATCTGCTGCTGCTCCTTGATCGGCAACGGTCGTGGTCCGACGAGGCTCATCTGCCCCAGGAACACGTTGAACAGCTGGGGCAGCTCGTCGATGCTGGTCTTGCGCAGCAGCGAGCCGAGTCGGGTGACGCGCGGATCGCCGGTGACCTTGAACACGGGCCCGGTCATCTCGTTCTTGGCGGCGAGCGCGCTCTGCCTCGCCTCCGCATCCACCACCATGGTGCGGAACTTGTACATGCGGAACGTGCGGCCGTTGAGCCCGGCCCGGGCCTGGATGAACAGGATCGGCCGGCCCATCGTGACGAGGATCGCGAGAGACACGAGCAACAGCAGCGGCGCGAGGACGATCAGGCCGAGCGCCGTCGCCATCCAGTCGAACGCGTGCTTGAGCGCGAGGCGTTCGGGCTGCTTCGGCGCGGGATCGAACGACAGGAACGGGCGGCCATACAGCTCGACGAGGCGCGGCGGTGCGAGCTTGCGCTGCCCGAGGTCCACCGCGAACTCCGCGGGAACGCCGACGGTCTCGCACGCGGTCAACGCGGCCGCGACATCGGCGGGTCGGTTGTGCGGCGGGAAGAACAGCACGTGATCGAGCGGCTCGTCATGGAGCACGCGCTCGAGGTCGGGCAGGTCGCCGAGGCGTACGAGCCCCGTGACCTCGATCGGTCCGAGCAAGCCCACGAGCACCGGCGGGTCGGCCTCCTTCGCGTTCGACGCGAGGAAGTCGAGGAGCTCTGGCGAGCTCTCGCCGATCAGCAGCAGCCGCGGCCGGGTCTGCCCGCTGCGGTGCTGGTACCGGCGCCACATCTGCAGCGCGCTGCGCACCGCGTACGACAGCAGACACGAGCACGCGAGGAACAGGATCACGAGGCTGCGATTGATCGTGGCCTGCGTGAAGAAGCCGGCGGTGGACAGCGCGAGGAAGCCAACCAGGTGCAGCTTGATGACGTCGATCGCGAGCCCGAACCGGGTCCACATGCGCTCGAACGTGCGGTGCAGCCCGAACATCGCGCCGAGCACCATCCACAGCGGCACGCTGAGGTAGACGAGCAGCGCGTACTCCTCGAACCTCGGCGGCTGCTTGAGCGCCGCCACGTGATCGCGCAGCACCGCGTGCAGTCCGGCGGCCATCGCCATCGCCACGACGACCAGCACGGCGTCGAGTGCGAGGATCAGCACCCGAAGCGGTCGGTTGCGCGACGACTGCATGGCTCCACCCTAACACCGGGGATCTAGTGCTTGCGCGCGACGGCCCACATACTGGTCGTCCGCAGCGCCGCCGCGAGCGGAAGCTGCGCCACCGTTGCGAGCGAACGGACGAACCGGCCGCGCGCCCCACCGAGCGCGCGCACGACACCATCCGCATGCGCGCTGCCGCCGAGCTGCTCGACGACAAGCCCCGATGCCTCGAGCAGCGCCGTCAGCGTCGTCGGCGTGAAGTGATAGAGGTGACGCGGGACCTCGAGGCCATACCACTGCGGTCCAAACGCCCGTCGGTCCCAGGCCTGGAAGTTCGGCAGCATCAGGACCAGCCGACCGTCGGGCGCGAGGGCGCGGTGCACGATCGCCAGGACCTCCCGCGGCATCCGCACGTGCTCGAAGCTGTGCGACATGGTGATGGCGTCGAACGCACCGACCGGCAGCGTCACGCCCTCGATCAGTCCCTCGTGGATCCTGGCTCCGAGCCGCGTCCGCGCGGCACTTGCCGCCGCGGCCCCCGGTTCGATCCCCTCGACGGTCCAGCCGAGCTCCGCCCACACCGACAGGTAGTCGCCGGTTCCGCAACCGACATCGAGTACGCGCCCGGGCGCACGGTTCACGAGGAACGCGCGGTACGCGAGCGAGTTGTAGAGCCAGCCTGCCGCACGACCAGCGGCACCACCGAGCCGACCGAACACGAGCGAGCGGACGGCAGGTCCGACCCGTCCCGTGTGCTGCGGTGCGCCGGTGTGCGGCCGATAGGTCTCTGGGTAGAAGCGTCCTAGCGATGCCGCCGACGGGCGTGGGTTGACGTAGACGAGGTCGCAGCGCCGGCAGCGCACGACCGGAAACTCGCCGGCCATGCCATATCGGCGATCCGTCGCGACGAACAGCTGCTCGGTGTCGTCGGCACCGCACAGCGCGCAGCGTGTGGTCTCGAGCTCGAGCGGTGCGTCGGACATCCGTCACCGTCACGCTAGCGGAGTCGTCGCCGGGCGTAAAGCTGCGCGGCTTCCCCGCCGCGTGTTACGACGATGGGGATGGGACGCATCGCCAAGCTCCGCGCTCTGGTCCAGCGCAAGACGGGCAACGTCTACGACACGCTGTTCACGCGACGCGTGTCGATCTACATGACCGCGGTGCTCTACCCGCTTGGCGTGTCGGCGAACGCCGTCAGTGGGTTCAGCTGCCTCGTCGCGATCGCCGCGTGTGGCCTGATCGGCTGTGGCCAGGGCTGGCAGGTGTTCGCCGGCATCGCCTGCGTGCACCTGTTCGCGGTGCTCGACTCGGTGGATGGAGAGCTGGCACGGCTCCGGCAGACGTTCACGCTCAAGGGTCTGTTCCTCGAGGATCTGTGCGCGTTCACGATGATCAACGGCATGTTCCTCGCGCTTGGCGGCTACCTCGTGCGCACGCAGGCCACCGTGTGGCCGCTCGCGGTTGCGGTCGTGACCGTCGCGTTCGGACGCAATGCGATGCAGGTCGCCCGCCGCGCCGTCCTCGGTTCGATCGCTTCGCGCCGGCGCGGGCGCGCCAAGCGAAGCGTCGCCGCCGGTGCGCAGAAGTCGCGGGTGCGGAACTTCGTGGAGAATGTGCTGCTGCACTTCACCAACATGTGGATCATCACCACCAGCCTGATCCTCGTCGAGGAGCTGGGTGGTGTGCACCACCTGCACCTCGTGCTCTTCGCGTTCTGCTTCTTCGCGGTGGTCGTGTTGCTCAAGGAGCTCGCCGTGGTCGCGACGTTTCTCTTGACCGACTCGCTCGACCAGCAGCTCCTCGAGGTCTACGAACAGGCACGCACGGTGCCAGGCGAGCCGGCCGAATGAGCGCCATCCAGCCGCGCATCCGGTCGCGCGTGGGCAAGATCGCGAGCCTCGCCGTTCACGGCGTGCGCGCGTACCGGCTGCGCCACGAGCTGGAGGCACTGAGCGGGAGCTCCGCGGTGGCGCGCGCACTGCTCGCAGTGGCCCACGACCGATTCACCGCGGGCGAGCGTCGCGTGTTCGCGGATATCGATCGCGAGCGAGCCCGGATCTATGCGCGCAAGGACGCGTTCGAGTGGCGCGTCGAGGATCCCGTGGATCCGTCGACGCTGCCCGCGCCGGTGCTCCAGATCGTCGGTACCTGGGCGCGGTTGTCGTCCGTCAAGCCGCACTGGGGACGGCTGCTCTACGCGCTCGTTCGTGAGGTTCGCCCAGCGATCTGCCTCGAGCTCGGGGCGTGCTTCGGCATCTCGGGGCTCTACATTCAGGCGGCGTTGCGCGAGGTCGGCCACGGGCGGTTCGTCACGTTCGAAGGCTCGCGCGAGCGCGCGGCGATCGCTCAGGCCACGTACCGCACGCTCGGCTTCGATGACCAGCGCATCGTGGTCGGCGACTTCGATCGTCATCTCCAGCCCACGCTCGCCGAGCTCGGCACCGTGGAGCTGTCGTTTGTCGATGGCAATCACCGGCTGCGCCCCACGCTGCGCTACGACGGGCTGCTGCGGACGCATGCGAGCGCGGGAAGCGTGATCGTCCACGACGACATCCGCTGGTCCGACGAGATGGTCGAGGCGTGGCAGCAGGTGTCGCATCTCCCCGGGGGCCGTGCGTTCGATGTGTTCCGGATCGGCGTGATCGAGCTCGGCACCACGGCCCCGCCGCTCGAGGCCTGGCTCGGCCTTTCTCACCTCCGCTAGCGATGACGCCGCCACCACCGATTCACCTGCTCGGGATCCCGATCCATCCGGTGTCGGCCGACCAGCTCGTCGAGCTCCTGATCGCGTGGGGCGCCGGTAACCACTTGCGCCGCGTGTTCAACGTCAATGTCCACGCGATGAACCTCGCCCACGACGATCCGGGGTTTCGCAGCGCGCTGCTCGCCGCGGACCTGGTGTTCTGCGATGGCGTGGGCGTGACGTGGGGCGCACGACTCGCGGGCCTCGCCATCCCGCACCGGCTGACGCCGCCCGACTGGATCGATCGGTTCGCCGCGACCGCGACCGCCGCGGGGCAGAGCATCTACGCGCTCGGCGACGAGGCCGGCGTCGCCGCTGCCTTCCAGACCAAGCTCGCCGCGGACCATCCGGGCTATCGCAACGCCGGGAGCCACCACGGCTTCTTCGCGAAGCAGGGCCGCGAGACCGACGCGGTGATCGATGCGGTCAATGCCTCCAACGCGACGCATCTCCTCGTCGGCTTCGGCATGCCGCTTCAGGAACGGTGGATCACCGAGCACGCCGCGCGGCTTCGCGTGAAGACCGTGCTGCCCGTCGGTGCGCTGTTCCGATGGCACGGGGGGCTCGAGATCCGTGCGCCGCGCTGGATGACGGATCATGGCCTCGAATGGCTCGCTCGCCTCGGCCGCCATCCGCTGCGCCACTTCCGCCGCTACGTCATCGGCAATCCCCGGTTCCTGCTCCGCGTCATGCGCGACCGCTAACCTAACCTAGCTCCTGGTCGCGACCACGACCTGCGAGACCCCGAGGCTGCGCAGCACCGGAGTGCGCTCGCAGGTCGCCGCGATCCGGCGCAGCACCGGGGCGATCGATCGCATCCAGCGCGGTTGCGAGCCCGAGATGTTCTCGAACGTTTGCCACAGGTAGGTCGTGGGGCCGAGGGCGAAGCCCGCGCTCTCGAGCATCCCGCGCAGCTCGGCGGGCCAGTAGTTCCGCGCTGGATACGCGAGCACCCGCACGCCGAGCGCGACCGGAAGGTACGGAACGAACAGCGTCCGCGACGGTGGCACGCGACGTCCCGATCCGCGGATGGTCACGCCGTGGGTCTCGAACGGATAGCGACGGTTTGGCGAGAACACGATCAGCCGGCCGCCCGGCACCAGGACGCGACGGATCTCGCGCAGCGCGCGCGCCTCGTCGGGCACATGCTCGAGCACCTCGTTGAGCAACGCCACCTCGAAGCTTGCATCGGCGAACCGTAGCGCCTCGAGATCGCCTTGCTCTACGCGCTCTGGCTCCACGCCGGCGGCCTGGTACTCGGCGACCTTGTCGGCGCTGTGCTCGACCCCTACGGCATCGATCCCGAGCCCGCGCAGCGCTCGCACGTAGCCACCCGCGCCGCATCCGCAATCGATCACCCGTGCTCCCGCGAGCGGGACCAGGTCGTCCATCATGCGCAGCCGCGCCGCGACGTTGAGCGGGGCCGCGGTATCGGTTCCGCCGACGGAGATGTCGGCGTAGGCCGTCACCGCGTCCTCCGCGTCGAGTGAAGCACCGCGAGGAGAGAGGTCCGGGAGTCAACGGCTATCGCGCGCCAGCTGAGGATGCCGAAGGCCAGCGTTGCGAGCGCATAGCCGATCGCCAGCACGAGCAGCGATGGCGCGAGCGCGAGCCAGATCCCGAGCCCGGCGGCGCCGTACGTGATCGCAGCGAACGCGAGCACGCGGAACCCGTGGTGGAACCAGGCGCGCGGCTCGATGCCGATGCACGCGCGGCAGATCTTCGGGATGACATAGGCGAACGCGAACACGTGGTACCAGACCCACGACGCGGCGGCGCCGGCGAACCCGAGCCACCACGTCAGCCCGACCGTCACGGGAAGTGTGATGAACAGTGCGAGGACATTGAGCCGCAGGACGATGTCAGGCCGGTCGGTCGACAGCGCCATGTAGTACGGGACGTTGAGCATGCCGTTCATGTAGTAGCCGACCGCGAGCAACACGCTCGGCACGACGAGCGCCGCGGCGATCGGCGCTCCGAGCACGGCCGTGAACAGCGGGAACGCTCCGAACGCGAGCAGGGCGTAGAGCGGGACGAGGCCGTAGCACAGGAGATCCTGCAGCCGGTGGTACTTCTCGACGAGCGCGACGCGATCTCCCTTGGCGACGAACTCCGACAGCGCGGGGAACGCACTCTGTGCGACCGCCGACGTGAGCAGGCTCCCTCGGGCGATCGTGCCGTACATCAGTGCGTACACACCAAACGCTCCCACCGGCAGCATGGTCGCGATCACGAACTTGTCGGACTGGGTCTGCACCGTCGCGAGCAGCGAGAGCGCCAACATCTGGAGCGTGAACCTACGCGTCTTCCGGATCACCGAGGCATCCCATCTCGGCAGGAGCGATCGCCAGCCGAATGCGCTCGCGATCATCGCCAGCCACAGCACGATCCGCAGCGCGGAGATTCCGCCGATCCACCACACCACGAGCTCGGCGTCACCCGAAACCCAGATGATCAAGACGATTCCCGCCTGGTTGATCGCCGAGGTGACGACGTCGATCAGGTTCGGAACTCCCATGCGCTGGATGCCGCGGAACACGCTCACGTAGAACGCCTGGGGGACAGCGAGGAGCGCGAAGATGCCGAGGATCCGGAGCATGCGGATCGCGGTCTCGGGCGGTGTTGTTTCGAGGTGGATCCAGCTGTGAACGAACCATGGCGTGAGCGCGAGGATCGCGATCGCCGCGACCACGTAGGCGATCCAGTAGAATAGCGTCCCCGAGCGCACGAGCCGGATCACGTACGCCGTGTCGTGCTCGTTTGCCGCGACCTCCTTGATCGTCGTCGCCGTGATCCCCAGCTGGAGGATGGCGAGCGCCAGCGTGTTGATCATGATCGCGAAGTAGATGAGTCCGAGGACATCACTGCCGAGGCGCGTGAAGATGTACTTCGCCGACACCAGTCCGAGGACGAGCAACGCGAGCTGTCCGGCGAGGTTGTAGATGATGTTCCGCGCGAGTCGAGTCACGGCCACCTGAACGCGAGGTCGCCGTACGCGGCGGCTTCGGCCTCGATCTCCTCGCGATACATCGCGTTCATTCCGAGCACCAGTCGCAACGGATGCGCGCCGAGCTCGGCCGGCGGGACGATCGCGTGGCCGGTTCCGGGAATGAAGCCGCCCTGCTTGCGGGGGTTGATGTCCACCACGTAGCGAATGAGCTGGCCGGTGGGATCCAGGAGATTCGCGAGCGTCACGCCCTTCGCGCCCGCCCCCCAGATCGCGACGCCGTCGGACGCGTGGTCCTGCACGTCGCGAGCAAGCGCGGCGAATTCGCTGTCGAAGCTTGCCGCGAAGTCCTCGATCGCGGCGAGGGCAGGCGCGACGTCATGGGGAGCAGCGGCCACCGTTCCGGCGCGCGCTTCGAGCCACAGGTACTGGCCGCCGAAGGCCGGCGTCACGCTGGCCACCTCGAACCCCGAGGACTCGAAGGCGTACGTGAGGGTCTGCGGGCTGAAGTACGAGTGATGCTCGTAGAAGAAGTCCCAGAAGCAACGGTTTCGGAGGATCCAGTCCACCGTGGGAACCTCGACGAACACCGGCACGGACAGGTCGCCGCAGATCGCGCGGCGGATCGAGATCAGCATCGCGAGCGGATCGGTGACGTGCTCGAGCACGTGCCGGCAGCACACGAAGTGGGTCTCGGGCACCGCGTGGCGCTCGTCGTACAGCTCGCGAACGAAGGTCACGGTGCCGCCGTCCACGGTCTCGGGGCCGATGTACGTGGGATCGAACCCGAAGCCGCGATTGCCTCCGATCTCGCAGAGGAGCCGGAGAAACTGCCCTTTTCCGCAGCCGACCTCGACGATGCGCTTCCCGTGCAGCTGATGGCGCTCCACCAGCTCGGTCGCGAGGCCCCGCAGGTAGTCGGCGAACCGAGGAGAGCACGCCTGCGTGTTGTCGTAGTCATCCGCGTAGGCGACGAGCGCCGGATCGAACGCTGCGTTGTAGACGAACGCGCATGCGGGACACGCCGTGATCTGCAGCTCGCCTCGCAGAACCGACCGCGCGATCTCGGCGGTGGGCGCCGGTGCGTTCTGCAGGAGCGGAACACCTCGCCGGTGAACGAACGGCGCACCACTGGCGGCGTGACAGAGCGGGCAGCGACTCATGCGCGATGGGCCTCGGCCACGGCGCGCGCGAGCTGGTCGGCGAGCGGCGTGCTCGCTCGCCATCCGACGTCGTCGCGGAGGCGCGTGAGATCCGGAACCAAGACCGGCGGTTCGGTCGGGTCGCTCGCGCCAAACGTCGCACGTCCGGTTCCGCCGGTCAGCACCTGGAGGCTCTCGACGATGCTGCGAACCGTGGTCGGCTGGCCCGAGCCGATGTTGATCGGTCCCGTCACCGGGCTGTCGACCAGTGCCAGCGTGGCCGCGGCTGCGTCGTCGAAGTGCTGGAAGTCGCGAACTTGATGTCCCGACGAGCACGCGAAGTTCCGTCCCGACGACAGCGCGGCGATGGCGGACCCGACGAGGCGACCGGCCATGCCGCCGCCGAACAGGAACCCGTAGCGCGGCCAGACCAGCTCGAACGAGCGCGTCGCGGCAAAGTGCTCGGCGACCGAGAACGCCGCGAGCTTGGCCGCTCCGTACAACGTTCGCGGCGCGCACGGCGTGACCCGCTCGATCAACGCCGGATGGCTCCAGTCGTACTCGGCGCACGTGCCGGCGCCGATGAAGCGGCGACAGCCCGCCTCGTGCGCGAGGCGCAGCAGATCGAGTGTGTGCGCGACGCACGCGAGGTTCTTCGTCGAGGTCTTGTAGTCCGCGGTCGCGGTGTACCAGGCGAGGTGGATTACCACCTCGGCGCGGTGTGCGTGCAGGATCTCTGTGAGCGCCACGGTGTTCGCGAGATCGACATCGACGAACGACGGATCTGCCGCCGCCTGCGGACGCCGCAGTGCGACGACCGAGTGGCCGGCAACGCGAAGCGCCGCGAGCACGCGTGTGCCGAGGATTCCCGCCGCACCTGTGACGAGGACCTTCATGGCGTCAATCGGCAGTGCACCGCAGGTAGCCGTGCGGGGCCACGGAGATCTGGAGCTTTCCGTGGATCGCGTCGTCGGCCCTGAACCGAGGATTGCGCGCGAGGAACGCGGTCACCGCCGTGTACGCATTGTTGCCAGGCCCCCACGGGCGATCGGCTGGCGGCGGTAGGAACTCGATCACCGTATCGAACACCACCACGTAGCTGCCCGTGCGGACCAGCGTGGCGTAGAGTTCGAGTTCGTGCAGCACGTGGTCGTGGGTGTGATTCGAATCGAGCACCACCAGCACCGTGTCCGACGGGCGAATCCGCGAGCGGACCTCCGCGAACGTCTCCGGCGCGATCGATGACCCTTCGATCAGCTCGAAGTGCTTCGCCATCGGATGGCTCTCGAGCGCCGTGCGATTGGCCGGGCGGATGTCGACGTCGATCCCGATTACACGCCCGCTCTTGCCGAGCATCTGGAGCAGCGACGCGTAGTACACGATCGATCCGCCGCGAGCGACGCCGCACTCGACGATGACGTCGGGCTTGATCGTCCAGATCAACTCCTGCATCGCGATCATGTCCTGCGGGTACTGGATGATCGGGAGGCCCATCCAGCGGAAGTGGTACGAGTACCGGTGCGCGATCGAGCGCTCCATCCACTGTTGCGTCAGCGCCTGGAACGACGGATCCGCGGCGAGCGCCGCGATCTCGGCATCGTTGCTACGCGCGAACTCGTCATCATCCATGGTGGGCTCCGGTCACAGCAGATCGTACGCGGCATCTCGTGCGGAGATCAGGGTTGGCTGCATCGGCCACGCGATCGCGATCTTGGGATCGTCCCAGCGAATGCCCCGGGCTGCCTCGGGTACGTACGGCGCCGACATCTGGTACAGGACCTCGGCGTCGGATGTCAGGGTGATGAAGCCGTGGGCACAACCGACCGGGATGTAGAGAGCGTCGCGGTTGCTCGTGTCGAGTGTCGTCCCGAACCAGCGCAAGTAGGTAGGG
Source organism: Haliangiales bacterium (assembly GCA_038203335.1). GTDB lineage: Bacteria > Myxococcota_A > Polyangia > Haliangiales > Haliangiaceae > JABFXX01. The sequence goes on along the minus strand of JBBRED010000096.1, from coordinate 7,415 downwards.
GAGGTCGGCCTGAGATCGACGACGACATCGAAGATGGCACCGGCGACGCAGCGCACCACCTTCGCCTCGGCGTGGGGCTCCACCTGGTAGTGGAGCCCGCGCAGCGTTCCCCGCTGGGCGGTGAACGAGACGTTGCACTGCGCGATCGCGAGATCGAGGCCGTGTGCGGCAAACTCGTCGCGGCAGAACGTTCGTGCGAAGAACCCTCGCTCGTCGACCTGCTTGTCGAGCCCGATGACGAAAGCGCCGTCGAGGCTGGTCTCGACGAGGTTCACGGGAGAAGCCTCGGCTTGGGAATCGGTACGAGGAAGCGACCGCCCCAGTCGCGAACCTCCGCGAGCTGCGCGATGATCTCGGCGGTCAGATTCCACGGCAGGATGACAACACAGCCGGGACGGTCCGCGGTGATCCGCTCGGGCCCGTAGATCGGGATGTGGCTGCCGGGGAGGAACTTCCCCTGCTTGTGCGGGTTCCGATCCACCGTGTACTCGATCGTGCTCGCGTCGATGCCGCAATAGTTGAGCAGCGTGTTGCCCTTGGCCGGCGCGCCGTACCCGACGATCCGATCGCCCGCGCGCCGGGTCGAGTCGAGCAGCGCGAGCAGATCCGTCTTGATCGCGCCGACGCGTGCGCCAAACCCGGCATAGGTCTCCGAGCGGCGGAGGCCGGCGGTCATCTCGGCGGCGATCACGTAGGCGACTCGCGACTCGACGACGTGGACGCCCGACGCCACGAGCTGCGCATAGACGCGGAGCGAGCCACCGTGCGTGGGCAGTTCGTCGACGTCGAACGCCCGGAGCCCGTGCCGCTCGAACAGCGCGGTCACGGCCGTCAGCGACAGGTACGAGTAGTGCTCGTGATAGATGGTGTCGAACTGGGCGCCCTCGAGCGTGCGCAGCAGGTGAGGGAACTCGAGCGTGGCAACGCCGGTCGGCGCCAGAGCGCGCGCGACGCCGGCGATGAAGTCGTTGATGTCAGGGACATGGGCGAGCACGTTGTTCGCGATCAGGAGGTCGGCGGTCGCGGCGATGGTCTCCGCGAGGGGGCGACCGAAGAACGCGACCTCGGTGGGGATGCCCTTCGCCTGCGCGGCGCGGGCAACGCTCCCCGATGGTTCGATCCCGAGCACGGGGATCCCGCGGCCGTGGAAGTACTGGAGCAGGTAGCCATCGTTCGATGCGACCTCGACGACCAGCGAACGAGCACCCAGATCGAACCTCCGGACCGCGAGCTCGGTGTACGCACGACAGTGCTCGAGCCAGGACCCGGAGAACGAGGAGAAATATGCGTAGTCGTCGCCGAAGATCGACGCGGGCTGCTGGACCTCGCCGAGCTGGACGAGATAGCACTCGCCGCACAGGAACACGTCGAGCGGAAACCTCGGCTCGGGCAGCGTGAGCTGATCGGCGCGCAGGTAGGCGTTGGAGACCGGGGTGTCTCCAAGCGACAGGAAGGGCACATCGAGCGGAGCGCCACATGATCGGCAGCTACGCACTCGCGAGCTCCATGAAGCGGCGGATCTGATCACGCCGAGCGCCGAGCGCCGCGTGCGATACGCGATAGCCCTCGGCGGTCCACGAGATTGTCTGCGCGAGGTCGAGGATGGGCGCCCAGCCGAGCTGGTTGCGAGCCTTTACGCTGTCGAGCAGGAGTCGCTCGGTCTCCGCAGGTGCGTCGGGATCCAGCTCGATGCGGTACCGGCCGGCACCGACGCTCCCGATCATCTTCTCGACGAGCTCGCGGACGGTGATCATCGCCGCCTCGCTCGGTCCCAGGTTCCAGCCGGCGGCGAAGTCTTTCGATTCGAGGTGCGCCGCGAGCAGGAGGTACCCGTGCAGGGCGTCGAGAACGTGCTGCCACGGGCGAACGGCGTCAGGCCGGCGAATCACCAGCTCGCGATCCCTTTCCACCGCGCGCATGAGATCGGGAATGATGCGATCGGCGCCCCAGTCGCCGCCGCCCATCACGTTGCCGGCGCGGACCGTTGCGATCGCCGCCGTGCCAGGAGCCGAGAAGTACGACCGGCGATACGCCGCAGCGACCAGCTCGGCGGCCCCTTTCGACGCGCTGTACGGATCGTCGCCACCGAACGGATCGGTCTCGTGGTGGGGCAGGTGCCCTCCGTTCGGCGCGTAGCATTTGTCGCTCGTGACCACGACGACGCGTTGCACGCTCGGCGAGCGGCGGATCACATCGAGCACGTTGACGGTCCCCATGATGTTGGTCTCGAAGGTCCCTCGCGGATCTCGATAAGACTCGCGCACCAGCGCCTGCGCGGCGAGGTGGAACACGATCTCCGGCCGAGCCTTGGCGATCACCGCCGTGACTGCGGAGATGTCGCGGACGTCGGCGTCGACGTGCGGGTAGGTCGACGCGAGGTCGCACACCGCGAAGTTCTCGCGCGGCGACGTCGGGGGAAGCGCGAGGCCCGTGACCTCCGCTCCGAGCTCGCCGAGCCAGATCGCGAGCCACGCGCCCTTGAAGCCGGTGTCGCCTGTGACGAGCACGCGCTTACCGGCGTAGGCGTCGCGGAGCCGCACGGGCTACCACCGCTTCCAGAACGCGCCGCCCGAGGTCCACACCTTGTTCAGGTACGTGCGGTCGCGATCGGTGTCCATCGACGCCCAGTTCCCCAGGTGGCTGAACGCCATCAGCTGACCGTCCTGCGCGATGCGCTCGAGCGCGCCGACCTCGAGATCGCACTCGTCGCGGTCATCGAGATAGTCGAATACGGAGCGCTCGAACACGAAGTAACCGCCGTTCACGAGGCTGTTCGCGACCACCGGCTTCTCGTAGAAGCTCTTCACCTCGGCGCCGTCGATGCGGAGCTCGCCGAACCGCGATGTCGGATTGACGCCCGTGACCGTGGCGATCTTTCCGTGCGATCGGTGAAACGCGACGAGCGCGGCGAGGTCGACGTCCGACACGCCATCGCCGTAGGTCATCATGAAGGTGGTGCCGGTGATGTGGCGCTGGACGCGCTTCAAGCGCGCCCCTTTGAGCGCATCGATCCCGGTGTTCGCGAGCGTGACTTTCCAGCCGGATTCGTCGTGCGCCTGATGGATCTTCAGCCGCTCGGGTCGACCGAGCTCCAGGGTGACGTCGTTGTTCATCAGCTCGTAGTTCGCGAAGTACTCCTTGATCAGGTCGCCCTTGTACCCGAGGCTGAGTACGAACTCGTTGTGCCCGAACGAGGCGTAGTACTTCATGATGTGCCAGAGGATCGGGCGTTCTCCGATCTGCACCATCGCCTTTGGACGAAACGCGGTCTCTTCGCGAAGACGCGTGCCCAGCCCGCCGCAGAGGATCACGACTTCCATCGGTTCGGTTCAGGTAAATAGTACCCCAGCATGCCGCAGGTCACGATCGGGATCCCCACCTTCCGTCGAGGAGCGCTCCTCCGGCGCGCCGTGGCGTCTGCCCTGGCGCAGAGCTATCCCGACGTGGAGGTCGTGGTCTCGGATAATTGCTCGAACGACGACACCGCATCGGTCGGTCGCGAGCTTGCCGCGTCCGACGCGCGTCTTCGATTCCTCCAGCAGGCGACGAACGTCGGACCGACCGCGAATCTTCTCGCCGTGCTCGCGGCGGCGCGCGGCGAGTATTTCATGTGGCTGGGCGACGACGACTGGATCGATCCGGACTATGTACAGCGCTGCGTCGAGCTGCTCGAGGCGGATCCGGAGGTCGCCGTGGTCGGCGGGGTCTGCCACAACTACCGCAGCGATCGGTTGATCGGGACGAGCAAGGCAATGGAGCTCGTGCACGAGGACCCGCGCCGTCGCGTCATCGACTACTACTCGAACGTCGAGGATAACCCGATCTTCTACGGTGTGATGCGTCGATCGCTGATCTCGAGGTGCACGCTCGCGAACACGCTCGGCGCCGACTGGATGTTGATGGCGCAGGTCGCGTTCTGCGGCAAGGTTAGAACCGCGGCCGACGTGCGCCTCCACCGCGAGCGCGTCGGTGCGACCTCGGAAAACGTGGGGCAGATCGTGCGCAACCTCGGCCTGCCGGCGATCCAGCAGCGGCTTCCCGTGACGACGATCGCTCTCGGCGCCGCCTGGGATGTACAGGCGAGGGATGACGTCTTCGGAGCACTCGGTGTCGTGGAGCGTCGAGCCTTGGCCGCCAGCGTCGCGGGCCTTATTGTCCTCCGTGTCGGCGTGTGGATGCCTATCCGGGCGCGGGCGATTCGGGTGCTCGGGCAACAGCGCGCGACGCGGTGGCGCTCGACGGCTAGCCGCGCGTGGTCGCGCGCGCATCGAATCCTGCGGTGACGATCAACGACTTCGTCATGCCCGCAAACGCTTCGCGGTGGATCGCACCATCGGGGAACAAGCAGCGCAGCTCGGACTCGGTCAATAGGCGGATCGACTCCGCGATCATCCGCGCCTCGACGTGGTTCGCGATGCGCGGATACCAGCCGAGCTCGAACCGCATGAGGAGGCGCGTCCGGATCTCGAGCGGAAGGAACTGGAATCCCGGGAACACGAAGTGCGGCTCGATCGGAAACCAGCGGTTGGGTGTCTGCACGTAGTACCGCGCGGCCACTCGACGGACCTCGGCAGCCATCCGGCGCTGCTCGTGCAGGTCACCCACGTGCTCGATCACCGAGTTCGAGAACACAACGTCGAACGCGCGATCCTCGAACGACAGTGCGCGCGCATCGCCGGCGATCGACTCGAAGCCCGGCCTCGTGACCGCCGCTGCGCTCTGGTTGAGCAGCACGATCGTGAACCCGGCAAGGCCATCAGGCGCGACCGTGTTCCAGTAGGCCTCGGTTCCACCGACGTCCAGCATGCGCGCAGGACGCGGTACGCTTGCGAGGAGCGTGCGCAGCAAGTGGGAGCGTCGCCGGCGTAGCCACGACGCGAGTGACCTCGGGTCCCGGTTGTCGGCGATCAGGCGAAACAGGGACACGAGCACTCTGTCGTAACACGTGATCGTATTCGACGAGCTCGAGGATCAATGGCGATAGATCGGCAGTAGCTCGGGCGGGATGCCCCAGGTCTCCGCGCCGGCCTCGTCGTGCAGCCGCTCCAGCTCGTCGAGCTCCCCGGCGCCCGTGCGCAGCGCGCTCGCGATCGCCTGGCCGCGGCTCAGCGTGCGCAGCGCTGCGCGCTCGGGCGAGAACACGGCGAGGCGCGGATCGGTGGGCGCGCCGTGAATCAGGGCGGTCAGGTGCTCGGCGATCAGCGGCGCGAGGTGGAAGCCATCGCGCCGCGTGCCGCTCGCGATGAGGAGGTTGGCGATCGACGTCGCGCCGAGCAGCGGATAGGTATCGAGGCTGATCGGCCGCCAGCCGACGTTGACCCGTACGATGTCGGCGCCGGCGAGCGCGCGATCGAACACGGCGGCCGCCGCGCGCACGAGCCGCGCCGGTGCGTCCGGATCGCCGGGCTCCGGGGCCACCGCCACGTCGTTGGTCGCGCCGAGCACGGTGCGATCGTCGCCGCACGGCGCGAGGTAGACGCCGCGGTTCGGCGTGCGCAGGCAGGCCACATGCGCGCCCCGGACCTCGACCGAGGTTCCGACGCCGTAGACCACGCGCTGCACCGCGATGCCGAGGTCGCTCGCGTCGAGCAGGCTGGTCAGGCTCGCGCCGTTCGCCGCGAGGTAGTGCGTGCCCTCGACGACGCGCCCGTCGGTCAGGATCGCCCCGGTGATCACGCCACCGGTCATGCGTAGCCGAACGACGAGGCCGTCGATGAGCTCGACGTTCGGCGCGGCCGCGAGCGCGCGCTCGAGCGCAGCGACCACGCGCCGCGGATCGATCCATCCCTCGCGGTCGAGCCGCACCGCGCGGTCCACGCCGTGCACCGGCGCGTAGCCGGGCACCTCGTGCGCATCGACGATCGCGTGCGGCTCGCCGTACTCCGCGCACGCCGCGAGGATCGGCCCGACGTCGCCATCGTCGAGGACATAGGTCCCGATGCCGTGCCCGAGCGCGGCCATCCCGCCGAGCGCGGCGCCGAGATCCAACCAGCGCTTGGTGGCGGTGCGCGAGAGCGCGAACTTCAGGCGATCGACGTCGGTCGCGAGCGCATCGACATCGAGCTCCGCGAACGAGTTGAGCATCGCGGCGGCGGCGAGGGTGGCCGAGCCCGGGCGCGCGGCCGGGCCGACGAGCGCGACGTCACCTCCGCGCTGCGCGAGCCGGAACGCGGCGGTGAGGCCCACGATCCCGTTGCCGGCGATCACCGTCTTCATCGTGTCGATCTAGCGCCTGCGGCAGCACGCGACCAGGAACCCGCCGACATCGCGCGCCACCGGAAGGTCGGCGAGCTTGTGCTCGGCCCAGCGCAGCGCGGGGCCGACGATCGGCAGCTCGTGCACCTTCGCGATCGGCGTGAGCACGCGGATGCCACGGCTGGTCACCCATTCGAGCTCGGGCGGCAGGTAGCTCTTGATCGCGGCGGCGTCGTCGTAGCGGGTGTAGACGTGCTCGTCGTTGGTCTGCGCACTGACCGCGGTCGGCGGCTTGAGCGCCTTGACGAGCCGGCGGATCGAGCGCGCGTTGTAGAACTCGGCGAGCACCCAGCCGCCGGGGCGAACGATCCGCGCCATCTCGCGCATCGCGCCCTCGATGTCGGGGATGTGCGCGAGCACCTTGAACGAGTACGCGACGTCGACCGAGGCGGTCGCGATCGGCAGCGCGGTGGCGGAGGCCTGCGCCACGTCGAGGCCGCGCTCGGCCGCCTTCGCGAGCATGCCGCCCGAGAGATCGATGCCGGCGGCGGTGCGCGCGAACTGCTGCACGCGGTGGAGGATCAGCCCGGTGCCGCAGCCGACCTCGAACACGTCCTTGCCCGCGCCGTAGCGCTCCACCACCTCGACCTCGAGGTCATCGAGCATCCGGTGGTAGGGCAGGTGCCGCTCGCGCTCGTACCAGCCGGCGAAGTCGTCGTAGTAGGCGCGGTTATCGAGGCGGGACATCTGGACCAGGCCTTGTACTACGATGGCGTCGCGTCCGGCGAGATCCGGCGGGCGGACGATGCGGCCGCGGAACGGACGCGACGGACGCGGTGCCACGTGATCTTGCGGCGTTGCGCGGGCACGAAAGCTGCGATGCATGCCCCCCGTGTGCACCGCGTCGCGCCGGTCCGTTCGGGTTCTGCGCGTCGATGCTCGCGAGGTATGCTGAGGTCATGTCGTCTCCCAGCGACCACACGGATCCGGATCTGCCGCCGGTCGACGCGCGCCTGGTCGCCCCCGGAGTCCGCTACGAGATCGACGACGGAAAGCTGGTCTGGGTGCCGCCCGCGGATGAACCCCATGGCGTGGGACACGGAGCGCTCGGCGCGTTGCTCCGCGCGCATCGCAGCGACGATCGGAGTGTCGCGATCGACATGTTGACCCGGACCTCCGAGACCTCGGACATCGCGCCGGATGCGAGCGTGTACCCCACG
>JBBRED010000095.1:0-23828 GCA_038203335.1 Haliangiales bacterium | reverse complement strand
GCAGCTCGGCGCATCGACCGGCCTGATGGGCAAGATCCCCGGCTTCAAGCAGTTCTCGCAGATGAAGAAGCTCGGGAACATGGACATCAACGCGTTGATGGCCGCGGGCGGCGAAGGTGGCGGGATGGGCGGCATGGGCGGAATGCCCGGCATGCCCGGAATGCCGGCGATGCCAGGACTTCCCACGGGCAACGTCCCCGGTCTCCCGAAGGGCTACACGCCGCCGGGCAGCAAGGGCGTCGTCGGAGCTCCGAACGCACGCGACAAGCAGAAGGCGCGCGACAAGCGCAAGGCCGAGAAGGCCGCGCGCAAGAAGAACCGCCGCTAACGTGCGCGCTCACCGCGTGCGGCGGTTCCGACACCGCGACTCGGCGAGCGTCAGCGTGATCGAATCCGGCGGCGACAAGCATCGCTGCCACATCGACGACCCCATGGCGTGGGTCGAGAAACTGGCGAACTGATGGCGCGCGCGAAGGACTTCGACCTGGCCGCGGAGATCGCGAAGCCGAACTTCACCCCGGCGCGCACCGATGCGCCCGCGCTGATCGAGCTGATCGCCGAGGGACCCGAGGCAAGCGCGCCCAAGGCGATCGCGGCGGCGGCCGGACTCGGCGCGGCGGCGCGCGATGCGGTCGCGGCGAAGCTGTTGACCACCATCCCGAACCACGGCGGCGCGCCGCTGCTCGTACAGGTGCTCGGGCACCTCGCGCGCAAGGGCGACGAGGACGCGAAGCAGCAGCTGCTCGTGCTGATGGAAGATCCGCGGGTGCGGCTACGGCGCGCCGCGATCACCGCGCTCGGCAAGCTCGGCGCGAACACCGACACGCGCACCGAGGGCGCTCGTGGTGCGTTCGATCTGCGCGCGGGTCACGATCGGCGGGGCGAGGACCGGCGCACCGCCACCGACGAGGTCGCCGTCGACCTGCGCGAGGATCCTCCGCGGCGGGGCGACGAACGGCGCGACGAGCTCGCGGCCGCGCGCTCGGCCCTGCTCGCGCGCTGGGATGCGTCCGATGTCACGCCCGAGGAGCGCCGCGCGCTCGCGGAGTCGCTCGGCAAGATCGGCGGCGACGAGGCGCTCTCTCGTCTGACCGCGCTCGATCCGGGCGACGACAAGGAGCTCGCACGCAGGCGCGACCGCGCGCTGCTGATGGCCGAGCGCACCGCCAAGCGCGGCGAGGACTCTCGCATCGCTCACGATGTCGCCCCGCCCCGCCCGCTCGTGGTGCGCCTCGGGTGCCGGCCGGCGCTCGGCGAGCTGCTGTTCACCGAGCTGGTCGCGCTCGATCTCGGCGCTGGTGTGGTTCGCAAGATCCACCAGCCCGAGTGGGTCGAGCTCACGCTCGCGAGTCCGTGGTCGACGCTGTTCCGGTCCCGGCTGTGGGCCACCGCCGAGATCGTGACGCCGCTCGTCGGGCTCGCGGACCGCCCGGCCGATGCCAAGGGCCGCGCCGAGGAAGTCTCGTCGGCGATCGTGCGCACGCTGACCAGCCCGGACGTGCTCGCGCTGGTCCGCGGCTGGACGCGCGGCGCGATCCGCTGGCGCCTCGGCATGGCGCACGGCCATCAGCGCGCCGTGCTGTGGCGGGTGGCGAAGGAGGTCACGGCCCTCGCGCCGGATCTCATCAACGATCCCACGCAGACCACGTGGGACGTGCACGCGGATCCGGCGGCGCGCACGCTGTCGCTGATCCCGCGGCGGATCGAGGATCCGCGGTTCGCGTATCGCGTGGCCGAGGTGCCCGCCGCTTCCACCGGCAGCGTGGCCGCGGCGCTGGTGTGGGCGGCCGATGCGCACGCCGGTGATCGCGTGTGGGATCCGTTCTGCGGCTCGGGCGTCGAGCTCGTCGAGCGAGCGCGGCGCGGTGCCGTGCGCTCGCTGCTCGGTACCGACATCGATGCCGACGCGCTGACCGCGGCGCGCGCGAACCTCGCGGCCGCCGGCGTCACCGCCGAGCTCGCCCTCGCGGATGCGCGCACGCACGCGCCCGGCCCGGTCGATCTGATCATCACGAACCCGCCGCTCGGGAGCCGCGTACACGTCGACGCCGCGGCGCTGCTGACGTCGGCGCTGCCGAACCTCGTCCGCGCGCTCGCGCCGAAGGGCCGCATCGTGTGGATCACACCGGCGCACCGCAAGACCACGCCGGTCGCGGAGGCGCTCGGCCTCGAGCTCGCGCGCTCGCTGCCGGTCGACCTCGGTGGCGTCCGCGGTCGGCTCGAACGCTGGAACAAGCGGTAGGCTACTCGGCGTGCCGCTGACCTCCCTGCTCGCCCGCACGTACCTCCGGTACGTGGTCCCGGTGACGGTGCTGTCGGCGATCGCGTTCCTGCCGCTGATCTACCTCGCGATGCGCGTGCCCGTGCCCGCCGACGCGAACCAAGTCAACGGCGTGGTGCGCACCGCGTGGCTGCTCGGCGGCCTGTCGCTGGTGCCCCTGCTCGTGCTCGTCGGCGGCGTCGCGCCGGCGGTGCGCTCGATCGCGAGCGGCGCGCCCGCCTCGCAGATCACGGCGCTCGGCGCCGGCATGGTCTCGCTCGTTCGCGCCGTGGTCCCCGTGGGCATCGCCGTGCTCGCGATGATGATGGGCGCGCTGGCGCTGGTGATACCCGGCCTCGCGTTGTTCGTGCTGCTCTCGTTGACCGGTGCGACCGGAGCTCCCGATCGAGATCTCGCGACGCGACTGACCGAGAGCGTGCGCGCGGCGCGGGCGAACCTCCTGGCGGTGGTGCTCGTGCTGATGGCCACGATCGTGATCGCGATCGGCGCGCTCTATCTGCTCCAGCGCGGCCTGCCCGTACCGCTCCCGAAGGCGCCAAAGCCCGAGCTCCTCGCGACGTTCCGCCTGTTCGCGCGCTACGCGATCGCGGGCCTCGCGCTCGCCGCGCCGCTTCCGGCGATCGCGCTCGCCTCGCTCGTGACTAGAGCAGACCCCAGCGCTCGAACGTAGCCCTCGCGGTCTCCGCATCCGGTGCGACGCCGACGCGCGGATCCTCGACGGGCACGGCCCGCCGCCCGTACCAGATCGCGCGCCAGCCGACCGCGAGCGCGCCCGCGATATCCGCTGACCACGAGTCACCTACGTGTACCGGCGGCTCGCCGACCGGCAAGCCCGCGAGCGCGTGCTGGAAGATCCGCGGATCTGGCTTCTCGATCCCGAACCGGCCCGAGTCGACCACCACGGTGAACAGGTCCGCGAGCCCGATCTCCGCGAGCAGCTCGGCGAGCCGGCCCTCCGAGTTCGAGACCACGACCAGGGTGTGCCCGCGCGCCTGCAGATCTCCGGCGAGCTCCACCATCGGCGCGATCGGCCTCCTGAACAGATTCACGGTGGGCTGCTGCTGCCACAACCACTCCACCAGCGGCCCGACCTCCAGCACACCGGCCCCCGTGAGCAGCGATGCCATGAGCTGCCGCCAGGGGTGGCCAATCCCGCGGTCGACCAGCGCGTCGAACTCCGCCCACGCGGCGCCCGACGCGGCGGTGAGCGCTCCTGGTAGGACGTTCACTCCTCGCTCCCCGAGCCGCTGCGCGAGGAAGTCAAGATCAAGCTCGACCAGGGTCTGGCCGACATCAAAGCTGATGATCGTCGTCGGGATGGCCCGTTGTACCCCAAGCACACCGCGAGCGGCCTCCCGGCGGTATACTGGGGCATGGCCGACGGGGCGTCCCCAGCTCATCCCCCCGTGCCCGGGGTGGTGGTCGTGTGGAGTGGCGCGGTGCCCGTGGTGCTCGCGTTCCGCATTCCGGAGGGCGGGCTGATCATCGGTCGCGAGCTCCTGGAGACGACGACCGACGATCGCATCAGCCGGCAACACGCCCGCGTGACGTACAAGGACCGGCGGTTCGTCGTCACCGACCTCGGAAGCCGTAACGGCACGTACGCCGGCGGTCACGCGCTGATCGATCGCGAGGTCACGGTGACCGCGCCGTCGGTGGTGCGCACCGGCCGAACGGTCTCGGTCCTCATGGAGGACGTGACCCGGTTCGAGGGCTCGATGATCTCCACGCAGCACGATGCGATCGTCGGCGCGAGCACGGCGCACCTGTGGCGCGAGGCCGAGGACGCCGCGCAGCAGGGCGTCAACGTGCTGATCCTCGGCGAGCCCGGCAGCGGCAAGGGCCGGATGGCGCGCGGCTACGCGAAGGTCCGCAATCGCCCCGAGGCCGTCTACAACCCCACGATCCAGGCGGTGCCGCTCGAGCGCGTGCTCGGTCCGCAGATCGAGACGCTGATCCTCGAGCAGGTCGGCAAGCTCGGCCCCGCGAACACGGCGACCCTGGTCAAGGCGCTCGACGCGCGCCCGAACCTGCGCGTCATCACCACCGCCGTGATGGCGCTCGAGCACCTCGGGATGCCGCCCGAGCTCGCGCAGCGCCTGATGTCGAAGAAGATCCACCTGCCGCCGCTCCGCGACCGGCCCGACGAGATGTCGTTCCTCGTCCACGACGCCGTGCGCGGCGCCGAGCCCGCGCTGCAGATTCACTCCACGCTGATCGAGGCGTGCTTGCTGCGCCCATGGCCCGGCAACTCGCGCGAGCTGGTGGCCGAGGTCTCGCGCACCGCGCACACCGTCGCGGCGCAGGGCAAGAACAACATCCGCGGCGAGGATCTTGATAACGACGCCGGCCACCTGATGGTCGGCGCACCGACGCTCAACGCGGCGGTCCAGCCGACGGCGGTCGGCAAGGGCCGCAAGAAACGATCGTCGACGCGACCGAGCGGCCGCTCCGACTAACGGCGGCGGCGACGGCGCGTCGCGAGTGCGCCGAGGACGAGCGCGAGGCCACCGGCGCCCGATGCGCCGCCCGCGTTGCAGCCGCCGCTCTTGCCCGGATCCTCGTCGTCGCCCGAGCCCGAGCCCGAGCCCGGATCCTCGGGGGCCACGCGCGTGATGCGGACCGCATCGAACACGAGCTGCACGTTCTGCGAGAGCAGCTCGCCGGTGTTGTCGGCGAGGTGGACATACTGACCGGCGCCGGCGGCGAGCTCGACCTCTCCCAGCGTCTGCCAGCCATCAACGGCGGACTGGTCGATGATGAAGTCGCGGTCGGTGCCGTCGGCGTGAACCGTGTAGCGCGCCTGCTTGGACTGCGCGTAGGCGGAGGCGGTGTAGACCTCGAGCTTGTACGTGCCGGCCTCGGTGAGGTCGAGGTTCCACTGGCCGTAGTTCCCCTCGGTGGCGTCCTCGGTGGTGTGCGTCCAGATCAGATCGCCCTTCTCGCCCGCGCTCGCGACGTGGCGCATCGATCCTGCGGGGCCACCACCGACGAAGCACGCGTCGCCGTCGTCGATCGTACCGCCCTCGGCGGGGAGCTGGCCGCACGTCGCGGCCGGACCACCGCCGCCCATGAGCAGCGCCTCGAGCTCGGCGCGCGTGCCGTTGAACCGGTTCATGTCGACGTTGCCGGCGATGCCGTTGACCGAGCCCGACGACGTGTACTGCCAGAACGCCCAGTCCTGCCACGGCGGCGCGATGTTCGGGCACGCGGCGGTCGAGTACTGCGCGTGCCACAGCGGCGAGGCGGTCTGGTCGGGCGCGCCGACCTGATCGCGCCAGAAGTAGTAGCCCGTGTAGACGATCGGGCGCTTCCCGATCGCGGCGGTGACGTGGTCGATCCAGATCTTCACCTTCGCGGCGACCTGCGCCGGCGTGAGGCCGCCGTCGGCCTCGACGTCGATCACCGGCGGCAGATCGTCGGGCATCGGCGTGCCGATCTTCGACAGCAGGAGGTCGGCCTGCGCGATCGGATCCTGCGCCGGGCGGAAGAACTGATAGCCGCCGTGCAGGATCCCCTTCGCGCGGGTCTGGGCCCAGTTGGTATCGAACTTGTTGTCGATGGTGGCGAGGCCGTCGGAGATGCGGATGAACGCGTACTCCACGCCGTCGGCCTTCGCCTTCGTCCAGTCGATCGTCCCCTGGTAGTACGAGACGTCGATGCCCTTGATCGTGGGGCCGCTGCCGCAAACGGTCGCCGCCTGCTCGGTGTCAGAAACGGTTTCGGTGGTCTGCTCCCCCGAGCAGGCCACCAGGAACATCGCCACGAGGAGTGCGCGGTTCAAGGTACGCGCGCTAGGAGCAAAGGAGAGGCCATCGTCGATCGCGCGTGACGGGCGATCGGAGCGTGTTCACTGCAACTGTTCGTGCTCAGTGCTCGTGGCGATGCGCAACCTGCGCTTCGTTCCCTACATCGGTATGTGGCAGCCCACATTGATGAACTTCGATGGTCAGGTGAGCGACTGGAAGTGCGTCGAGGACTCGCTGCCGGTAGAAGTCGACGTCGCGTGGCGTCGACGTGACCACCGAGACGATGCAGCTGCGGCGACCAGGACCGAGCTCCCAGACATGTAGGTCGGCGACCCTCACGTCGTCGATCGCCTCGAGCTGCTTGCGCACGACCTGCTCGTGCTTCGGCGACGACACGACGTCGAGCAGCTGTCCGCTCGCCTGACGGCACAACGAGATCGCCCACCACACGATCACACCGCCGCCGACGAGGCCGGTCAGCGGATCGAGGAACCACAGGCCGGCCCACTTGCCGAGCGACAGCGCGATGATCGCCATCACCGAGGTCAGCGCGTCCGCGAGGATGTGGATGTACGCGGCGCGCATGTTGAAGTCGAGCGTGCCCGGCTCGGGCTTGCTCGCAAGGTCGCCGGGCTCGTGATGCGCGTGATCGTGATCGTGGTGACCGATGTCGTGCGCGTGACCGTGGTCGTGATGGCCATGACCGTGGCCGAAGTGGTGGTTCTTCGAGAGCAGCAGCGCCGACGCCGCGTTGACCACGAGGCCGAGCCCCGCGATCAGCAGCGCCTCGTTGTAGATCACCGCCTCGGGATGCAGCAGGTGATCGATGCTCTCGATCCCCATCCACAGCGCGACGCACGCGAGCAGCACACCGCTCGTGAACCCCGCGAGCGCGTAGACCTTGCCGGTGCCAAAGCTGAACGCGTCGTTGCCGGTCCGCGTCCGCGCGTACCAGTACGCGACCGCGGTCAGGCCGAGCGCGCCCACGTGCGTGCCCATGTGCCAGCCGTCGGCGGTCAGCGCCATCGAGTCGGTCAGGTTGCCGGCGATCAGCTCGCCGACCATCATCATCGCCGCGAGGACGATCACCCAGCGCGTGCGCCGCTCGCCGCCGCGGTTGTGCTCGTCGGCGTCGGCCTCGTGATGGACGTGGGCGGACAGCTCGTGAGCGGACATGCGGACACCCCCTTCTAGCCTATGATCGGCGCGTGCCCAAGCACCCCGTCACCATGGCGATCCGGGTCCTTCGCGCCGCGGAGGTCGCCTTCGAGCCCCACCTCTATCCCTGGGAGCCCAAGGGCGGAACGGCGGCCTCCGCGGAGGCCCTCGGTGTCGACGAGCACCAGGTGATCAAGACCCTGATCTTCGAGGACGATCGCAGGCAGCCGCTGTGCATCCTGATGCACGGCGATCGCGAGGTCTCGACCAAGAACCTCGCCCGCGCGATCGGCGTCAAGACCGTGGGCCCGTGCACGCCGGAGGTCGCCGACCGGCACTCGGGCTACCAGGTCGGCGGTACGTCACCGTTCGGGCTCAAGCGAGCCATGCCGGTCTACATGCAGGAGACCATCGCCGCGCTGCCGCGGATCTACATCAACGGAGGCGCGCGCGGCTTCCTCGTCGCGATCGATCCGGCCGACGCGGTGCGCGTGCTCACGCCGACGCTCGTCGATGCCGCGACCGCCTAGGCCGACATGACGTTGAACAGGCCCTGGAAGAACCGGATCACGCCGAACACGATCGGACCGTAGGCCACCACGTAGGTGCCGCCGCCGCTCGAAACGGCGGCGCCGTGCGTGACGCTCGTGATCACGATGCCGAGGATCACGAGACCGGCACCGACCAGCATCTGCGTGGTGCCCTGGCTCCGCTTGTGCGCGCGCGCCGCATCGACGGGCATCGGCGGGGGAGCAACGGGCATCGGCAGCGGACCGTGATGCGGTTGCCACGCGACCTCGACGCCCTGCTGCGGCTGGTACGCGTGACGTGGCGCCGCCTGCGGGCTGTAGGGCGCGGGCGGCGCGCAGGGAGCCGGCGGCGCCGTGCCGTACGAGCCCATGCGGGGTGCGCCGGTTGCGTCGGGGAAGCCGGCGCGATGGATCATGTCGAGGCAGACCGCGAGCTCGGCGCGCCGCGCGTACGCGTACTGCGACGCCTGCGGGTTCTGGTTGTGCTTGTCGCCGTGCCAGTGCCACTGATGCTGATCGTGCGCCTGGCGGACCTCGGGCTCGGTGGCGCCGGGAGACAGACCGAGCAACCGATACGCGTCCGCGAGCTGCATGGCGCGTATCGTAGCGCGTCGTCAGCGGCGGTGGTGGCTGATGTGAAAGCCGCGGCCGTCGTGGGTTCCTCGCGCGGCGGGACCGACGAGCCGCTCGATCGATGGGCGAATCCGGCGGCGCTCGTGGAGGAAGTCCTGGGCGAGCGACAGGCTCTCGGTCGGTGTGAGCTGGGCGGCGAGCAGGGGCAGGATGACCGCCTCCTCCTCGTGCCGCGCGTGGTGCTCGAACTGATCGCGCGCGACCTTGAGGATCGCGAACAGCTCGGGCCCCGGGCGTTGCGCGGTCAGGCGATCGATCAGCATGTCCATCGCACCATGCTCGTGATGACCTTCGCGCGCGAACGCCGCGAGGCGAGGATCATCGCACTGCATCGCCTGGTACACCACGCGCTCCTCCGCGCGCGCGTGGATCTTGAGCGCGATCGCGAGCCTCACCGCGGCGCGCATCGCGTCACTCGTGCGGCGGTCGTCACGCGCGAGCCCGCCGAGCTCGGCGAACAGCTCGGCTGCCTCGTCGTGATCCCCCGTGATGCACGTGAAGATGTCCATGAGCGATCCTTTGCGGGGAGAACCAATGGCGACGCCCGGCGTCGCTAGGGTGCGTCGCCGGGTGGCCACACGTCAGGCTAGGTGCGTGCGCTACTTCGCCGAGTCCGACCGGCCGCGCTGCGCTGGATTGCGCTGCGTGATGCGGCTCTCGTCGGCACCGTCGACGTCCTCGTCACCGAGGTCGTCCTTCTCGTCGTCCTTCACGTCGGCGATCTCGCTGCCGGGCTGGCCCTTGGCTGAGTCGGGGCTCTGGCCCGGGCTTCGGCTGCTCTGCTGCTGGCGGTCCATGCCCTGCTGCTCGCCGAGCTTGCCCCGATCCTTGTCGTCGCGGTCGCGGCTGACCTGCTGATTGCCGCCCTGCTCCTGGCCCTGCGAAGGGTCGCGCATGCCGTTCCGCTGATCCGGCTTGCCCTGGTTCTGGCTCTGATTCTTCCGGTTGTCGTTCGACATTGATTCGTTCTCCCTGGTTGGTTTCCTGACCAGGAGAAGTGCAATGGCCACGCCACGAAGTGACGGAGATCTGCGGTGTTTGAATCTCTGCACATCGGGCATCGTCATCTCGCTCGAGGTGCGCGTTCCTCGACGGCGCGACGCAGGCGCACGAGCTGAGGGAGCTCCCTACGAATTACTTCGGCTCCATCGTGTGGCACTCGAGGCAGCCGAAGCCCTTCGGGTTCGACTCCGAGTACTCGGTCTGCTTGAGGAGCCTCGCCATCGTCGGCTTGATCTCCTTGCCCATCCACTCGAGGTCTTCCTTCTTGAACTTCGCCATGCCCGGGCCGAACAGCTTCGGGAGACCTTCGTTCGGCATGTCGAACTTGCCCTGCTCGGCACTCGGTCCGTGGCAGGTCTTGCAGCCGAACTCGGCGTACTTCGTCGCGTCGTGGCCCTTGAACAGCGGCTCCATGGTCGGGAGCACGACCTCCTTCATGAACTGGATCCGCTGCTCGTGATCGAGGCTATCGAACGGCACGTCGGGCAGCGGCTTTGCAGCCGCGGAGCCCGCCATGTCCGGCCCCGAGCCACCGCCGACCGGCGTGGTCGTCGAGGAGGACTTGCCGCCGCACGCAGCGGTCAGAAACGACGCGAGGAGAACGAAGGTCTTCATGCCGCGGATAGTCGCCGAGCGATCTTCGGAGGGCAAGACAGCGCTCGCAACGGAGTGTTGCGCTCCAGGGTCAGTGGACGCCGAGATACGCCTTACGGATCTTGTCGTCCTTCGCGAGCTCCTTGGCCGGGCCCGAGGTGACGAGCGATCCGACCTCGAGAACGTGCGCCGTGGTCGCAACGTTGAGCGCCTGGAACGCGTTCTGCTCGACCAGGAGGATCGTGGTGCCTTCGGCGGCGATCGACTTCACGATCTTGAAGATCAGCGACACGATCTGTGGCGCGAGCCCCAGCGACGGCTCGTCCAGGAGCAGCAGCTTCGGCTTCGCGACCAGGGCGCGCGCGATCGCGAGCATCTGCTGCTCGCCGCCCGAGAGCGTGCCGGCGTTCTGCGCGAGCCGCTCCCTGATCCGCGGGAACAGGTCCAGTGCCTTCTCGCGATCCTTCGCGATGCCCCCCGGGTCCCTGCGCAGATACGCGCCCATCTGGAGATTCTCGTCGACGGTGAGGTTCGCGAAGATGCCGCGGCCCTCGGGCGCGTGCGCGAGACCGAGCGACACGATCTGATGCGCCGGTAGGCCGGTGATCGGCCGGCCGTTGAAGTGCACCGAGCCCTTGCTCGGCTTCACGAGCCCGGAGATCGCGCGCAGCGTGGTGGTCTTCCCGGCGCCGTTCGCGCCGATCAGCGTGACCACCTGGCCCTCGTCGACGGAGAACGTCACGTCCTTCAGCGCGTGGATGCCGCCGTAGTGGACGTCGAGACCCTTGACCTCCAGCAGCGCCATCAGGCCGACTCCTCGACCATCTCGTCCTCGGGCACGCCGAGATAGGCCTCGATGACCTTGGGGTCCTGCTGGATCTGCTCGGGCTTGCCGGAGGCGATCGTGACTCCGTGATCGAGCACGGTGATGTGCTCGCAGATATCCATGACCAGGCCCATGTCGTGCTCGATGAGGAGGATGCCGACGTCGAACCGCTCGCGCAGCGATTCGATCAGGCTGCGCATCTCGTGCTTTTCCTGGGTGTTCATGCCGGCGACCGGCTCGTCGAGGAGGAGCACCCGCGGCTCGGTCGCGAGCGCGCGCGCGATCTCGAGCCGGCGCTGATCGCCGTACGGCAGGCTCTTCGCCTGCTCGCCCGCGCGGTGCGCGATGCCGAGGACGTCCAGCAGGTCCAGCGAGCGCTCGACGATCGCGTTCTCCTCGGCGAGGTAGAGCGGCGTGCGCAGCAGGCTGCGGAACAGGCCGCTCTTCGCGCGCACGCCGGCAGCGGTGCGCACGTTGTCGATCACGCTGAGCTCGCCGAACAGGCGAATGTTCTGGAACGTGCGCGCGAGACCGGCCTGGGCGATCGCCGACGGCTTCTTGCCGTTCAGCTCGATCGCGCCGAGCAGGATGGTGCCCGCATCGGGCTGGTACACGCCGGTGAGCAGGTTGAACACCGTGGTCTTGCCGGCGCCGTTCGGGCCGATCAGCCCGCACAGGCCGCGCTTCGGCACCGAGATCGAGAAGTTGTCGACGGCCTTGAGGCCACCGAACGCGAGCGACAGGCCCTTCGCGGCGAGCGCGGTGTCGGTCACGGGGCGTCGTCCTTGGGCTCGTCGACGCGCTCCGTCGACAGGCCGCGCGCCTGCGCGATCGGCAGGTGGCCCTCGTGCTTCGGGATCAGCCAGCCGCCGGCGACCTTGCGCCACACCGGGATGACGTAGCGGCGCCAGAACGTGAGGTCCCACAGCTCCTTGATGCCGAACAGGCCCTGCGGCCGCACGATCATCACGATGATCAGCGCGAGCGCGTAGACCGGCATCCGGTACTGCGCGAACTCGCGGAACAGCTCGGGGAGGATGGTCAGGATGGACGCGGCGAGCACGACGCCGGTGATCGAGCCCATGCCGCCGAGCACGACCATGATCACGAGGTCGATCGATTTCTGGAACCCGAGCTCCTTCGGGTTGAGCGTGGTGCCCACCTCGTGCGCGAACAGCGCGCCGCCGACACCGGCGAAGAACGCGGCCATCATGAACGCCGTGACCTTGACCTTCGACGTGTTGACGCCCATCGCCTCGGCGGCGATCTCGTTCTCGCGCACCGCGAGCAGCGCCCTGCCCTGACTCGACGACTTGAGGCGGTAGGCCGCGATCAGCACGACGGCGACGAACGCGAACGTGAAGAAGATCCCCGAGTGACCGGTGGGCTCGCCCGCGGCGTTCTCGATCCACGGCGTCGCCGAGACGTAGGTCGGCGTGCCAGTGAACCCGAGCGGACCGCCGATGTGCTTCGCTGCCTCGAACCACGACGCATCGGCCGCGGCCTTCGGATCGAGCACGTCCGACGATTGCTGCACGAGAACGCGCACGATCTCGCCGAACCCGAGCGTGACGATCGCGAGGTAGTCGCCGCGCAGGCGCAGCGATGGCAGGCCGACGACGAGGCCGGCGAGCGCCGCCACCGCACCGCCGAACACGCACGCGAACAGGAACATCGCATCGCCGCTGCCCATGAAGCCGCCGTGGACCTCGACGCCGTACGCATCGGGCGCGATCCAGCCCATCTTGATCGAGCCGTAGTACGTGATCAGCGCGGCGGCGTAGCCACCGACCATCATGAAGCCGGCGTGGCCGATCGAGAACTGCCCCGCGAAGCCGTTGACGATGTTGAGCGATGCCGCGAGGACGATCGCGATGCCGATATCGAGCAGGAGCTTCGCGTAGAACGGACCGAGCATCGGTGCGACCGCGGACTGCAGGACGAACGCGATCACGAGGCCCACGATCAGCGGCCACAGCGAACGTCCCGCGGCCACCAGCGGATTCGGCTTGAACGCGCCGACGCGCGCCGCGAGCAGCTTGGTCGCGTCGCGGCTCATACCTTCTCCACCACGGCCTTGCCGAACAGACCGCTCGGCCTGACGAGGAGGACGACGATCAGGATGACGAACACGTACAGGTCGCGCATGTGCGGCGACAGATACGCGGCGCCGAACATCTCCACGAACGCGATCAGGATCGCGCCCGCGACCGCCCCGCGCACGTTGCCGATGCCGCCGACCACCGCGGCGACGAACGCCTTGAGCCCGAGCAGCACCCACGTGGCATCCGCCGTCTGCTTGATGCTCTCGTACTTGAGCGCGAACAGCAGGCCACCGGCGGCCGCGAGCGCGGAGCCAATGCCGAACGTGATCGAGACGATGCGGTTGACGTTGATGCCCATCAGCGACGCGACGCGCTCGTCGAACGACACCGCGCGCATGGCCCGCCCGAGCTTCGTGCGATAGACCAGCGCCTCGAGCGCGAACAGGAGGAACGCGGCGAGCAGCACGACGGTGACGTCGACCACGCGGATGTGAACACCGGCGATCTCGAACAGCGAGCTGTCGTGGATCAGCGCGGGCATGTGCTGCGGCTGGGTGCCGAACACGAACTTGAGCTGCCCCACGTTCTGCAGCAGCAGCGACACGCCGATCGCGGTGATCAGCACGTTGAGGCGCGGCGCGCGGCGCAGGGGGCGGTACGCGAGCATCTCGATGGTGACGCCGAGCGCCGCGCAGATCGCCATCGCGAGGAACAGGATGAGCGGCATCGCGAACAGCGGGGACTCGGTGACCGCCCACCCGAACGCCGAGGCCATCGTGAACGACACCCACGCCCCGACGGTGAACACGTCGGAGTGCGCGAAGTTGATGAATCGCAGCACGCCATAGACGAGCGTGTAGCCGAGCGCGGTCAGCGCGTAGAGGCTCCCGAGCGCGACGGTGTTGACGAAGGTCTGCAGCAGCTTCGTCGAGCCACCATCGACCACGCCGACGGCGATCGTTCGCCCGAGCGTCGCGCAGAACAGCAGCGCGAGCACGACGACGACCACCCATGTCGTGCGCTGGCTCTTCGTGCTCACGAAACTCGTTCCTTACTTCGCGGAACCCGAACCCGAACCCGAACCGGAACCGGCGGCCGACCCCGAGCCACCCTCCGTGGGCGTCGGCGCAGGTGGCGTAGCTGCGCCGGGCTCCGGCCAGCCCTTCGGAACCACCGTGGCGACGTACCTCGGCTTCCCGCCCTTCATCTGCACCACCACCGCCTGCTTCACGGCATCCCGGTTCTGATCCAGGGTGATCTTCCCCGTGACGCCCGGGAAGTCCTTGGTCGCCGCGATCGCCGCGCCGAGATCCTTGCCACCGAGCGTCGGCGCCTTGTCCATCGCCGCGAACAGCACGCGCGCCGCGTCGTAGCCGAGCGCCGCGAGGCCGTCGGGCGTCTCGTTCCAGCGCTTCTGGAACTTGGTCACGAAGTCCTGCACCTCGGGACGCGTCTCTTCGAACGAGTAGTGGTTCGAGTAGTAGCTTCCCTCGATCGCCGCGCCGCCGATCTCCGCGAGCTTCGAGCTATCCCAGCCGTCGCCACCGAGGAACGGCACCGTGACGCCGAGCTTGCGCGCCTGGTTCACGATGTTTCCGACATCCGTGTAGTAGCCGGGGAGGAACACGGCGAGCGCACCGGAGGTCTTGATCGACTGAAGCTGCGCGGACACGTCCGCATCGCCGGCGGTGTACGCCTGCTTCGTGGCGATCGAGCCACCGAGCGCGGTGAGCTCGGTCTCGAACGACTCCGCGAGCCCCTTCGAGTACGGCGCCGCCTGATCGAACAGGATCGCGACCTTGTCGAACTTCTGGTCCTTCGCGAACTTCGCGACCACGTAGCCCTGGAACTCGTCGAGGAAGCACACCCGGGAGACCATGTCCCGGCCCTCGGTGACCTTCTTGTTCGTCGAGGACGGCGAGACCATCGGCACGCCGAACTGCTGCGCGACCTTACCGCCGGCGAGCGAGCTGCCCGAGGCGACCTCCCCGATCAGTGCGACCACGTGGTCCTCGGAGATCAGCCGCTGCACCACGCTGCCCGCCTCGCTCGACTTGGAGGCGTCATCGAGCGTCTTCAGCTCGATCTTCTTGCCCTTCACGCCGCCCGCCGCGTTGCGCTCCTCGATCGCGAGGACGACGCCGTGGTCCGTCGAGACGCCGAACGTCGCTTCCGATCCGGTGAGCGACGCGTAGTGACCGACCACGATGGTCTGCGCGTCCTCCTTCTTTCCGCCGCCCTTCCCGCACCCGAAAGCCGCCACGCCGAGACTTGCCGCGATCACCAGAACCTTGTTCCAAGCACTCAAATTCACGGCATTCTCCTGTGGTTCGGGGGATGGGATATCGGACCCGAGATGGGCGTGTCAACCTGCACGGCGCACCCATTGGATCCGGCGATCGGCCGTGTTACCAGAGAGGTCGGCCCCTCGGCCGTTTCGCCGCCCGAATGAACGACACCGCCAGATCGGATGCACCGGGCACCGGCGACGCTCACACGGGACATGGCCCGGGTGCGCACAAGACGCCGCACAATCGCAAGGAGCTCGCCTGGCTCTCCCTCGGAGCCCTCGGCGTCGTCTACGGCGACATCGGCACGTCGCCGCTGTACGCGATGCGCGAGTGCTTCGGCTCCACGAACCCGCACCACACCGACGCCGCGTTCTCCGAGAACGTGCTCGGCGTGCTGTCGCTCGTGTTCTGGTCGCTGCTGATCGTCGTCTGCCTCAAGTACCTCGTGTTCGTCCTCCGCGCCGATAACAAGGGCGAGGGCGGAACGATGTCGCTCGCGGCGCTGGTGCAGCAGAAGCTGACCGGCAACAAGAACCGGATCGCGATCCCGATCCTG
Organism: Haliangiales bacterium; assembly: GCA_038203335.1. Classification (GTDB taxonomy): domain Bacteria; phylum Myxococcota_A; class Polyangia; order Haliangiales; family Haliangiaceae; genus JABFXX01. The sequence goes on along the minus strand of JBBRED010000095.1, from coordinate 8,163 downwards.
CTCGCGCTGTTCGGCACCGGCCTGCTCTATGGAGAGGGGCTGATCACCCCCGCGATCTCGGTGCTCTCGGCGGTGGAAGGTCTGTCGGAGCAGAACGAGTCGCTCTCGCACCTCGTCATCCCGATCTCGTGCGCGATCCTCGTCGGTCTGTTCTGGGTCCAGCGCTGGGGCACCGGAAAGATCGGCTCGGTGTTCGGCTGGATCATGCTGGTGTGGTTCGTCTCGCTCGGCGCCGCCGGCATCCCCGCGATCCTCCGCACCCCCGAGGTGCTCGCCGCCGTCAGCCCGCACCACGCGCTGAGCTTCCTGTTCAACCACGGCGTCAACGGCTTCCTCCTGCTCGGCTCCGTGGTGCTCTGCGTCACCGGCTGCGAGGCGCTCTACGCCGACATGGGGCACTTCGGAAAGACGCCGATCCGCATCGCGTGGTCCTTCGTCGTGTTCCCGGGCCTCCTGCTGAACTACTTCGGCCAGGGCGCGCTGTACCTCCAGAAGGGCACGGCGGTGACGAACCCGTTCTATCAGCTCGTCGAGGGCCCGTTCCTGATCCCGATGATCATCCTCGCCACGATGGCCGCGGTGATCGCATCGCAGGCGTTGATCTCCGGCGCGTTCTCGCTGACCAACCAGGCCGTGCAGCTCGGCTTCTTGCCGCGCACCACGGTGATCCACACCTCGCACAAGCACGAGGGCCAGATCTACATCCCCGAGGTCAACTACTTCTTCATGATCGCGTGCGTCGCGCTGGTCCTCGCGTTCAAGACCAGCTCGAACCTCGCGGCCGCGTACGGCATCGCCGTCACCGGCCTGATGATGATCACCTCGTACCTGATCTTCCTCGTGTGCCGCCGCAACTGGGGCTGGTCGCTCGGCGCCGCGCTCGCGCTGTACATCCCGCTCCTCATCATCGACGGCCTGTTCTTCTCGTCGAACCTCGTCAAGATCGCCGCCGGTGGATGGTTCCCGCTCGCGATCGGGATCGGCATGTTCGCGATCATGACCACGTGGTGGCGCGGTCGTACCGAGCTGTCGAAGACGATGGAGATGGGCACCATCCCCGACGATCTGTTCCTCGCCGATATCGCGGAGACCCAGATCCCGCGGGTCTCCGGCACGGCCGTGTTCATGACCAGCGGCACCGACGGCATGCCGAACGTCCTGCTCCACCACGTGAAGCACAACAAGGTGCTGCACAAGCAGGTCATCCTCCTCTCGATCGTCACCGAGAACATCCCGTTCTCCGTCGGCAACGCGTCGCTCGCCGTGCGCGAGATGGAGCACGGCTTCTACCGCGTGCTCGCGCGCGTGGGCTTCATGCAGCAGCCGAACGTGCCGAAGATCCTCGCGCGCTGCGCGAAGCACGGCCTCGTCACGAACGAGAGCGACACCACGTACTACCTCGGCCGCCAGACGCTCCTGACCACCGGCAAGTCCAAGGTCGCGCGCTGGCGCAAGATGCTGTTCTCGTTCCTCGCGCGCAACTCGCGCCCGCCGAGCGCGTTCTTCATGCTCCCGCCGAACCGCGTCGTCGAGCTCGGTCTCCAGATCGAGCTGTGATCGCGGCTCGGGTCCTCGCGCTGGCGCTGGTCGCGAGCGTGTCCTCCACCGCCCTCGCGGATGATCGCCCCGAGGTCTCGCGCGGCCGTCGCGCGGGTGCGATCGCGCTCGCCGTGGTGCCCGGCATCCTCGTCCACGGCATCGGCAGCTACACGGTGAAGGAGTGCTTCCTCGCGAAGCGCTTGCTCGCGATGGAGGGCGTCGGCATCGTCGGCATGGCCGCCGGCGGCCTGCCCACTGGCATCTCCGGCGGCAACCCGTACACGATCCCGTTCGTGCCGCTGCTCACCACGGGCACCGGGCTGTTCCTGTCGTCGTGGTTGACCGATATCTGGGTGGCCGCGGATGGACCGAGCTCGCTACCCGAGCCCCGCGCACAGGCGCCGTGGGCGATCGAGCTCGGCTCCGTGTACCAGCGCGATGCGTATCGCCACCGTCTGTATGCGCGCGCCGCGGCACGGATCGAGCTCCGGCGCGTGGGCATCACGGCCTCGGGACTGCAGCACGCCGGCGGCGATGCGTACGAGAGCGCGCTCGGCACGGAGGTCCGGCTGCTCGGCGCACCGGCGAGCGGGCGCTACCTCCTCGATACGACGCGGCTCGCGGCGCGCGTGGTCGGCCGCTATCGCCACGACGACGACGACATGGTCGGGGTCGCCACCGGCGAGGTCGAGCTCGCGGGACGCTACGATCACCGCCGGATCGCGAAGCAACTCGCCGGCACGTTCACGGATGTCTCCGTCGGCGTGGCCTTCGAGCGCGCGAGCTACACGCCCGGCGGTCACGATACGAGCACGCTGCTGCTCTCGACGTTCGCGTGGGGCATGTACCTGCGCAACCTTGGCGAGGTGCGGCTGTTCTACGACCACCGCCGCGACTCGCTCGCCGGAGGTCTCCACGCCGGGCGTGCGGCCGGCTTCATCGGCAGCTTCGGTACCGCGCTCGATCTCCGCGTGTGGGGACCGTGGGCAGCGCACGCGGAGATCGAGTACGGCAGCGGCTGGATCGGGACGCTCGCCGTGCGTTACCAGGGAGGACCGCGATGACGCGTGCACTGTGGCTCCTGCTGCTCGCCGCGTGTACGCGTCCCGGCGAAGATCGCCCGATCACCGAGGAGACCGTCGGCGCCGCGTCGATCGCCGACGCGACGGTCCGTGTGGTCGACGGGCTCGCGGCGGTGCGAGACCTCTCCGATCATCACATCGAGCTGTGGTCCACCGCGCCGGCGATCGCGTTCGAGATCACGCTCGGCTCGACCGGTGCGGGGGCGTGGACGCTGGTCGTGCGCAACTCGCTGCCCGACGCGCTGCTCACCATCGACGGTGCGGCCGTCGCCCGCGATGCCGGCACGCGGCCCACGGTGGCGCAGTTCCAGCTCGTGCTCACCACCGGCACCCACGCCGTCGCGCTCGCACCTCCCGATGCGGGCACCGTGGAGCGCTATCGCGTCGCGGCGATGGCCGATATCCAGACCGCGCTCCCCACGGTCGACGAGGTGTTCGCGAAGATCAACGCGGTGCCCGATGCACGGTTCGTCGTCGGGATGGGCGACATCACCGAGCGCGGCGAGATCGACGAGTTCGATCTGTTCGAGCGCCAGCTCGAGACGCTCGACATCCCGTACTACACGACGATCGGCAACCACGAGCTCTGGGCGCCGTTCGATCGCTACACCGATCGCTACGGCCGGGCGGACTTCCAGTTCGTCTTCAAGAGCGCGTGGTTCACGTTCGCCGATTCGGGCGATGCCGGCATCGACCCGCTCGTCGAGGACTGGCTGCTCCCACGCCTCGACGCGGCGAAGGGCAAGACGAGCGTGTTCCTCACGCACATCCCGCCGCTCGATCCGGTCGGCGCACGCTACGGGGCGTTCCGCAGCTCGCGCGATGGTCACCGGTTGGTCGCGCAGCTCGTAGGAGCCGGCGTGGATCTCGCGCTTTACGGGCACGTCCACACGTACATCCCCTACGAGAACGCCGGCATCCCGTCGTACATCTCCGGCGGAGGTGGCGCGCAGCCGATGAAGGGCGATGGCATCGATCGCCACTTCCTCATGGTGGAGCTCGATCCGGCGAATCAGACGATCGGGACCGTCGAGGTCCACCGCGTGGACTGACCGCGCCGCCTCGCTCGGTCCCGTTCGACGCGCTTGGTAGCGCGGCTCGGAGTGGGGTCACCCCGGGAACGGGAGCGAGCGAGACAGCGCCGTCACGACGCCCGCGCGGCCTCCTCGGCGATCATCGGCATCAGGAACACGCCCGAGGGCTGGAGCATCGCGAGCTGGCGCAGGCGCTCGGTCGCGAACGATCCGGCGAGGCGCAGATAGCGGTCCGAGGGGACGTGGTGGCGCAGCGCGGGGAGCAGGTACTTCTCCTCCTGCGCCGCGTGGTACTCGACCAGCTCGCGCAGCTGCACCGCACGGTCGCGCCACACGCTGGTCTGCGGCCGCGCGGAGACCAGGGCCGACAGGGCGTGCTCCTGGCTCACGTGCGAGGCGCGGGCCTGCGCGATCAAGACCTCGAGGGCGGGCACCATCTCGAACGCGCCGAGGACGATGTCCTCCGCCTCGGCGTGGGCGATGAGACCGAGGCGGACCTCGTCGAGCGCGGTGCGCACCTCGACGAAGCTCGCGGACGGGTCGAGGAGCTGCGTCAGCTCGTCTTGCAGATCGGTGTGGTCACGGCGAAGGAGCGTGAGGAAGTCCGTCGGCATGGTGACGGTGAGGTGCACTCGTGATGCCTTCCCGGTGAGTCGTTGTCACCGCCACACCCGTGCATGCGATGCGAGCGGACTTACGAATTCGCGACGGGGTTAGGGGTTGTTCGTGGGCGCTCAGATCACGCGTGGGCTCGTGTGCACGAGCGCCCGTGTCACGCGAACCTACCCGACCGAGCGGTTCTCGCGGGATAGCGATATGCTCGTGGCGGTGTTCCGCCGGTTCGTGGCCCAGCGCGGCGCCGTGGTCGGGGCGATCCTCGTCCTCGTGCTCGTGGGGATCGCCGCGATCGGCCCGTGCTGCGTCGCGAAGGACCCGACCGCGGCCGATATCGACGGTGGCCTGACCGAGATGGGCGCTCCGAAGGGGCCCTCGCGCGACGCGCTGCTCGGCACCGACACGCTCGGGCGCGACGTGTGGTCGCGTGTCGTCTCGGGCGCGCGCGCGTCGCTGCTGATCGCCACCCTCGGCACCCTGATCGCGCTCCTGATCGGCCTGGCGGTGGGGCTGGTCGCCGGCTACGCGGGGGGCTGGGTCGATGGGGCACTGATGCGCGTGGTCGACCTCGTGCTGTCGTTTCCGTTCCTGTTACTCGCGATCCTCCTCGGTGCGCTCCTGCGCGAGAGCTCGCTCGCGGGTTCGATGGGCTCCGTGATCGTCACGCTCGGCGTCGTGAGCTGGACCACGATGGCGCGCGTGATCCGCGGCAAGGCGATGGTGATCGTTCGCTCGGAGCACGTGGTCGCGGCGCGGGCGCTCGGTGCGAGCCCGCTGCGGATCATGGTCCGGCACATCCTGCCGAACGTCGCCGGCGTGCTCGTCGTCGTGGCGGTGCTCGGGTTCGCGCAGAACCTGCTCGCGGAGGCGGCGCTGTCGTACCTCGGCCTCGGCCCTGCCCCGCCGTCACCGACCTGGGGCCGCATGCTCTACGAGGGCCGGCCGTACTACCGCACGTCGCCGCACCTCGTGCTCGCACCCGGTGTGGCGATCCTGCTGGCGGTGATCGCGTTCAACCTGCTCGGCGAAGGGTTGCGCGATGCGATCGATCCAAAGGAGCGCCGGTGAAGGCGCTCGCGGTTCTGCTCGCGCTGTGCGCGTGTCGTTCGCCCGACACCGCACCGAGGATGGGGTTACAGCAGCCCGGTCCGAGGTCGACGACGGTTCGAGGGCTGCACGTGGCGACGAAGGATCCGATCAACTCACTGGATCCGACGTTCGCGTACGACGAGATCTCGAGCTACATCGGCCAACCGCTGTTCGCGACGTTGATCACCTATGGCACGCACAGCATGGAGCTCGTGCCGGATCTCGCGGAGCGCTGGGAGCTCGCTCCGGACGGCGTGACCTACGTGTTTCATCTCCGCGCCGGCCTCGAATATCAGGACGGAACGCCGATCGTCGCGGGCGACTTCAAGTACTCGCTGGAGCGGGCGCTGCGGACGGCGGACTCGCCGTTCTGGCCGTTCCTCGTCGACGTGGTCGGTGCCACGGACGTGACGGACGGCAAGGCCGCCGACTGCGCCGGCATCGTCGCGGTCTCGGATCGCGACCTGCGGATCCGCCTCGTGCGTCCCACCCCGGCGTTCCTCTACATCCTGACCATGAAGTTCGCGACGCCGCAGCGCGAGGCGTACGTCCTCGCGACGGGCGCCGAGCTGCGCCGCGAGCCGCTCGCGTCGGGACCGTTCTACGTCGGGCACTGGGACGAAGGCACCGCACTCCAGCTCGAAGCAAACCCCCGGTACTGGAATCACACGACGGTCTACCTGCCGTGGATCGAGATGCGCGAGAACGTCCCGCGCGACACGCAGTTCCTGATGTTCCAGCGCGGCGAGCTCGACACCGCGGAGAAGCTGTCGCCGCCAGACTACCTCTGGATCAAGGGCGATCACGACTGGGCGGAGTTCCTCCACGAGGAGGCGCTGATGCAGGTGTTCGGCTCGCGCATGAACACCACCGTCCCGCCATTCAACGATGTTCGCGTCCGCCGGGCGCTCAACTACGCGCTCGACAAGAGCCACACCATCAAGCTGCTCAACAACGCGGCGGTCACCTCGCACGGGCTGTTACCACCCGGCATGGCGGGTCGCGACGAGAAGCTCGACGCGTATCCGCACGACGTGGTGAAGGCGAAGGAGTTGCTCGTCGAGGCGGGATACCCGAACGGCTTCGACATCACGTACGTCACGACGAACGACGACCAGGCGCAGACGCTCGCCGCATCGCTGCAGAGCGATCTCGCGGAGGTCGGGGTGCGCGTGAAGATCAAGCAGGAGACGTTCGCCGCGTTCTCGACCGATATCGGGAACGAGACCGGTCCCGCGTTCTCGATGGGGAGCTGGGTCGGCGACTATCCCGATCCCACGAACTTCCTCGACATCAAGTTCCACTCGCGCGCGATCGCCAGGACGAATGCCATGAACGACACGCGGTACTCGAACCCCGGGCTCGACACGCTGCTCGACGCCGCCCGCGGCGAGCTCGATCCCGCGAAGCGTGCGGCGATGTACCGGCGCGCCGAGCAGATGATCTTCGACGACGCGCCGTGGATCTTCGACTACCACCCGCGGACCAGCGAGGTCACCCAGGGGTACGTGCACGGCTTCGACATGCACCCGATCTGGCTCCGCGACTATACGCACGTGTGGCTCGATCTCGAGGATACGGAGTACTCGCGATGATCCGGCTCGTCGCGCGCCGCATCGGCTGGGCCATCGTGGTGATCTGGTTCGTGGTCACGGCGACGTTCACCCTGACCGTCGCGCTTCCCGGGGACTCGATGAAGGCGATGCTCGGCACACATGCCGACCAGGCAGCGGTCGACCGCGCGAAGGCGCACTACTGCCTCGACGACGACGTGCTCACGCACTATGGCTGCTGGGTCAAGAACGTGATCAAGGGTGATCTCGGTGAGAGCTACCGCAGCAAGCGCCCGGTCACGGCGATCCTCGCCGACAAGATCTGGCCGACCGTGCAGCTCGCGCTCGCCGCGATCTTCCTCCAGCTCGTGATCGGCGTGCCGCTCGGCATCATCGCCGCGGTGCGCCGGCGACGGTGGCCCGATCGCGCGACCACCGTGGTCACCCTGCTGGCGCAGTGCGCACCGCAGTTCTTCCTCGGCACGCTGCTGCTCTACATGTTCGCGTTCCAGTTCGGCTGGTTTCCGATCAGCGGCTACGGCGCTCCGGGCCTCGACCGGCTACACCACCTCGTGCTCCCCGCGTTCACGCTCGCCTCGGTGGGCATCGCGTACTACGCCCGCACGGTGCGCTCCGAGCTCGTCGACGTGCTCGGCGAGGACTACATCCGCACGGCGCGCGCGAAGGGCCTGCCCGAGCGCACCGTGGTGCTCAAGCACGCGCTGCGCAATGCGCTCGGCCCGCTGGTCACGCTGATCGGGCTCGATCTCGGCGTGCTCCTCGGCGGCGCCGTGGTGGTGGAGGCGATCTTCGCGTGGCCCGGCCTCGGCCGCGAGGTGCTCCAGGCGGTCCTCGAGATCGACCTGCCGCTGATCGTCGGCACCGTCCTGGTGGCCGCGATCGCGATCGCGGTCGCGAACCTGCTCGTCGACCTCGCGCTGATGTGGATCGATCCGAGGTTGCGTGACCGCTGAGCCGCCCGCACCCGAGGAGCCCGGCCGCGCGCGGCGGTTCGTGATCCTGCTCGGCTGGGTCAGCCTGTTCGCGGACATGTGCTACGAGGGCATGCGCGGCGCGATCGGCCCCTACCTCGCGATGCTCGGCGCGAGCGCGACGGCCGTGGGCGCGGTCGCCGGCACCGGCGAGGCGATCGGCTACGCGCTCCGCTACGTCTCCGGCGCCGTCGCCGACAAGACCGGTCGCTACTGGATGCTGACCATCATCGGCTACGGCACGAACCTGGTCGCGGTG
>JBBRED010000094.1:0-24380 GCA_038203335.1 Haliangiales bacterium | reverse complement strand
GTACGAGCGGGTCAAGGATCAGCGCGGGCTGCTCCGCTCCGCCCTCGGCTACGCCGTTCGCCAGCGCGGAGCACTGACGCGCTTCTTCGACGACGGCCGGCTCAAGCTGACCAACAACCAGTCCGAGCGCGAGTTGCGCAGGGTCGCGACTGGAAGAAAGGCGTGGCTGTTCTGCGGCAGCGATGACCACGCCCAGGCCGCCGGAAACCTCCTCACCCTGGTCGCATCCGCTCGCCTCCACGGGCTCGATCCCGAGCAGTATCTCCGCGACCTCTTCCGCGCCCTCCCGCAGTGGCCGCGAGACCGCTACATCGAGCTCGCTCCCAAGTACTGGACAGCGACCCGCGCCCGCTTGGACGCCGCTCAGCTCGAGATTGAGATCGGCTGGATCACGATCCCGCCGCCGCCAGAGCAGGCGTCGGCGAGCTGATCGCACGGCTGTCGTCACGCATCCACGGTGTCATCACGCCGCGCGTCCCGGAAGGACGGGGTCGATGCAGCGGATACAGACGAAGTGACGTGATTCGCGGTGAGCGGAGAACCTCGCAGCCGATGAAACTCGATGGTGACCTCGAAGCCGCGCAGCGCCTCAGGATCGTACGCTACGCACTCGGCCGGACCAGGTCCGTCGCGGACGCGCTGTTCAACTCGCAGCCACGATCAGCTTGTGAGACCTGCGCATTCGCTAGGTACCGGGGGGCGCTCCGAGATCTTCTGCCTGCGCGGCGCGCAATCCGCTTGGCGGTCAGGGGCTTGGATCGACGGCGGAGATGAAACCAGAGGGTCAGGCCGGTGGGGTATGGCCCAGTCGTGCCTGGGTCTTTCTCCACTTCGGTGATCAGGCGCGCTACGATCACGCGTGTGACGAAGCCCCGATCCCAGCGCAAAACTCCGATTGATTCGGGGGCCAAGGAGATCGTCCTTCGCGTCGATGGCGGGGGCTGGCATCCATCGACCGCGGATCCCGGCGCGATCCTGTCGCTGGCGGCGGCCTACGTCGAAGGACTGAGGGCTGTGGCGAAGGCAAGCGAGCTGGAATTCACCTTGAAAGGCGTGACGATCCGCGATGAGTGCGTCGCAATCGGCATCGGCGTCGATCGGGTAGGTGCAGCTATCGATGCGGCGAAGGAGCTGAGCGTGGCGCTGGTCTCACGACCGACGGCACAAGGGACGTCGATGGTAGTCGACCGCATTCGCGCGGCGCTGCAAGCGCTGCCCAAGGAGATTTCGGCGACGGTGAAGGTCGGCAAGCGATGGCAGCGCAAGCTGGATCCGGACGGTGGCGCGGCCATGCCCGAGCCCGTCGGCGAACTGGCCACCATCCGTGCGCGACCGATTCGAGCCGGAGGCGTCACGCCGGCCGTCCGATTCAGCGCTGACGGCGAGCCTGCGGATTTCACGTTGCCGTGTAGTGAAGCGCTCTCAAGAGAACTCGGTGCACACCTTTATCGCGAGGTTGAGATCGAGGCTTCGATCATTCGAACCGCCGATGGACACATCGACGGAGGGAATGTGACCGGGTTCGTCGTGGTGAACACCGACGAAGATCCAGCCGAGGCGTGGGAGAGCTGGTTCAAGATCAACGGCTCGGCGTGGGATGACGAGAGTGTGGAGGCGTTCATTGGCGGTAGCAAAGATTGACGAGGCGCAGCTTCCCGATGTGTGCGCCCTCGATGCAGGTGTCATGTTGCTGGCGCTCCGCCAGCGAGCGCATCGGCCCGACGCCCCAACCGTGATGGCGCTATGGAAAGCGCTGCTCCGTCCCGAGCGTGTGAACAGAGGTGCCAAGGTGCTCATTCCGGCACCCGTGCTTGCGGAGCTGATCCGCGGTGATCAGACGACCGAGCCGCCGATGGTGCGCGGAATCGAGGTTGCACCGTTCACGCACAAGACAGCGCGCATCCTCGCGCGAACGTTCCCCCACAGCTTCATCGACTCGTCGAAGAAAGCTGGCAATCGCGAGCACTACGTGAAGTATGACGCGATGATCGCGGCGATCGCGATTCATCGCGAGGCGACTCTGGTCACGCTCGACGCGTTTCTCCTCGGTCTCAAGGACATGCCGATCCAGATCCGTACACCGGCGTCGTTCCTCAGCGCACAGACTGAAATGCCGCTCGGGTAGCGGCATGGCTGCCTATCGGCGCCGTCGGAGCCCCTGAGTGACCGCAGCTCGCGACACTCCAAGCCGCCGGGCAAGGTCAGCCTGTGTCAGTCCGGGCTCCGCGCTCAGCCTCGCGACGTAGTCCCGTCCCGGTTCACGTTGACGGGGGGCCTTCACGAGAGAACAATCCCTCGGCATCAAGAACTTCGCGGCGACCTGCACGGTTCGAGATTCGAGCCTCAAGGGGAGCCAACTACGAACGCAGCGGCCACGCGGTGGCCGCCGCCTTCCGGAAGGCAGCAAAATGGGTTGGGCAGATGGTCACATCGCGCGTCTCGCGCTTGGCGAGACCGTGGAATTTCGGCCGCGCGGTCATTCGATGACCGGCAAGGTCAACGATGGGCAGCTGTGTACCGTGGTGCCGATCGGCGAGTCGATCGTGAGCGCGGGCGACATCGTGCTGTGTCGCGTGAAGGGCTCGCAGTACCTGCACTTCGTGAAGGCGGTGCAGGGCGAGCGGTTTCAGATCGGGAACAACCGCGGCGGCGTCAACGGCTGGGTGACGCGGCGGCAGATCTTCGGTCGTCTGGTGAGGGTGGAATAGTCATGTCCCTCGATCACGAGTTCCTGTTGGTCGCGGCTGACGAGCATACTCCGACCGACTATCTGCGGCTCATCAAGCACCCGAGCGCGATCCTCATCGACGACGACGTGCTCGGCTCGGTCGCCGACTTGCTGGACTCGATCCCGACGCTGAATCCCGCGACGGGCCAGAGCGGACACGGTCTCAACCTCTGCGGGCCGACCGCCATCATGGTCGATGGTGCTTCGATCGCCGAGGAGGTGTTTCGCCGATGCACGGACCGCCTCGGTCTCACGTCAGAGAGGCTCGCGTTCGACCGGCTGGCCGATCACTGCTCGAAGGTCGCGGACTCGGGCGGCGCGCACTTCGTGCTGCATCTGGGCATCTGATCATGAAGATCGAGCTCGCGCACAGTGGTCCGCCTCGACGGCCAGCTATGCACGGTGGCGCCGCTCGGCGAGTCGATCGTGAATCCGGGCGACATCGTGCTGTGTCGCGTGAAGGGCTCGCAGTACCTGCACCTCGTGAAGGCCGTGCAGGGCGAGCGGTTTCGGATCGGGAACAACCGCGGCGGCATCAACGGCTGGGTGACGCGGCGGCAGATCTTCGGTCGTCTGGTGAGGGTGGAATGACGCTTCAACAACTCCAGCGCTCGCGCACGATCGTCCCCCTGGAGCGCACGGCGCTCGAGAAGGGTCACGCGCGCGGCCGGATCGTCGGCAGCTCGCGGAAGCTCGTGGCCGTCGCGCTGATCTCCGATGCGATCCGCCCGGACGGCTTCAACGTGTTCCGTCGCGTCGACATCTTGCGAGCGAGGCAGTCGTGATCGCTGTTCGCGGTGACGGGCCGGTGGAGCGAGGCGAGCCTCAGCGCACCGTACAGGCGAGCGCGGTGGTCTGCGTGGTCGCGGAAAGGATGCAGCGCCGCTGCGCGAGCGACCACGACGCGGTCTCGCAGGTCGATTCGACCGTCTCTGGGATCGTGGTCATGGTGCGCTCCATTGCCTCGCGCACGCCTTCGCGATGCTCGGGAGGGACCGTGGCGAGCGCCGCTTCGCTGGGCCGCGCGAGCGTGACCATGTGGCGGGCGACCGACGCGCAGGTCTCGTCGCTCCCCGTGTAGGCGGGGCGCGGCTCGTCGTCGACGATCTGGAACCGGCCCTCGGCCTTCGCGCCGCGGCGGTTCGGGCCCAGGGTCGGCGGGGCCGGGCACTTCGACCGCAGTCCGAGGAGGTCGTCAGCGTGCGCGATGCACGTGCGGATCTCGAGCGACCACGCGAGCTGCGTGCAGTCCTCGAGGTACTCGTCGGCCATCGGCTTCATCGCGCGCGTGACGAACGTGTCGTCACCGCGCTCGAGCGCCTCGGCGAGGTCGGGCTGGGTCAGGGCGGCCATCGTTGCGAGGTGACCAGCGACGCTCGGGCACGCGAGTGGGTCGCCGCCCGTTGCCGTCGTGGGATGGGCGTCGTGCGGGACCGTGTTCGCCGGCATGCCGGTCATGGTCCCGGTGGGCGGCACGACGGACGTGGCCGCCGGCGTGGCGGTGCGTGCCGGGGCGACGGATGCGACGGCAGGGGCAGGCGAGGCGGGCTCGGTGTTCGAGCTCGCGACGACGTAGCTGGTTCCGGCGATGGCGGTGACGAGGAGAGCGGCGATTCCGAGCTTGAACATGGTCGATCCTTGCGTGGGGGTGGCAGCTTCGACCTGGGAGGAACCAATCGCAGCGAGCGCGGTGATCGCGGCTACCACGGCCGCGGCGAGCCCGGCCTGCGGACGGCGACGCTCGAGCGATCGCTCGACGTCCCCGACGCGATCCGCGAGGTGCTGCCGCCCGCGCGTCAGGCGCTGGTACGTCGCGTTCTCGCTGATGCCGAGGGCTCGTGCCACCGCAGGCACCGACTGCTGCTCGCAATAGAACAGCACCAGGGCCTCGCGGTAGGTCTCGGGGACCGCCGCGAGCGAGACCGCGAAGACCTGCTCGTCCTCGCGGTCGCGGAGCTGATCGTACGGCGAGCTGTCGCCCACGATGTCTCGATCGTCGAGCGCGATCTCGCGGCCGCGCTTCCGACGCGCCGATCGCGCGAGGTTGCGCGCGATGCCGCACAACCACGCGGGCAAGAGATCGACCTCGCGCAGCGACGACAGCTGGCGCCACGCCGTGACGAACGTGTCCTGGGTGACGTCTTCGGCGAGCGCCCGGTTGGCGGTCCCGCTGTACGCGACCGCGCCGACGACCCGCTGGTAGCGCTCGACGATCTCGCCGAACGCACCGTGATCACCACCGCGGGATGCGGTGATGAGCTCGGCGTCGCTACGAGTGGCTCTTCCCATGTCGCGAGGTAGTGCAGGCAGCTCCGGATCTCTGACAAAGAATCTTCGCGAACGATAGCGAGGAGAATCTCGGTGTGATTCCAGCCGGATGAGCCGTGTCGGTCGGTCGTCACGCGTTGCACCGTGCGTGACACACCGGTGGCGTCGCCGAGATGCACTACGACGTCGACGCGGTTCACCGCGCGCAGTGGCTGTTCATGTTCAGCGAGATCCGGCTCGACCTGCGCGACGACTGCCGTCGTCGACGAACGAGGGGACCGCGACTACTGCCCGGACTTCGCGCGGCGCCGCTTGAGCAGCGTGCGGTTGGCGCGTGCGCGCTGGCGCTGGGACATCTTCAGCTGGTCGGGCGTGGCGGAGGCCGACGTGGCGGCCGAGCGCTTGGTGAACTTTTTGGGCATGGGGGCGGGACCCTATCAGATCCTCGGCGCACTTACCCGATGCCTTCGCGGACGGCAGGCGGGGGAGCCGCGTCCGCAGCGGATCACTCAGGTCTGCTCGACGAGCTGCGCCGTGATCGACTGCGACGTGCGGCGATACACCACCTGCACGTGATCGAGGTACCACGCGATCTCGTCGATGACGCGCAGGAGCTCGGTACGATGGGAGTCCTTCGCGGACTGCTCGAGCCGGTCACCCAGGACCGACAGGGCGTCGAATCCGAACGTGCCGCCGGAGCCCCGGAGCTTGTGCCCGAAGGCTTTGACGGTGGCGAGATCGCAGAGGCGCGCGGCTTCTCGAACCGGGATCAGATCGGCGCGGCGATTCTCGAGGAACCGCGGAATGTGGTGGGCCATGTACGGATCGGCGCGGATCACGGGGCAGACGGGCCACGGGCGTCGCGCGATGACGACCTGGCCCGGCACGTCGGCATCCGAGCACCAGCGGTTCCGCCCGCTGTCCTTGGCGCGAAACAGCGCGGCATCGGCGGCTGACACCAGCGTGGTCGCGGGACGATCGAGCGATGGGGACATCGTGGCAACGCCGGCGCTGATCGTCACGACCCTCGCGCAGCGCGATCGCTCGTGCTCGATCCCGAGCTCCTCGACCGCGGCTCGCAGACGCTCGGCGACGGCGCACGCGCCCGCGGCATCGGTGTCCGGAAGCAGCGCGACGAACTCCTCGCCGCCGTAGCGAGCGAGCACGTCGGACGGTCGCCGCAGGCAGTTCGTCATCGCCGTGGTGACGTCCTTCAAGCAGCTGTCGCCGCCGAGGTGACTGTAGTGCTCGTTGAACGCGTGGAAGTCATCGACGTCGACGAGCACCAGCGACAGCGGCGAACCGGGGCGCGAGGCGCGATTCCATTCGCTGCGCAGTAGCTCGTCGAAGTGTCCGCGGTTCGCAACGCCGGTCAGCGCGTCGATGTAGACCATGCGCTCGAGCTCGCGGGTGGTCTCCTCCAGACGGCGCGCCTGGGCGGCGAGCTCGGACTCGCGATGGCTGCGGAGCAACCGCTCGGACCGGAGCCTGAGGGCGGCCCGTGCGCGCGCACCCAGCTCACCGAGGCGAAATGGCTTCGCAACGTAGTCCTGCGCCCCCGCCTCGAAAGCCACCTGGATCACGGACTCGTCGCTGCGCGCGGTGATGATGACCACCGGGACGTTCGGAAGCAGCTTCGAGAGCTGGCGGCAGACCTCGAGCCCATCGATATCGGGAAGGCCGAGGTCGAGCAGTACGAGGTCGGGCCCCAGGGCGGGTGCAACCCGCAGCGCCTCCACGCCCGACGCAAGGAAGCGCACATCCGCGCACCCGACGTTGGTCAGGACATCCCGAACCACGCCGGTCAACGACGCGTCGTCCTCGATCACGAGCGCACAGAACGCGCCGGTCGGGGCGAGGGTTTCGGGTAGTGCAACCACGGCGTACGATCACCGTGCACGCCTCGCACCAAGCGGGGTTGTCAGAGAATCACCGAGGCGAGTCGCAGTAGGATGGTGAATGTCACGGATTCACGCGACGCTGATCGCGACGTTCGCAGCCTGCACGCCCAGCACGTCGTCGCATCCGATCACCAACACCACCGCTCCGGGCGCGTCGCTCGCCGACACGCTCGAGCGCGCGAAGACCCAGAACGGCGATGTGCTCCTGGTCTCCACCGAGGATGGGATCACCGCGTATACCGCTGATCTCGCGCTGCTCGCGAAGGTGACGAAGAGCCCGGGTCGCTACCTGCACGCCGATCCGAAGAACCGCGCGCTGTTCTTCTTCGTCGATCGCCGCCTCGTGCGGCTCGACCTCGTGAGCGGCCAGGAGAAGACGGTCGCCACGGTGCCCGAGCTGACCCACGCGTGCTTCGGCGGTGGCGATCAGGCGGTCAGCCCGCTCGCGTACATCCAGCGCGACGAGGACATCGTCATCGATGTCGCGCACGGGTTCGCGTGTCTGAACGTCCAGGACCGCAACGTGAACATGATGTCGGTCTCGATCGGGTATCGCATCGCGCTCGACACCGGAGCCGTGGTTCAGAAGACCACGTTCACGCTCGACGACTGCCGCGCGCCGGGCGAGACCCAGCAGGCCGATGGGCCGTGCCAGGCCGGTGATCTGATGTCGGGGCCCGCGCCGCTTTCGGCATCGAAGCGGTGGGAGCTCGTCCGCGACGCCGATCTCGGCGAGCAGGGCGACTACATCTACAGCGCGACCCTCATGACCGACAAGCAGACGAACACGACGTACGCGATCAGCGCCGAGGGCCTCGCGAAGCTCGACTACGCCGCCGCCCAGGCGAAGCACGCGGCGCCCGAGGGCACGTGCCTCTTGCCCTACGAGGCCGTGGTGCGCTGGTTCCCGCATGCGGACGTCGCGCTGATCGTCGGCTGCACGGACGCCGCGCTGCTCGTCAGTCCTCCGGCGACGGTCCGGAAGGTCACCGGTCGAGACTTCGCGTTCTACTGACCGCGATGATCAGGGACACTGATCGGGGAGCGGCCGAGTCTCCCACTTGGTGCGCGACGAGGTGTCCGGGTAGTACGCGCGAAACATCCACTGCTGCCCCGTCCAGGTCAGCTGCTGCATGAGGTCATTGTGACCAGGCACCGCAGCGGCGACGGCCATGATCTTCTGCGCCGCGCATCTCGGCGGGCGGATCGCTGCCTCGAGGCACGGATCCGCGCCGTGGTCGAGCTCGTCGACCCGTGCGACCGCGGTCTGTCGCCCGTTCGGGTCATCGCGCTCTTCCCAGACCGGCGTCAGCCGCACGATGACCGCGCAGGGCGACACGTCGCGCCGTCGCGCCGATCGAAAGCGATACTCCGCGCCGACCAGCGCTGCATCGGGCCTCACGCCGGTGAACTTCACCGCGGTGAGCTCGGCATCGGGCACCAGCTCGCGCGCAAGGGCCGTGATCTCGGAGATGCCGCCGACGGCATCCAGGCCATGGAGCTCACGACGAGTCGAGGCGCGCGCGGCGCCGGCGTCGACATCGATCCGCGATGCCACCACGGCGGCGTCGCGGACCACGATGGGCGCAGAACCAGCATCGACCGTGCGCGAGAGGCGGGTGATGCGTTGCGCGGCATCTGCGGGCGCATCGTCGGGCGCCGCCGTGTCGACCGCTGCGTCGATCGGTGGACTCACGACGATCAACGGCGCATCTGATGGTGTCGCGTAGGCGACCTGGAGCGTGGGCGGCTCGCCGGGCGACTCGGGCGGAGCAGCCCCGCAGGTCTTCGAGGCGACGAGCAGACCGATGCTCGCGATCAGCGCGCCTCCAGCGAGCACGCGGGCGAGCACGCCCGAACGACGCCGCTGCGGTGGCGCGGGCCGAACCTCCGCACGACCGCGTGCGTCGGGTGCGGGCTCCGATGGACGCTGCGGGACGCGCCGGCTCGCGCGGGTGACGACGGTCGAGGCGGGAGCCTCCGACGCGATCTGATCACCTCGGGTCTGGAACGTGTCTCCCGGGCGCGGGATCTCCTCCGTCGAGCGCTCGCGCGGAAGGACGAGCGCGGCGCGCAGGCGCGGTGATCCGCCGGCGGCCACCGGCCCCCACGCGTCGTCTGGTAGCGCACGCGACGCGTGATGTAGCGCCACCGCCATCGCGCGCGCGGATTGGAACCGATGCAGCGGATCCTTGGCGAGCGCGCTCGCGATCACGTTCGCGAGCTCGATCGGCAGGTCAGGGCGGAGGGCGCGCAGATCAGGTACCGGATCCTCGACGTGCGCGCGCATGATCTCGAAGTCGCTCGCGCCGTCGAACGGGCGCTTTCCGGCGATGAGCTCGAACGCGAGGACGCCGAGGGCATACAGATCGGTCCGACCGTCGACGCCCTCGCACTCGATCTGCTCGGGCGCCATGTACTCCGGCGTCCCGAGGAGCGCACCCGTGCGCGTGCGGGCGAGCGGCGCGCCCACGTTGTCGCCGACGAGCTTGGCGATCCCGAAGTCGAGCAACTTCGCGCGTCCGCTCGGGTCGACCAGCACGTTGTCGGGCTTCAGGTCCCGATGGACGACACCTACCGCGTGGGCTGCAGACAGCGCCCCGAGAACGTCGTTGACCACGTGGATCACCGCGCCCAAGGAGAGGCGTCCGGTGCGCATGATCGCCCGCGCCGTGCTGCCCTCGAGCAGATCCATCACGATGTACGGCCGGCCGTCGGGGAGCCTGGCGAGATCGTGGACGGCCACGATGTTCTCGTGGGCGATCGAGTTGACCGCACGCGCCTCGGCGAAGAATCGTTCCACCAGCGGGGGTGAGCCGGCGTGCTCCTCGGCGATGATCTTGATCGCGACCTGGAACTTCGTGCGTAGGTCCTCGGCGGCGTAGACGCGGCCCATTCCCCCTTCGCCGATCGGCCTGCGGATCCGATATCCGCCGATGACCACGTCGATCATCGGGTCCGCGGCGGTGTCCGTTCCGTCGCCTGTCACCACGCCATCATAGTGCCATCGCGGGAGCGGACGGGCATCGATGGCGAGGATCGTGCCGCACCAGGCGTGCGCCGACTTCGAAGCTCTGAATGCGATAGAGTTTTCAGATGGCGGAGAGGTTGGGTTTCTTTTCCCAGTGGCTTGGCGGCAACTGGGCCGAACGCAACACGATCAACGCGAACGCGGATGCGCTCGAGTCCGTCGAGAGCAAGGTGCGGGACCTGCGGGCCACCGCTGATCGACAGGCGAAGGAGATCGTGCAGCTCCGCGCGACCCTGATCGGCCTCGCGGATGTGCTCCAGGCGAAGGTGCAGTTCGAGGACTCGGACCTCGAGCACGCAGTGAACGTCGCGCTCGAGAAGCTTGCGCCGCAGCCGAAGGATCCCGCGTCTCGCTCGACCGATCCGTATCGCGGTCTGCCCACGGACGAGCCAACGCCGGAGGACGTCGCTGCAGCGAAGCAGCTGATGCGCGCTGCCGAAGACCATCACTTTGCCCGGCGGTTTGCGGAAGCGCGCCAGGTCTACGAGGAGGTCGTCGCGATGTACGGCAGCACCAAGCAAGCCGTTGCCGCTCGACAGCAGCTCCAGAACCTCCGCGGCGCATAGCGAGATCGCATCGCGTGTAGGGTCGACGCTCCGCTCAACTCCTGCCGGGCGAGTCAGATTCCGTCCGCGCAGCGCAGGCGATGAGTCAATCTGCCGGGCGCGTCAGGCCCGCGATCAGCTTCCCGTATGCGTGGATCTCGAGAGGTCCGGCGGCGCCGTTGCGCACGACGAACGTCACCGGCTGCTGGTCCCCGACGCCCTGCGGGCGAAAGCACACCGTGCCATCCGGCGCATCGGTGACGGGCAGCTCGCGCCGCGTGCCGCCGACCACCTGCACGGCGTGGTAGCGGAACCTCGCCGGCGCCCAGATGCCGCTCGCGCGTGCGAGATCGAGCGCGCAGATCTGATCTCCGGCGACGCGGGCGTCCACGAGCGGAGACAGGCGGGTCAGGTAGCGCTCGATGATCGCATGCTGGCGATCGATCAGGACCTTCGTGAGGTACTCGGTGTCGCTCGGGTCGGAGAACTTCGCCATCTCGACGAACGACCGAAGATCGGCCGGCGTGAACCGGGCGATGATGCGCGCCATCCAGGCCCCGTCGCGCTCGGTCATCCGCACGAAGGCGGGGTTCGGGTAGAGGGCCTTCCAGGCGTCGGGATCGAAGGCGCGCGCCGAGAACACGCCGAACTTCTCGTGGCCTTTGACCGGGAACGCGTCGTCCCAGGGGCGCCGGATCGCGCCGAACGAGAGCAGGTCGGTGGTCATGATCCGGACGTCGACGATGTACGACCAGCCCATGCGCTTGCCGAGCTCGGGCGGCTTCACCAGCCCGCCGATCACGTCGCTGGTATCGACGATGTAGTGCCGCACGATGCCCGGCGACGAGCGCTCTCGTTTCGGATCGGCGGCGAACCAGATGTCCATCGAGTTCTGCTCGCGCGCATCCCAGTGGTTGAGCCACGCGGCGAGTACGCGACTGCCGCGCAGCTCGCGACGGTCCTCGTGCGGGATGATGTCGTTCGGATCATCGCCGCGGGTGCCGCGGTAGCGGAACGGTCCGAGCGTCACGCCGGGCAACCACTTCGAGGCCTGCATCCGCGCGCGCTTGCCGACGTGCGGCGAGTCCGAGAGGACCTTGTCGAGCGCGGCCTCGTCGAACGGCGTCTCGATGCCCGCGTTGCTGACGACCTTCAGATCCTTCTCGAGCGTCAGCTGCTCCTTGCGGACGAACACCACCTGCTCGCACGACGTCGAGAACCCGGCGGCGTTGTAGATCGCGGCGCCGATCACGCTCGCGGCGCTCGCACGCTCCGGCATGTCGGCCTCGTCGGCCTTGAGGAGGTACTGCCCCTTGCCGGGCACCTTGACCCGGAAGCCGGGTGTGCTGCCGTTGTCCTTGCCGTGATCGATCACCCAATCGCCGTCGGCGACCTCCGCGGGCAACAGGTCGTCGGGCTTGCACGCACCGATCGTGCGCTGCTCCTCGGTGAGCGGCTGCTTGCCGATCCGGTTCTCGAACCACGCGGAGTCCGCGACCTCGTCGATGCTGGTCGCGTTGGCCGCCTCGCCGGAGACCTCGAGCGACAGCGCGCGCGACACGCGAGCGAACATCGCGTTGTCGAGGTGATCCCAGACGAACGGCGAGACGTATTCCTTCGGCGCACAGGTGACGCGGTCGGGATCCTTCTTCGAAGGATCCTTGCGGCACGGAACGTCGACCGGATCGAGATCGGTGTCGCGCGTCATCGGTGGGCGCATCGGAAACGGCCGCGGCGCGCTGCTGCACGCCACGCACGACGCGAGGACAAGGGTGAGGAGACGCACGCTAGAACCCCCTCCGGGAACCGAGGCTGATCCGCACCGAGGTGATGTCGGCGCCTTGCTCGAAGGTCTCGGTCCCGAGCCCGAACAGCAGCTCGAAGCCTTGATCGGGCTTCCCGGTGGTCGTCAATCCGAGATCCCACGACAGCCGCAGCTTGTCGGCCGCGAGGCCGGCGAGGTGACCATCGAACGCGTTGCCGAGCGACACGCGCGTTTGCGCATCGAGCCCGCCGTAGACGGGCCACGTGTAGCCGACCTGCGCCGCGAACATGCTGCGGCCGAGCATCCAGCCCTGGATGAAGCCGGGCATCTGCGCCGGTGACGGCGACGCGAGCTCGTTGAACGGCACGGTGTCCCCGTGGATCGGATCGACGTAGTCGACGCCGGCCTGCACGGTGATCGTGCGATGACGGCGGTTGAGATCGACCGCGAACCCGACGGCCCCGCCGAGCTCGAACCAGCTGCGATCGTTGGTGACGTCGAAGCTGCTCTCCGCGTGCATGTCGAGGAACGCGCCGCTGCCCGGCGCCGGCTGCGGCTTTCGCGTATCGAGCACGACCTCCAGCCGCTGGTAGAGAGCGCGGTACGACGCGCCGTACCCCGACGGTGTCTCGATCTCCGAGGCCATGATCCGCGTATCGAGCGATGGATCGCCGCAGCAGTCGCCGGCGAGATAGCTCACGGCGCGAAGCCCGGTGGCGAACGTGATGCTGCCCTCGGTGGACGCCGGTTGCCGGAGGACGAAACTGCCGTCAAGGCGCTGGAGGCCGTAGCGCGAGCGCGTCGCGTCGGTGACGTCGGGACCAGTCCCGAGGTACAGGAGGTCTCGTTCGCGCTGGACCTCGCCGCGCGCCGCGAGCGACGTGCCGGTGCTCTTCCACGTGTAGCGGTCGCGAACGGTGACGTTGTTCAGCCTCGGGCCCCAGGTGGCCGCGTGGATGCTGACCACGTTGCCGTCGACGAAGCGATCGATGCTCGCGAAGTAGATCCCCGCGCGCGGGAGCATGCCGAGGTCGAACAGCACGGTCGGCACGGTGACCGAGTTCCCGCCCTTTCCGAACCTGAACAGCGAGGTCACGTCATTGATCCAGCGGCCGCGCTCGGCCCGCTTGACCACCGCGCCGAGCGGACGTCGCAGTACGTACTCGTTGATCAGATAGAGCGGCGACAGGACGACCCGTGGGATCCACAGCGCCCAGCTCCCGGCCTTCGTGTCGGGGTTTCCCCGTCCATCGTAGTCGGGCTTGACGCGCTTCGGAGAGGCCTCGGCGACACCGGCCGCGAGGACGAGAAGAAGCACGAGGTGACGTGGCGCCGGCGACGCGAGCATCTCGTACGACCATCCTGCCTTCACACCAGTTTCGCCAGATGCTTCCACGGATCTCGCTGAGTCGTTACGAAGTTCCCTGTGCGCGTTCGCTCGGCTGCTCTGGCACCGCGCGGATTCGCCCTTGCCGCGGAGCCCACATTGTCGCGATGAAGAGGAGCCGCCACATCGCGATGGGCTGTCTCGTTCTGATCACCGCGATCGGATGCCGTCCGAATGATTCGGGGGGCGTGCTGCGCGATCCGCGGCCGCTCGAATCACGGGCCGCCCCGATCACGCCGGTAGCGAAGGGCACCGTCTTCACGACGTCTCCCACGTGAACTACGACACCAGCTCGTACCTGATGACCGTCGAGACGCTGCTCGGTCTCGCGTGCCTGCCGTGCGAGCCGGGCACGGCCGAGGTGGCTTCGATGGATGACCTGTTCGAGGCACCGCTCGCGGCGGCTCCGCCCGGATAGCGGCCGATTCTCGGTTCGCCCTCGGCCGCCGTTGTAGAGTCCGAAGCGTGGGAGCGAGCGCGCTATCGCGAATCACGGCGATCGACCGCGCCGTTCCCGGGCGCGTGCTCGGTGAGCTCCGTGACCAGATCATCGAGTTCCAGGCGCGCCCGCACCGGGCCGGCGACGGCGGAACCCACTGGTACACGCTCGATGCACCGCCGCGTCTCCTGTTCGAGCAGGTGATCCAGCATCTCCGAAGCTTCGTGCCGGGGACGTTCGTCGGCGCGGAGTGGTGGCTGCGCGCGACCACGACCGACACCGGTTTCCCGTTCCACTTCGATCGCGACGAAGGGATCCGCCGCTCGATCGTGTCGCCGGATCTGGCATCGATCCTCTATCTCAGCAACGCCGGTGGACCGACGGTGATCCTGGATGCAACACCGTCGCGGACCGCAGCCCCGCGGGCGGGGATCGCGGTGCACCCGCGGGCGGGTCGCTTTGGCATGTTCCCGGGGACCCTGCTCCACGGCGTGTTGCCCGCCCCACCGGGCCGATGGCCGCGCGTCACGATGCTCGTCAACTGGTGGCGCACGGTGCCGCGGATGGAGAGCGCCCCGGTCCAGCCCGATTGTACGCCCGCATCCACTCGGTGGCGCGCCGGTGTGGTGCGCGCCACACCACCCGGTGCGCCGCTCGTGTCAATGGATCCAGCCAGGCTGCTGGCGAACGCGGCGTGGCGCGATCTCATCTCCAAGCAACGCCGTTACAGGTAAGGTGCTCGGATGATTCGAAGGTACAGCGGCGACAAGCGGAGCATCGAAGCGCGGAGCGGCGACAACGGAAAGACGTGGTCGGTGAAGTTCTTCGACACCGGCCGGCTCACCGAGTACTCGGGCGGCACGCTCGCCGAGGTCGACGCCTTGGCCGCGAAACACAAGCTGACGCTCGACCGCTGAGCCGCACGCGATGGGAGTGAACCCCGACGAGACGGCCGCTCATCGACGCTGGTTGATCACGATCGTGATCACGATCGTGTTTGGCGGGTTCGGCGCTGTGATGGCCTATCTGAGCTACGTGAACAGCTCGAAACCTTCGCCGTCGCGAGCATCGAGCAGCGCACCCGCGAAGTCGACGACCGTCGCACCGCCGGCCGCCGAGCCGAGCAGCGACGAGAAAGGCACGGACAGGCCCGGAAAGGGCGAAGGCCACCGGGACAAGTAGCCGACGGCTACGGGGCCGCCGCCGAGGGCGGTGCGGCGAGCTTGTGGTCGGTCGCCCTCCACACGAGCGTGTCGCGGTGATCGTGCCACCAGCTCGCGCACATCGCGTCGTCGTGACAGGCGGCATCCAGCGCGACGTGCGCTCGCATGGCATCGCTCGCATCGCGTCGCGCGGCTCGCGGTGCGCCGTCATCGGCCATGACCTGCGCGAGGACATCGGCCGCCACGCGTAGATCGGCGTCCTGGCCCGTGGTCGCCAGCTCGAACGAGGCGATGCTCATCGCCACGGCGAGATCGGGCTCGACCTCGCGGCCAGATGCCTCGGCGAGCGCGTGGACCGCGTGCGGATCGCCGATCGCCCGTAACGCACGCACGACGCCCTCGCGCACCGAGTCGTCTTGCTCGACGCCCGCTCCCAGCCGGGCCGCGAGCGGCGTCACGGCCTCGACGCTCTTCGTCTCGCCGAGCAGGGTCGCCGCGGCGGCACGCGCCACCGGATCGTTCTCGGAGAGCAACGGCAGGACGAGTGGCACCCACTGCGACGTCGCGTCGGGGAACTTGCGGAAGCTCACCATCGCCTGCCGCTGCTTCGTGGCATCGCCCGAGCGCGCGAACTCGATCGCGGTCGCGAGCTCGTCCGTGGGCTGGGACTTGCGGAACAGCAGCGTGCCGCCGAGGAACAGGGCGAACAGCACGGCGAACCCGACGACGCGCACGATCGCGCGCGGGGCGAACTTGCGTGCACGCAGGAACAGCCCGACCCCGAGGATCACGAGGGCGAGCGCGAACAAGCAGACGATCGTCGGACCGGGATCGAGCTGTGACAGACGAGCGGTCTCGAGGCCGACGAGGCTGACCACGCCTGCGAACGCCCACCCGAAGATCAACCGCGCGCGCACCGTGTTGAACAGGAACGCGCCCGCGACCGCCGGGATCACGAGGTACGCGAACACCGGGAGCACACCGAGCACGGACACGCACTGCGTGATGAGCACGCCGAACAGCATGTAGAACAAGAAGTCCCAGATCCGGATCGAGCTCCCCGCTGCCTCGGCGGCGGCGGGGTCCTTGCTGATGTTGATGAACCGGCGGTGCAGGGCGACGAACACGATCGCGACGAGCGCGCACGTGATCGCGAGCTTGCCGACGATCGCCGGGGTCACGAGGGCGACGCGCCCCGCGATCAGCTCCTTGAGGGCTTCGGTTCCGAGGGCGAACCGATCCGCGAGCACGAGCCCGCCCGCGCTCGCGGCGACGTAGATGATGCCGATCAGCGCCTCGTGGGGAACCCGCTCGTTGCGGGTCCGCGTGATCGAGAAGATGAGCGCTCCGACCGCCGTGAAGGCGAGCGAGTACAGGGTCACCGCGAGCGTATCGGTCTCGTGGTCGTAGCCCATGAGGATCGCCCACATCACGCCGAGCGCCGCGATCTGCGCGAGTGCGAGATCGACGAAGATCACCTTGCGCTCGACGACGTGCATGCCGAGGTACACGAGCACCCCCGACACGGCGAGGCACGAGAGCAACGGCAGGCCGTTGATGTCGATCAGCTGTCCGAGATAGTCACCCACGGTGATCTCACTTCGCCGCGGCGAGGATGCGATCGAGTAGCGTGCCGATCAGCTGGAAGTAGTCGTCGGTGTTCGCGGCGCCACCGACGTCGATCGGGCTCGAGACGACCTTCGCCGATGTCTTGCCCGCGATGTACTGGCCGTCCTTGGACGGGTAGATGGTGTCGACGAACAGCACCTTGATGCCGTCGGCCTGGATCTTCTTGATCAGGCTGGCGAGGTAGTCCTGCGACGGTGGGATGCCCGGCTTCTCCTCGATCTCGCCGCGGATCTCGATGCCGAAGCGATCGCAGAAGTAGATCCAGGTCTTGTGATACGTGATGATCTTCAGGCCACGCAGCGGCTCGGCGCGCTTCAGCCAGCCACCGAGCTTGTCGTAGGTCTTCTTGGTCTTCAGGTAGTCGATCAGCTCGTTGCGGCGGGACAGGCGCTCGAGCTTGCTCGCGCCGTACTCCTCGACGAGCGCGTGGCCGTAGAGCGAGTCGTCGATCTTCACATCGAACGCCTTGAGGTTCGCCGCGTAGATCGCCTTGCTGTCCGGATCGACGCGGGTCAGACCGGCGGCGATGTTCGCGGCGATCTGCTTGACGTTCACGGGATCGAGCCAGACGTGCGGGTTGCCGTTCGGGTGGATGTCGCCCCAGGCCTTCGACAGCGTGGTCGGGAGCTCCTTGGTCTCGATCCCATCGGAGGCCACGACGCGCCCCTTCTGGCCGGTCTGGATGTTCGGATTACCCGACGCATCGGTGATCGCGGAGCCCCAG
The DNA here is from genome assembly GCA_038203335.1 of Haliangiales bacterium. Classification (GTDB taxonomy): domain Bacteria; phylum Myxococcota_A; class Polyangia; order Haliangiales; family Haliangiaceae; genus JABFXX01. The sequence continues at coordinate 6,800 of JBBRED010000094.1, read as the reverse complement.
ATGTCGAGCCCGAGCCCGATCTCGACGAACAGGTCCGCGTTCTTCGCGGCCTGCTTGAACGTCGGCTTCGCCACCAGGGTGTGCGGATCCTGGTTGGGCTTGGCGAGCGCCGTGACGCTGACCCGGTCTCCACCGATATCCTTGGCGACGCTCGCAAGGATGTTGAGGGTCGTGACGACGGAGACCTTCTTTGGAGCGGCCGTCGCCGTGGACGCGACGAGCGCGAGGATGAGGGTGCTGACGATGATCTTCATAGGTGCTCCGTTCAACGATTGACCCAGTAGGGTTCGGTGGGATGAGAGCCGAACACGACGTTCACCTCGGCGATCGCCGAGTTGACGTTGTCGTCGGCGGGGACATCGCTCCAGCGGTGCTCGTAGCCCACGCGGAAGCGAAGGAACTCGGACGTGTAGTAGCTGAGGTAGCCCGCGGCGACCTTGGTCCGGAGGTGCTCGTCGATCACGTCCTGCACGTAGTCGTACCGAGCGCCGAGGTACACGTGCCACGACATCTGGACCTGCGCGAACGCGTACCAGGCCCACGGCGTCGACCGCTTCTCGGTGTCGGGCAAGCCGTCACCGTCGCTGTCGAAGCCGAAGCGACGGTCGGCATAGAACACCTCTCCGCCGAGCACGACGCTGTGAAATTCACCCGCGGCGAGCGGCTTCCACTTGTACAGGGCGTCGGCCGTGACCAGACCGGCGCGGTGCTGCCCGCCTTCGTAGTACCCCGAGACGCCGAAGTTGAAGTCGTGCGTGTCGTGCGCGGTGAAGAACAGGTTGTAGTGGCCGAGGAAGCCCGGGTGATCGTGATCTCCGTTCGCGACCGCGATGTGACCACCGTCGACCACGTCGAGGTTGGCCTCCATCACCGCGCCCTTGATGACCTCGGGGAGGATCACCTCGGCATCGACGCCGACCGGGTTGAACCCGGACTCGAAGAACTCGCCGTTCTCCGAGCCCAGGAAGCGCGCGATCGGCAGGGGCCGCGTGGTCCACGGCAGGTCGTGCATGTGAATGCGGTTGCCGCTGCCGATCGGAGCGCGGTACCGGCCGATCTTGAGCTTCAGGCCGAGCGGCGCCGACTCGAGGATCGGCAGGCGCTTCACGATCACGTAGCCCTCTTCGAGGTCAGCCGAGAAGCCGGTGCCGGCCTCGTCCTCGAGCGACAGGATCGCGACCGCATCGGCGTACGGATCCACCGCCGCGCGAAAGTCGAACTCGGCCGTGCGGGCGAACGGCCGATCGTCGATCGGGACGCCGTTCGGGGTGAGGACGCGCTTGTCGTCGATGCGCATCGCCGAGTTGAGGAACGCGGTGATCTGCGGGTTGAGGGCGCTCGGCGAGATCGGCGGCTTGCTGGCCGCCTGCCGCGCCTTGAGGTCGGCGACCTCGGACTTCAGATCCACGGACTCGTCCTTGACGTCCTCGAGCTCGAGCTCGAGCGCCTTCACCTTCTCGTCGAGGGTGGGAGTAGGGGTAGGGGGAGCCGGGGCCGGAGCCGGTTCCGGTTCCGGTTCGGCATGAGCGAGCGTGGGCACGGAGATTCCGAGCCACGCGATCAAGATCGAGTTGAGACGACGCACATGTACTCCTGATGAAACGACCGTGCGGCGCGTCCGAACGCGTCGCGATGCCAAGGCCAGCGAGCTCTGCGAGCTACGCGGGTGGCGAGGTCTTCGGAGCGGTGCGGTAGAGGTCGCGGTGAGAGACGACGAGCAGCGCACCCGCAATGACGGGCGCTGCGGTCGTGGCGGTCGAGACGTTGGTGATGGACGGCGAGGAGACCGCCGTCACGTGGAGCGCGGTCGCGAGCGAGCAGTGCTCGTGCCCGTGCCTCGTGCTCTCGGGGCGCTGGTGCGCGATCGCATCCGTGGACGGCGCGACGGCGACATCGCTCGGCGCGTCGCCGTGGATCAGCTCACCGTGCTCGGCGCACCGAACGTGCTGGGTCGTCGCGGTGTGGACCAGACCGATCACGCTCGCGAGCACGAAGGCCAGCGCGGTCAGCGCGGCTCGTGTTCGCAGGTGTCTCGGATCGATGCGCAGCACGAGGCAACCCAGCGTATAGCACATCAAGGTCAGCCGCGGACGCGGGAGTTCTTGGCCTTGGGCTTGGCCTTGGGCCTCGCCGTGGTCTCCGCGGGGTCACCGTCGAGCTCGGCGAGCCGCTTCTTCGGCGCGATCAAGCGGTAGCTCTCGACGATGAACTTCTCGACCTCGCCCCAGTGGGGCCTGGGGCCGATCCGCATGTCCACGCCGCCGTACTTGCCGACGTACTTCGCGACCGTGAACCGCGAATCATTCGCGACGAGCATCGGCTGAAACGCCGTGTCGACGCGAAGGCCGATGCTCATGTTGCCGTCCTCGTGCCTGCCCCAGCCGACGAAGATCTTGCCGTCGACCTTGCAGTGCACGCTGCCCCACGGCCGGTCCTCGTACGCCCCGGGAAGCTGCAGGACGATCGCCAGCAGGCGGTCGTGAAACGCGTCCTTGATCGGCGGGAACTTCGGCATGGCCCCTACCTTAGCAACGAGTCCACCCCGTGCCGGAGCTACATGCCGAGCGCTTCGAGCCCGGGATGCTCGGCAGGGCGCGGGCCCAGCGGCCACCGGAACCGGCGGTCGGCCTCGGTGATCCGGACGTCGTTGATGCTCGCCTCGCGGCGCCGCATCAGGCCGTCCGGGTTGAATGCCCACTGCTCGTTGCCGTAGGCGCGCCACCACTGCTCGCTCGGGCCCGCGCGCTCGACGAACTCGTACTGGAAGCGGACCGCGATCTGATCGCCGGCAAACGCCCACACCTCCTTGATGAGCCGGTACTCCTGCTCCCGGGCCCACTTGGTCGTCAGGAGCGTGACGATGGCGTCGCGTCCCACGATGAACACGTCGCGGTTTCGCCAGCGGCTGTTGACGGTGTACGCGCCCGCCACGCGCTGTGGATCTCGGCTGTTCCACGCGTCCTCGGCGAGGCGCGCTTTCTGCGCGGCGGTCTCGGCATCGAACGGCGGATAGGGTGGGCGATTCGACATGGCGGCTCAGCGCGGGCGGTGGTTGACGACGGGAAAGTCGATCTCGGTCGATGCGACCTCGTTCATGTAGTTCGTGAACGTGGTCAGCGCGACGTTCGTGACGAGCTCGAGGATCTCCGCGTCCTCGAGGCCAGCGCGCCGCCCGGCCGCGACCTCCGCGTCCGTCACGCGGCCCCGCTTTTCGGTGATCTGTCGAGCCAGCGCGAGCAGCGCAGCGAGCTTCGGGTCGCTGGCCTCGGCGCTCCTCGCCTTGTCGAGATCCTCCGGGGCGAGGCCCGCACCCTTGCCGAGCGCGGAGTGCGCCGACAGGCAGTAGTCGCAGCGATCGATCTCCGACACGGTGAGCGCGATGGCCTCGCGGGTCTTCGCGTTGAAGCGGCCCTTGGAGACCGCGCCGAACAGCGACGTGAGTGCCTCGAGGGTGGCGGGGGACTGCGCGGCGACCCGGAACATGTTCGGGGTCATGCCGAGACCTCGGTGCACGCCGTCGAGCATCGTCTTGACGGGGCCGGTGGCGGAAGCGGGATCGACTGCGGGGATGCGGCTCATGGGATTCCTTTGATGCGGATGGTCGAGCGTTGTTGCCTGACCACCGACACCATGAGGCTTGGGCACTTCCGTGAGAATGGCGTTACCTCGCAAGCCATTCTTGCGATATACGCAAAAGTAATGGATCGCCTCGACGCCATGGAAGCGTTTGTCGTCACGATCGACCGTGGGAGCCTCTCGAAGGCGGCAGGCGCGCTCGGCCGTTCGATCACATCGATCTCTCGCGCCCTCACGGGCATCGAAGAGCGGCTCGGCGTGGAGCTCGTCCGCCGCTCGACACGATCGCTCCAGATCACCGAGGCCGGCGAGCGCTATCTCGCGGTGTGCCGGCGCGTGCTCGCCGATCTTGCCGATGCCGACGATGCAGCGACGAGTGCACGCGCTTCTCCGCTCGGCACGCTCACCGTGACGGCGCCTGTGATGTTCGGCGCTCTCCACGTGCGGCCCGCGGTCGACGCGTATCTGACGAAGTACCCCGACGTCCGCGCGCGGCTGTTCCTCCTCGACCGGATCGTGAACGTGATCGACGAAGGGATCGACGCGGCGGTCCGGATCGCGCACATGCCCGACTCGTCCCTGTTCGCGACGCACCTCGGCCAGGTCCGCCGGATCGTCGTCGCGAGCCCGCGGTACGTCGCCGCGCGCGGACGCCCGACCGCTCCGAAGGACCTCGCGGCGCATCGCTGTGTGTCGTTCGCGGCGGTCACTCCGACCGATAGCTGGTCGTTCGGCGCAGGGCGGCGCGGCGGCCGCTCGATCCAGATCAAGATCGCGCCCGTCCTCACGGTCAATACCGCGCAGGCCGCGCTGGGCTCGGCGATCGACGGGCAGGGCGTCGTCAGCGTCCTCTCGTACCAGGCGGCCGCCGCCCTCCGTGACGGTGCGCTCGTGCGGTTGCTGGCCGCGTACGAATCGGAGCCCCTCCCCGTGCAGCTCGTCCACCCGGCGAGGAGTGCCGGGTCGGCGAAGGTCCGGGCGTTCGTCGAGCTGGCGACGCCGATGCTCCGGCACGCTCTCGACGAGGCGACGCGTGACGATCCTGGGAATCCGCCGCGACGGGGTACGATGCGCCGATGAAGCTCGTGCTCGTGATGTCGCTCGTGGCGGTCGCCGCGACTGGATACAAGCACCACAAGCGGAAGGGTGGAACGCGGCTGACGTACGCGGTCACCACCAGCGATCCTCACCAGCCATGACGGAGTTTCGCGGTTGATCCGAGGTCGGCGTGGCACGAGCCATCATCGCCCGGCCGCGACCATCGCGATCGTCACGTTCGTGACGCTGGTCCTCGAACTGACCTCGACCCGGCTGTACGCGTACATCGGCAGCTCGCACGCGACCTCGACGGCGCTGTCGATCGCGCTGCTCGGCCTCGGCGTCGGCGCGGCGATCAGCGTGCGGTTCCCGCGGTGGGCAGAGCCGGGCCGCGCGGCTCCGGCGCTCGCCGCGTCGATGTTCGCGCTCGCGGCGACGGCGATCGGCGGCGTGTCGTTGCCGGTGCTCGTCACCGTGTCGCTCGTGCCGTTCGCGTTCGCGGGCATGCTGGTCTCCAGCGCGTATGCCTCGCGCGGGAGCACGGCCACGCGCGCGACGTACGCCGTGGATCTGTTCGCGGCGGCGGGAGGGTGTCTCGTCGCGCCGCGCCTGCTCGGTCCGCTCGCGCCGACCGAGATCATGCTGGTGCTCGGTGTGATCTGCTGCGGGCTGGCGGCCATGCTGGCCGGGCGTCGCGCTCGCCTCGTCGTCATGCTGATCGCGGCGGCGCAGGTCAGCGTGCTGGTGATCGGGCGGGCCGGGTATCTGCCCGACGGACCGCTCGAGATCCTGCTCGATTCCGATCCGAGGTCAGAGAAGGCGATCGTGGAATCGGGAACGTCCACGCGCGACATCCTCGATTCTGCGTGGAGCCCGCTCGGTCGCCTCGACGTGAAGGCACCGGCAGATCGCGACGTGCGCCTCGGCGTGTTCACCGATGGAATGAGTCCGACCTACATGGTGCGAGAGGCTCGCGTGCCCGAGGTCGAGAGCACGTGGGGGCTGCTGATGTCGTTGCCCTACCGCGCGCTCCGGCCCGATCGCGTGCTCGTTCTCGGCGCGGGCGCCGGTGCGAGCGTGTGGATCGCGAAGACCAATGGCGCATCGCGTGTCGACGCCGTGGAGGTCAATCCGGCGATCCCCGGTCTGCTCGCGCGGTGGAAGCAGTTCGCCGGTGACGTGTATCACCAGCCTGGCGTGCGGCTGTTCGTCGAGGACGCGCGCCGCCATCTCACCGATCGCCCCGAGCGCTACGATCTGATCGAGCTCGCGCTGGCGCTGACCGGAAACGCGCACGCCCAGCCCTCGGGGATGGAGGCGCAGCTCTACACGGTGGAGGCAGTCCAGCTGTATCTGAGTCGGCTGACTCCGACCGGCGTCCTGGTGTTGATCCACAGCGATCCGGGCAACGCGTATCGCCAGCTGCTCACCGTGCTCGACGCACTCGAGACGCTCGGCATCCCGCGCACGCGCGCGCTCGAGGGCATCGTGGTCCTGCACGATCCGCGTCCCGGTACGGCGTACCGCTTCATGCTCGTCGTCGGGACGGCGCCGCTGCCGCTCGATGTGGTCGATCGCCTCGATGACTCCTCGGCGGAGCTGCTCTGGGGGCCGGGCGATCCACCCGCGCGCAGCGCGCAGCTGCTCGATCGAAGGCGGCTCGGCGCAACTTCCCATGACGACCTGAGCCCGGTCCACGACGAGCGGCCGTACTTCTTCCAGAACACGAAGGGTCTCGTCGCCACGGCGCTCGCGGAGCCGGGTCGGCTGTGGGTGCTCGTGGGGGCGATGGTTCTCGTGCTCGTGCTGATGTTCGAGCGGCGCGACGATGCGGTCTCGTTCGTTCGCCCGGCCGCGGTCGCGAGTGGCCTCGGCGCTGCGTTCCTGTGCGTCGAGCTCGCGCTGATCCAGCGGTTCACGCTCGCGGCGGGCGGAACGCTGTACGCCGTGTCGTTCGTGCTGTTCAGCCTGCTCGCGTGGAGCGCGGCCGGCGCGCTGCTGCTCGGCGGGCGATGGCGGCGGCTCGATCGCGGCGTCACGTGGGCGTGCCTCGCGGCGGGCCTAGCGATCGGCGCGACCGCGGTGCTCGTGCATGACCTCACGTGGCTCGACGCGGTGTCGAGCGACCCCGGTCGGATGGCGCTGATCGCGCTGATGCTCGCGCCCGCAGGGCTCGCGATCGGCGG
>JBBRED010000093.1:0-24534 GCA_038203335.1 Haliangiales bacterium | reverse complement strand
CGATCACGCGCCGCGGTTCAATCCGATCGCGATCTCCGCGACACGCGGTGTGGCTCGTGCAGTGACCGGATCACCGTCGCTGTATGTCGAGCGCCTGTGCGGCTCGTAGCGTGAACACGAGGCGGTGACCGCCGAGGAGCCTCGCGAGCGGAATCGACGAGGCATCGATCGCCGCGCCATCGAGCTGGAGCGTGCCGACGAGCGGCCCCTCCCCCGTCGTCTCGATCGTGAGCGCCGAGCCATCGCGGAGGTGGAGCACGGCGTGGGGAAACAGCGGCGAGGCGAGCGCGAGATCGGGTGTGCCGGGCAGGTCCGGATACATGCCGAGCGCGGACCACACGTACCAGGAGGACAGCGCGCCGAGGTCGTCGTTGCCGGGCAGGCCGCTCGGCAACGCGGTGAAGGCGCGGGTCAGGATGCGGTGCACGACCTCCTGCGTCTTCGCCGGTGCGCCGAGGCGCGAGTAGAGATACGGCGTGCCGAACTGCGGCTCGTTGCCGATGTAGAAGTGCGGATAGCGCATGCCGGCGTTGAGCTGGAGGAACAGGGCATCGAGGCGCGCGATCGCGTTCGCGCGTCCGCCCATCGCCGCCGCGAGACCGGCCGGATCGTGCGGCACGAAGAACGTGTACTGCGCGGCGTTGCCCTCGATGAAGCCGCGCTGGTGGGTCGGAGCGAACGGGGTCTTCCAGCCGCCATCGCGGTGGCGCGGGCGGATGTAGCCGGTCGATGGATCGAACAGCGACTTCCAGCGCTGGGCGCGCATCGCGTAGGCATCGGCGGTGTTCGCATCGCCGAGCGCACGCGCGAGCTGTGCGATCGCGAAGTCCGCGACGGCGTACTCGAGCGTCACGGCGGCGGAGCCCCAGCCGCCCTCCGGATCGTTCGGTAGGTAGCCGACCTCGTCGGCGAGCGCCTCGCGTGGTCGCGTGTCCCAGAGGTTGCAGCGCGCGGAGCGACGCGTGGCGAGCGCGAGCGCGGCCTGCGCATCGAAGCCGCGCGCGCCGAACGCATAGCCGTTCGCCACGATCAGCGCGCCCGGATCGCCGACCATCACGCCGGTCTCATCGTTCGCGAGCGCCCACTTCGGCAGGCCGCCGCACTGCTCGCCGTCGGCGACGAACGAGCGGAGGATGTCGTCGGCCTCGCGCGGGTAGAGCAGCGCCACGAGCTGGATCCACGAGCGATAGATGTCCCAGCCCGAGAACGTCTGGTAGTGCGTGTAACCGACCGCGCGATGGACCGCGCGATCGAAGCCCATGTAGTCGCCGTTGACGTCGGAGGCAACGTTCGGATGCAGCAGCGAGTGATACAGGGCGGTGTAGAACGTCCGCAGCGCGGATGCATCGCCATCCTTGATCTCGATCGCGCCGAGAGCATCGTTCCACTGCTTCGTCGCGGCCGCGCGCGCCTGATCGAACGAGGTCGCGAGGGCGGCATCGAGGTTCGCCTGCGCGTTCGCCGCGCTGACGTACGAGATCGCGATCGTCACGCCCACGCTCGCCACCGCCGAGGTATCGAAGCGCAGCCACAGGCCGGAGCGCGGGCCGCGGATGTCGCGCGCGTTCGGCGTCCAGGTGTCGCCGATCCACCCCGCGCTATCGACGATCGGATGATCGAACGCGGCGGCGAGATGGATCGTGTACGCGGAGGCGTGGCCGCAGAACTTCTCACTGGTCAGCGATGCGGTGATCCGCGTGGGGGTCACCACGTGGAGCTCGCCGCGCGTGACGTCGATCTGCTTGTCGCCGACGGTCTTGCTCGCACCGACGAGGATCCCGGCGGGCGCGCCTGCGGGAAACCCGAACCGCCCGTAACCGGCGCGCGTGGCCGCGGTCAGCTCGACCTCGATGCCCGTGCCGAGCTTCACGCGGTAGTAGCCCGGCGTGGCCACCTCGTCCGCATGGCGAAACCTCGCCGCGCTGCGCGCATCGCCGACGGCCTCCACGCGCTGGGGCACCGAGGCTGCGGGCAGGAAGGGAAAGTCGAGCATCGCCGCGCAGCCCGAGCCGGAGAGATGCGTGACCGAGAAGCCGCGGATCTTGGTGTCGCGGTAGTGGTAGCCGAACTCCGCCGAGGGCGACGTGTCGGGGCTCCACTGGATCATCCCGAACGGCACGGTCGCACCGGGGAACACCGCGCCACCGGTATCGCCCGGCGGCGGATCGGGCGAGTCACCGTCGTCGGTGCCGATGAACGGATCGACGTGGCGCACGAGTCCGTCGAGCGCGGGATGCGGATGCGTCGGCGGCGTCGGACCGTGCGAGTGCGGCGTGCACGCGCACGCGAGCAGCACGCTACTCGTCAGTAGACGGTTTCGGCGGCACGTCATCGGGGTGCATGTACTCGGCGAGATCGTCGTCGTCGTTGTCGAAGCTGATGCCGCCCTTGCGCACACCCGGCACCGGCATCTGCTTCTGCTTTGCGGCCGCTTGCGGCGCGGGCTCGTCCACCGGCGGTCGCCACACGCGCTCGCCCGCGGGCTTCGCCGGCTTCGCGGGTGCGAAGCGCGCGCCCGACGACACGGTGCCATCATCTCCGCCGCGCGCGTCGAAGCGCTTGCGCGTGGTCGGTGTGGCGACCTCCTCGGGCAGGTCGTCGTCGCCGCCGGCATCCATCTCGTCGAGCTGGCGGATCACCGCACGCGCCTCGGGCAGCTCGCCGAGGTCGATCTCACCGGCCCTGACAAGCTCGAGCACCACCTCACCGAGCTCGGCGAGCGCGTCCTGACGCCTGCGCTGCGTGCGCACGTCGTCGAGGCGGGCGCGACCCTGCCCCAGGACCTCGCCAACGGCGTCACGGACCACGCCGGCCTGATGCAGGGTGCTCCGGAGAAGGGTTCCGAGCGTGCCTTTCAGCTCGGGAGGGCGGAATGCCCCACCACCTCCACGTCGCTTCTGTGCCATGGCGGCAGAGTAACACCTGGGCTACCGTCGGTGCTCGGTGCGGTCCAGGGCCCTGATCGTCGGAGTTTTCGCGTGCGTGGCGGCGTGCCCGCCACCGGAACCTCCGCGCCCGATCCCGCCCGTGTCGACCGGCAAGGTCCGCGTCCGCGTGTTCACCGAGCCGTCGCCCGTGAAGATCGTCGCGGCGGCCGAGCGGTTCGTGTTCGTCGCGACCGAGCACGATCTCGAGCGCTTCGATGACGGCGGCGGCGTGTTCGCATTGACGCCGCAATCAGGTCTTTCCGGGAGCTCTGTCGTCGCGCTCGGTCCCGATGCCGAGCGGCACTCGGTGTGGATCCTCACCGACGGCGGCCTCGGCCGTTACGACGTGACCTCCGAGGTCTACGCGTCGATCGCGGATCCGCCGGCATCGATCGGCCTCGACTTCGCCGCACTCGCGAAGGATGGCGCGAGCGTCGCCTCGGCCTCCGATGGCGGCGCGTGGATCGGCACGAACAAGGGTCTGATCTACGTCAGCGCGAAGGGCGGATGGACGTCCACGCCGATCAAGGATCCGATCAAGGCCGTGGCGCGCGATCGCGCGGGCTGGCTATGGATCGCGACCACCACCGGGCTCGTAGCGCGCAAGCCGACGGGCGAGACCGTGCGGATCGGCAGCAACCAGGGCTGCAGCATCGTGCTGCCGCGACTGCTCGTCGAGCTGCCGGGCGATCGCATCATGGTGATCGGCACCGACGCCGACGGCCACGAGCGCCTCGCGTTCGGCGCGCAGCAGCAGTTCGTCACGTATCGCGCCCTGCCCGACGTGACCTGGGAAGCGGCCACCCGTCGCTCGAGCGGCGCCGTCGTGATGGGAGGCGGCCGTGTCTACCGGATCGGCGAGCGCGATCCCGCGTGTGTGTGGTTATTTGCGCGCGAAGGCCTGCGGCTGGTACCGCTCAACGCGGATCCGAAGACCACGCCGTGGGAGATCGATGCGATCGACCTCGTGGTTCCGCCCGGTGCGACGAGCCTCGGCATGAGCGCCGACCAGCTCCTGATCGGCACGCGCGACCTCGGTACCGCGCGCTACCAGATCTCCGGCGACGGCACCGCGCGCCCGCGCGAGTGGCTCCGCCGCAAGCAGATGTTCCAGGACGCGACCACGCTCTCGGTCGCGTGCGCGAAGGCCGACGATTGCTGGATCGCCACCGGCGCGCGTCAAGCGTGGCACTGGAGCGACGATCGCTTCGTCACCGGCGGTCCCGATCAGGTCGTGCTCGCCGTGGTGCGCGATCCGGACGGCGCGATCTACGCCATCCATCGCGGCGGGGCCGAGTCCGCGCTTCACCTCTCGAGGATCGAGAAGGGCGTATGGATCGCCGTGCCGAACGTCTCCGTGACGGCACCGGGCCAGCTCCCCGATGTCAGCTTCGCGCGGTTCGCCGCGAGCGGCTCGCTGTGGATCGGCCTTCGCTATCGCGATGGCATCGAGATGCGCGCCGGCGGCCTCGCGATCATCGACACGGCGACCGGCAAGGTCACGTACCACCGCGCCGATGGCCCGGCCGACAAGACCATGCCGATTCCGGTCGGCGTCGTCGATGCCGACGTGCGCGGCGAGACCGCGTGGTTCGCCACCAACGAGGGCATCGCGCGGGTCACGGGAAATCAGGTCAAGCTGTGGAACGAGAACGATGGCCTGCTCTCGGAGCTCGCGCGTGCGGTGACGATCGCGGCGAACGGCGGCGTGATCGTCGCGACTGGTGCGGGCGCCGCGATCTGGGATGGCAAGACGTGGACGTTCCCTCCGGCGCTGCGGTTCGAGCTCAACGACGTGGTCGCCACGCGCAACGGCCAGGTCTGGATGGCCACCGAGCGCGGCATCGCGGCGTGGGATGGCAGCAAGGTCCGCCGGGTGGACATGCGGCGCGGCCTCGCCGAGAACCAGATCCTCGACGTCGCGATCGACCAGTTCGACCGCGTGTGGGCGCGCGGCGCTGGATCTCTGACGCTGATCTCGCAGTAGCATGGTCGGATGGGGAGAGACGCCAACCTGGGGAGCAGTGCGACCCGGCTGTGGAAGCTGATCGAGGATCGCATCCGCACGGGGAGCAACACGGAGGCGATCGATCAGCGGATCTGGGATCTGTTCGGCGAGGAGTGGTCGGTCATGTTCACCGACCTCTCGGGCTTCTCGCGGCAGGTCGCCCAGTTCGGGATCATCCACTTTCTGCAGATCATCCACGAGCAGAAGCAACTGTTGCTGCCGGTGGTGGAGGACCACGACGGCGTGCTGATCAAGATCGAGGCGGATAGCTTTCTGATCCTGTTCAAGAAGCCCGCGGGCGCGATCGCGTGTGCGGTCGAGATGCAGCGCGTGTGTCAGGCCACGAACAAACGGCGCCCGCCCGAGGAGCAGATCGTCCTGTGCGTCGGTCTGGGCCATGGCCGGATCCTCAAGATCGGCGACGAGGACGTCTACGGCCACGAGGTCAACCTGGCGAGCAAGCTCGGCGAGGACACCGCCAAGGGCGACGAGATCCTGGCCACCACCGCCGTCAAGCAGCTCGTCCCCGACGTCACCTGGGAAGAGGTCGCCGCGAGCTACGCGGGCGAGACCGTGTGCTGGCGCGTCCGCTACTGAGTTACGATCGACGAATGCGGATCGCAGCGATGGTGGTGTTCCTCGGCCTCGGTGCGTGCGGACCGGCGGAGAAAGGCGCAGACGGTGCGAAGGGCGACACCGGCCCAGCGGGCCCGATTGGAGCGATGGGCGAGCCGGGTCCGACCGGCACCACCGGTCAGGACATCGTCGAGGCGCTCGGCAACGGCCAGCTCCAGGTCACCGCGGCGACGAACTACACCGTGATCCCCGGCCTCACCATCACGTCGAACGTGCCGATGAACACGAAGCTGCACGTCGATACCAACGGCGGCATCCAGTGCACCGGTCTGGGCGCTGCCTATGCCGCCGTCGACGTCGCGATCTTCATCGATGGCGCGATCACGCAGGCGCAGCGCCGCGTGATCGCGGCGAACACGGACGGCGTCGCGCAGATGGTGCAGACCTGGTCATTCGGTCGCTTCTTCTTCCTGCCGGCGGGCTCGCACACGATCGACGTGCGCGCAGCAGGCGCCGATGCAGGCACGACGACGGCGAACGTCTCGAGCGCGAGCGCGCCGCAGCTCCAGGGCGTGCTGACCCTGACCACGCTCAAGCTGTAGCGGCGCCCCGAGTGAACGGAGCGCGAGATTCCGCCCGCGCTCCTTGCGCGCTGGTCTGTGGACGGGTTTGATCGGACCGTGGAAGTTGTGAGGTCCGCGGTGGCTCACGTCGGGACGAAGTCCGACGATAGCGCCGCGCGCTTCGGCTCGATGGTCGACCTCATGTTGACCGTCAGCTACATCGACGGCGTCTTCCATCACCGCGAGCAGGCACTGCTTCAGCACTACGTCGACTCGGTGCTCGCCCTGATCGATCGATCGGCGGTCGGTTCGCTCGATGATCGCGCCGCGCTCCGCGGAACCTGGCGCGCGCACTTCGACGAGCTGCTCCGCCGCCTTCAGCGCGAGGTCGCGGTGCTCGCCGAGGAGGTGATGGCCGCGGACACCGACACCTACGTCGGCAGCCGGCTGCGCGTCCGAGCGCTGACGCTGTTTCGCGCGCTGAGCGTGCCCGACCAGGCGATCGCGCTCGAGCTGATCAACGCGCTCGTCCATGCGGATGGGCAGATCACGAACAACGAGCATCATCTTCAGAAGGAGCTGCACGGCCTGTTCGCTGCGCGGCCAGCCCCGGTCCAGACCGCGTCACCGAACGCGAAGACGCTGACGGGCGCGAACAAGTCCGCGCTGAGCGTCAGGCCGCCGGTGAAGAAGGAGTTGGTCGCGCTGTCCCATCCGATGCTCGACCCGATCGAGCAGACGCTGTCGCCGCATCCGATGGAGCGCAAGGCGCAGATCGAGTGGGACTACCAGCTGCTCCAGCGCGCCATGCTGCAGTGGCAGCGCCAGTCGGCGCTCGGCGCCAATCGGCTGAGCGGCATCGCGTCGATCGATCAACTGCCCGTTGGTTCCCGCTTCCTCGACCGGTTCGTCCACGTCATGCGGCCGAGCGGGCCTACCGAGCTGATCGTCCTGGGCGATCTTCACGGCTGCTACAGCTGCCTCAAGGCGGCGCTGCTCCAGTCCAACTTCATCGAGCGCGCGTGGGCGCATCAGTGGGATCCGGCGAATCATCCCGACGTCAAGCTCGTGCTGCTCGGCGACTATATCGATCGCGGACGGTTCAGCTTCGATGGCGTGCTGCGCGCGGCGCTCCACCTGTTCGCTTCGCTGCCCGATCACGTGATCCTGCTCCGCGGCAATCACGAGTGGCTGCGCTGGATCGACGGCCGGATCACGAGCGGCGTGTATCCCGCCGAGGCGCTGGCCTCGCTCGCGCCCCACGTGCCGGTCGAGATGCTCGAGGCCTACCGGGTGCTGTTCGAGACCATGCCGACCTCGTTCATCTTCGAGCGCTCGCTGTTCGTTCACGCCGGGATCCCTCGCGACGACACGTTCGCCGAGCGGTACCGAGACCTCTCGAGCCTCAACGACGACGACCTGCGGTTCCAGATGATGTGGAGTGATCCGGTCCCCACCGATCATGTCCCCGTCGAGCTCCAGCGGATGAACCCGCGGTTCACGTTCGGGCGCAATCAGTTCAAGGCGTTCATGGAGCGCACCGGGATGCAGACGCTCATCCGCGGTCACGAGAAGATCGACCGCGGATTCGAGGTGTTCTACGACCTCGGCGAGCACGTGCTGGTCAGCCTGTTCTCGTCGGGTGGCGCCGAGAATGCCGACCTGCCGTTCGACTCGTCGTACCGCGAGGTCACGCCGGTCGCGCTGACGATGCTGGCCGCACAGGGGCAACTCACCGCCACGTCATGGCCCCTGCGCTACCAGCCGTTCAACTACGAGCCGCACAACGGTCTGTACCGCCGCCAGCCCGTCCTCGACTATCGCTACGGATAGCCGAACGCCTGACCGGCGTTGAACAGATTCAGGCTCCAGCTACCGCCGCCGATCAGGCCGGTGCGGACGTTCTGAAACCGGGATTGCAGGGCGTGCGGATCGAACGCGTATCCGTTCGCCCACCCGAGTGGATCGATCGAGATGTCGCTGCCGATGTTCGTGCCGGTATCGTCGTCGTTCGCCTGGAAGTCGACGTGATAGCCGGGGAGCGAGCTGGTCGACGAGTGAAGATTCGTGTTGCTCAGCCGGAACACACCGCTGTGCATGTGACCGAAGCCGCCGCTGGTGCAGCCGGTCGCGCCGGTGTAGCCGAGCAGCTGGCCGCGCGCCACGATCTGACCGGGCCTGACGAGCAGCTTGCGCAGATGCGCGTAGTACACGCCGAACGTCTCCGCGTAGTTGGCGTCCGTACCGATGCTGTACTTGACGTAGAGCTCGCCCTGGTTCGACGAGCCGTTGCAGTCGAACCGAGAGACGTCGCGGAACCGCGCACCGTTCGTGACCACCTGCCCGTTCGCCGCCGCGTAGAGCGGGCGCCCCTCGTCGATGTAGTGATCGTAGGCGGGCTCCATGCCGGTCTCGATGATCTGCTTGCCGAAGCGATCGACGAAGCCGTCCGACGTCGATCCCTGATGGAACTGCGCCAGGTTGACGGCCGTCGCATTGTGGATGAACGGCCGCGCGTTGGTGGTCTGCGCCTGGTGCGCCGCCTGGAAGAACCGGTCGAAGAACGGCAGGTCGGTCATCGAGATCACGAACGTGCAGCGGTTCGTGCCGCCGGCGTTGTTGTTGTACGCATCGTTGTAGACGGCCCAGATCGGTGCGTCGCCGGCGGAGCCCGCCGGGCCCCACTGGCTATCGGTGCAGAACGCGTGCACGGTGTTCGCGCCGGTCGTCGAGTAGAGGCCAGCGCGCACGACGGTGCCGTTGGGCTTGGACGCCGCGAGGTTTCCGCACGGATCCGAGATGCCCCAGCGCAGGCGCCAGGTGCCATCGGGCCAGTGCATGTTGCAGTAGCGTGCGGTGTTCGGCGGATCCACCGGACGCAGCGACGTGAGTGACTGGAGTGCATCCGCGTTCGTGATCGACGCGTTCGCGTTGCGCTTGCAGACGCCGCGGATGACGTAGCTCGCGCCCGCCGCGGTGCACAGCAGCATCCGCGGGTTCTGCGTTCCCGAGACCAGGAACGAAGTCGGCATGTAGCGGTCCGCGCAGTACGAGCCTTCGCCGTGCGCGTCGCAGTACGCCTGCCCCACACGGTCCTCGCACGCCTCGTCCTCACCGTCGCGGAGACCGTTGCGATCGTTGTCGATGCCGTCGGAGCAGTTGTCCTCGCTGATCGTGATCCGCTGCAGGTGCTTCACGCCCGACTTGCTCTGCAGGCCGTAGAGCACGTTCGGCGACCCGGCGGTCAGCGCCGTGTAGCGCTCGTTACCGGTGTAGATCGTCGTCCAGGAGTTGGTGCCGGCGATCAGATCCGGCGCCGTGATCATCGTGCCCGTCGACTCCACGCCGAACGCGCGACGCGGCCACGCCGCGCTGTTGCCCGGCGCGTAGTCGTCGGTGCCGGTGAGGTTCGTGCCGACGCCGGTCACCTGCGATCCGCCGAAGTTCGCGATCTTCGTGAACACGAGCGTCGCGAGGATCGACCGGGCCGAGCCGATGTAGATGTCCTTGCCGACCGCGACGTTCTTCACCGCGTAGAACGTGCCGTCACCGCCGTTGAGGCGATTGAACGTCGTCGGCGCCGACACGTTCGTCCAGCTCTCCATCGTGCCGTTCGCATGGAGCTTGGCGGCCCTGATATTGCCGGAGGAGTCCAGCGTGAGCAGCTGCGAGTGATCGCACGCGATCTCGGTGCTTCCGGTGATTGCCTGGCGCGTCCAGCTCTGGCCGCCATCCTTGCTGAACGTGACCCAGTTGATGGAGACGCCGTGGCTCGAGACGCGTTCGACCGCGTACAGGGTCGTGGCATCGCACGCCGTGATCCCGAGCAAGTTCTGCACATCCGCGTTCACCAGATTGGTGACGTCGTCGAACACCAGCTTGGTACCGCTCCAGTACGTGGTCCCGATGTTTGCGAACGAACCCTGCGCGGCCTCGCCGAGCGTCTCCGCCTGGTCGTCCCCCGCGTCCAGGCAGCCCGCCAGCGCGGCCAGGCCGGCCAGCGCGGCTCCTGCCATCCAATGTTTGAGCTTCATCCTCGTAAGAGGAGGTGCCGAACGGTTGTGACCAAACAAACTCGCGGAAGCTAGTTCAGCCGGTCGACGCTGACGAACGCGTCCTCGGCCGGTGGCGCCGCCTTGATCACCGCGAGGTCCACGAGCTGCTGCCCGAGGGTCTGCCAGCGCTCCTTCGTCATGTCGCCGAGCGCGGTCGCCTTGGTCTCGGCCGTCTCGATCAACGGCGCCTGCACCTTGCCGACCGCGATGAACGTGGCCTCGTCCATCTCGTGGTTGAGCTTGCCCATCACCGCGTTCGCGGCGGCAGGATTGTCGAGGTAGCCGCGCCAGCCCTCGCGCAACGCGAGGATCATCTTCTTCACCGTCGCCGGATCCTTGCGCACCATCTCGCCGCGCGCGATCACGACGGTCGTGTATGGGTTGTAGCCGGCGTCGGCGATCAGGAACGTCTGTGGATCGCTCCCCGCGGTGGTGGCCTGCAGCGGCTCACTGGTCACGAAGCACTGCTTCGAGAGATCGGGCTTCGCGAGGAACGTGGCGATGCCGGGAGAGTTGCTCGTCAGCGTTACCGTGGTCGTCGCGATCTTCTTCCTCAGGAACTTCAGCCAGGTCGCGTCCTCGGCCTCGAGCGTGCCGGCGGTCGTGAACACGTCGTCGATCTTCGTGAAGCCGCGCGCCTTGTGGACCATGATCCCCTGCGGCGAGGTCTGGTAGACCGCGAAGATCGCCACCACGTCGGCGCCCTGCCCGCGTGCGACCAACACCTGATCGGCGGCGGTGGTGGCGAAGTCGGTGACGCCCTCGGAGACCAGCTTCCAGGTCTCGCCCTGGCCGCGCGGCTTGATGTCGATGTCGAGGCCCTGCTTCGCGAACGCGCCGGATTCGCGCGCGGCGTAGAAGCCGCCGAACTCGGGCTCGGGAACCCAGTCGTGGGTGAGGGTCAGGGTCTTCGCGGCGGGACCGCTGCCGCTGCCGGCCGCGGGCGCCTCGTTGTCCTTCTTGCCGCCGCAGCCGAGGGTCAAGGCGACGAGGGCCGCGAGAACGATGCGTTGCTTGCTCATGAGCTCTCCGATGCGTGCCAGTTCTTGAGGACTCTTCGCCCCACGAGGTTGACGGTACCGAACATCGCGAGGCCGAGGGCGGAGGCGAGCAGCACGGCGGCGAACACGCGGTCGCTGTGACCGTTGTGGCTCGCGCTGACGATGACCACGCCGAGGCCCTGCGCCTCGCCGAGCTCGCCGACGAGGAATTCGGCGACCACGGTGCCGATCACCGTCAGGCCGGCGGCGACCTGCAGACCGGTGAACACGTTCGGCAGCGCGGCGGGGAAGCGCAGCTTGAACATGGCGGCGCCGCGGCCCGCCCCGTAGAGCCGGAACAGATCGAGGAGCGCGCGATCGGTGGCGACCAGCCCGGCGAGCGTGTTCGCGATCACCGGGAACACCGACACGATGAACGCGCAGGCCGAGACCGCCTTGAGGCCAGGCGCGAGCCAGATCGACAGCATCGGTGCGATCGCGATGATCGGCACGGTCTGGAAGAACACCGTGTAGGGCGAGAACGCGCGGCGGATCCACACCGACGATGCGAGCAGGATCGCGATGCCGACGCCGAGCACGGCGCTGAGCGCGAAGCCGATCATCGTGGCCTTCGCGGTCACCCACAGCGCCGCGAGGAGATATCCGCGCTCGCTCTGCAACGAGTGGAGGACTTGTGACGGCCGCGGAACGAGATAGATCGGCGTGTTGCGCCAGCGCACGTAGAGCTCGATGAGGAGCACGCCGACCACGAGGACGACGAGCGGTGGGCCGAACGTGACGAGGAGCCGGCGCGCGCGCGTCATCACGCCTCTCCCCGCTCGAGGGCTTCGTAGACGAACCGAGTCTCCCGCGCGAACTCCGGCGTGGCGCGCAGCTCGCCGGTGCGGTGGTCCGGCAGCTCGACGGGTCGATCCTCGATGATCCGGCCCGGCCGCTTCGTCATCACCACCGTGCGCTCCGCGAGGAACACGGCCTCGGCGGTCGAGTGCGTCACGAAGATCACCGTCATGCCGCGCGCGAGCCACAGCTCGCGGAGCTGCTCGTCGAGGCGCTGGCGCGTGATCTCGTCGAGGGCCGCGAACGGCTCGTCGAGCAGTAGCAACGTCGGCTCGGTGACCATCGCGCGCGCGAGCGAGACGCGCATCCGCATGCCGCCGGAGAGCTGCGCCGGGTAGCGCTGCAGCGCATCGCCGAGGCCGACCTTGACCAGCGCGTCGGTCGCGATCTCACGGCGGCGCGCGCGACCCACACCGCGCAGCTCGAGTGGCAGCGCGGCGTTGCTCAGCACCGTTCGCCACGGCAGCAGGTGCGCGTCCTGGAAGACGTACGCCACGTCGAATCGGCCCGCGCCCGGGCGCTGGATCGAGACGTCGCCGGAGGTGGGGCGATCGAGGCCGGCGATGATCCGCAGCAGCGTGGACTTGCCGCAGCCCGACGGACCGAGGATCGCGAGGAACTCACCGGCGACGACATCGAGGTCCATCCCGTCGACGGCGACCACGTCACCTGGGAACACCCGTCGCACGCCACGGAGGGTCACGCTGGCGGCCGTGGCTGACGCCTCGCTCATGCAGCGCGCATCATCCGCCAGATGCGGCCGGGACGCGAGTCACCGGCGGCGCAGCAACGCGAGCGACGCCAAGGATCCAGGATCAGAATCGGGAGCACAGGATCGGCGCACCGCTCGACGCCGTGATCAGGGAGATGCTTCCGCTGTCGGCGACGAACACCGACGGTGTGCCGCGACCGAGCTCGAGCGCGTGGGCGATCGTGGTGCGGGTCGCCCCCGCCGTGTCGAGGCGGACGCCGAGGAGCTCGCCGAACCGCGCGCGGAGACCGGCCGGAGACTGATCCGCTTCGGCGAGCGGAGTGGTGCGCACCGCGATCCACCGCGGCAGCGTCTCGAGCGTCTCGGCCCGGCGCTCGGCCGCGAGCAGGCGGTTGTGGATCTGCGTGCGCTTGTCGGCGACGACGAACGTGGTCACGAACAGGCGCAGCGCGGCGTCCAGCCCGTGGCGATCGACCGGGGTGGCGGTCGTCTTCGGTGCCGGCGCCGGGCGCTTGGTTCCCACGCCCGCAGGCTACACTCCGCGCGTGGATAGAACGCTCATCGAACCGCCGCTCGTGATGCCCGTGCAGGATCCCGCGTGACCGTCGCGCGCTGGGCCAGCACGGCCACGGAGCTCGAGGCACTCGTCGCCGTGCTCGCGGGCTGCAAGGCGATCGGCATCGATACCGAGGGCGACAGCCTGCACCACTACACGGAGAAGGTGTGCCTGATCCAGCTCACCGGGCACGGCCGTGGCTCGTGGCTGATCGATCCGCTCGCGCTCGATGAACTCTCGCCGCTCGCGCCGATCCTCGCCGACCCTTCGGTGCTCAAGGTCGTGCACGGCGGCGACAACGACGTCATGTCGATGCGGCGCGACTTCGGCTTCGTGTTCCACACCATGTTCGACACGTCGATCGCGGCGCGCCTCCTCGGCGACACCGAGCTCGGCCTGCAGGCGCTCGTGCGGAACGAGCTCGGCGTCGAGCTCAGCAAGGGCAGCCAGAAGGACGACTGGTCGAAGCGGCCGCTGACCGAGAAGCAGGAGGCCTACGCGCTCGCCGACGTGGAGCACCTGTTCGCGCTCGTGTCGCGGCTGACCAACCGGCTCGCCGACGCCGGTCGGACCGAGTGGGCGCGCGAGGAGTTCGCCGCGCTCGCGACCCTGCCCCCCGCGGAGAAGCGATCGGGCCCCGACGAGTTCCGCCGGATCAAGGGGTCCGCGAAGCTGCCGCGCCGACAGCAGGCGGTGCTCCGGGAGATCTACGAGTGGCGCGAGGCGCGCGCCGCCGCTGCCGATCGCCCGCCGTTCAAGATCGTAGGTCCCGACGTGCTGTTCGCGATGGCGGAGCGCGTGCCGGCGAGCCTCCAGGACGTGGAGAAGGCGATCGCAAACTACCCGCGCCAGGCGGGCCAGGCAGAGATCGTGTTCGAGGCGATCACGCGTGCCCTCGCGCTGCCGGAGCACGACCTCCCGTCGCGCGAGGTCACCGAGCACGTCAAGGTCTCGGCGGCCACCCATCGCCGGATCGAAGCGCTGCGCGGCTGGCGGAGCGACCAGGCGAGGACGTCCAAGCTCGATCCATCGATCGTCATGCCGCAGCGACTGATCGATCGGGTCGCGGCCGCCGCGCCGAAGACGCTCGACGATCTCGCGGCCGTCGAGGGCGTGCGGCAGTGGCGCGTGCGCGAGTGGGGCCCTGCCCTGCTTGCCGCCTGCAGCTAGGTTGGCCCCGTCGACGCTGTCACCGGGTACACTCGCGCGAGATGTCCACCGGGCTCACCGCACTCCTCGACGATCCAGGCGCGGGGATCGACGCGATCGGCCACTATCTCGACGGCCTCGATGGAGAAGCGCGGTGGCGCGAGGTCGGCGCGCTCGGTCGCACGCGTCAGCGCAACCTGTACGAGAAGGCGGCGCAGGCTCCCGCGATCGACTTCGCGCACTTCGTCGGCGATGCACGTGCGTGCGAAGAGGTGATCCACGAGGGGCTCAACACGCTGCCCGTGCCGCCGCCGATCCGGCGGTTCCAGAAGCGGTTCAGCAAGCCGAAGATCGACGCGAGCGAGCGACTGTTCGGCTACAACGAGGGCCCGACCCGCAGGCTGATCGGCCCGGGATACTTCGTCGCGATTCCCACCGCCGGGCGTCCCGCATGGACGGCCCGCGGCGCCGTGGTGGTGGACTACTTCCAGGTGCCCGACGGCGAGGTCCCGAAGCGCTGGCCGCGGGTGCGGGACAACCACTGGCGGCTGCAGCGCTTCGTGTACCAGGGCACGCGCGACTTCATGCGCAAGGTTTCGGCGCACGTGTCGATCGGCGCCGCCTACAAGGGCGAGACGGCCCTCGACCACTACTTCGTGCTCTGCCGCCGCTGACTGTGGGGTTCTACAACGGCGTGGGAATCCGCGGCGCTGCACTGGGATCTGGACAGTCCACCTCGGCCCGTGAGCGAATCGAACGATGGAACCTCGAGGTACCGATTCGCTGGTCTGCGAGTTGCTCGAGGTGAGGGCATGACCACTCGCCTGATTCTCCTCGTATCCCTGATCGCCGCGTGCGGCGACGATGGCAGCGCCACGCCCGACGCGCCCGTCGAGCCGATGTGTGTGCCGACCGCCGGTGCACCGGCGGAGCGCGTCATGACCACGAGCGGCGTCGTACGCGGCGCGCGGGATGGCACGACGTGGGCGTACAAACGCGTACCGTTCGCCGCCGCGCCCGTCGGCGAGCACCGGCTGAGCGAGCCCGCGCCGGTCGCGTGCGCAGCGGACGAGATCGACGCGACCGCGCTCGGACCGATGTGCCCGCAGCTCGTCGACGGTGCGTACGTGGGTGACGAGGATTGTCTCCAGCTCAACGTGTGGGCGCCGGCCACCGCGACCACGCCTCGCCCCGTGATGCTCTGGATCCACGGCGGCGGCAACTCGGTCGGCTCCGCGGTCAATCCGGTCTACGACGGTCGTCGACTCGCCGAGACCGGCGATGTCATCGTTGTCAGTGCGAACTACCGGCTCGCGCAGCTCGGGTTCCTCGCCGTGCCCGGACTCGATCGCGGCTCCGGCAACTACGGCACGCTCGATCAGATCGCGGCGCTCTCGTGGATTCGCGACAACGTCGCTGCGTTCGGCGGCGATCCGGGAAACGTCACGATCTTCGGCGAGTCAGCCGGCGCGCGAAACGTGTGCACGCTGCTCGCGGCCCAGCCGGCGGCCGGATTGTTCCATCGCGCGATCATGGAGAGCGGCGCGTGCAAGTTCCTGCCGACCCGCGCGACGGCCGAGAGCAGCGGCGCGATGGTTGCGGCGGCCGTCGGGTGCGGGATGGATCCGGATGTGCCGGCGTGCCTGCGCGCGGTGACCGCCGAGGCGCTGATCCGCGCGCTCCCCGGCGACCCGAGCGCGCTCGGCAGCTCACCGTACCAGTCGACGATCGATGGCACGATCCTCGTCGAACAGCCGAACGCGGCGATCGCCGCAGGGCGACACCATCCCGTGCCGTTCATCGTCGGCGCGAACGCGAACGAGACCGGCGCAGTCGCGCCGATGGTGACGACCGAGACCGCATATGCGGCACTGATCCACGCGCAGTTCGGCACCACGCTCGGAGATCGCGTGCTCGCGCAGTATCCGGCGTCGCGGTTCCCCACGCCGCGCGCGGCCTTCGTGCGGGTCACCACGGATGCGCGGTTCGTGTGCCCGTCGCGCGAGATCGCCCGCGCCGCTGATGCAGGTCAGACCGCGCCCGTGTACCGCTACCTGTTTGCGTACGGCGACCCTTCGCCGTTCGGCGCGGTTCACGGCCTCGACGTACCGTTCGTGTTCGGAACGTTCGCTGCGATCGCCACGCAGGCCGGCACCGGCACCTACCAGCCGACGGCCACGGATCTCGTCGTATCGGCCGCGATCCAGACCGCGTGGACCGCGTTCGCGCGCACCGGGACGCCCACGACCACGCCCGCCTGGCCGGCGTGGACGCCGGCCACGGATCCCACGCTCGTGATCGCCGCGACCCCGACGACGATGGACGGCATCCGCACCGACGACTGCGACTTCTGGCGTCCGCTCTACGATTCGCTGTAGCTCAGCGCGCGAACCGCGCCCACTGATCCTGCAGGCGCTGCGCGGAGACCGGCACCGCCGTCTTCAACTCGGGTGCGAACGTCTGCACGCGAAACTCCTCGAGGAGCCAGCCGAAGTCCTCGATCTCGGCGACCAGGTAGCCCTTCGCGTGCAGCTCGTCGCGCTTCTTCGTGAAGCTCTGCCAGAACGGGGCGACCTGCGCCGCCTTCGCCTGATCCTTCTGCGGATCGTGCGAGAGCCGCTGCAGTCGCACGACCAGCGCCTTGAGGTATCGCGTGATGTGCGGCAGGCGCGTGGCGGGCGTGACGCGCATCAGATCTTGCGGGACGAGATGCGCGAGCTGGCTGTGGATGTCGTCGATCGCGGTGCGCGTGGCACCGGGGCGGCCGGCCATGGTCTTCAGGAGCGCGAGCACCTTGTCGAGCTCGCCGACCAGCGAGACGGCGAGGTTCGCGAACTGCGCGAGCGCGACCGACAGTGCGTCACGACCTGACGCGAAGCGCTCGAGGTACGCGGCCTTCGTACGCGGCACCGCCTCGGGGTCGGCGAGCTGAAACGCCTCGTCGAACGCGCGCTGCACGATCTGCTTCTTCATCGCGGGCGCGAGGCCGGCGGGGAGCTTCGCCTCCTGCTTCGCGATCGAGGTCGAGAGCTGCAGCATGTACAGCTTGCGCAGACCATCGCGGGTCGCGGCCGCCGCCGCCGCCGCGGACTCGAGGAGGCGCACGTCGACCGCCATCTCGGCCTCGACGAGCGCGGGGTACGCGAGCATCGCGCGGCCCGCGACCTCGAGCGTGACGGTGGCGGGGAACGCCTCCAGGTCCCACGTCTTCATGCCGGTCCGCTCGTGCTTCGCGCGTGGCGCACGGGCCCACAGCTCCTTCGCACGATGCGAGAGCGTGCGCTGCAGCTCGGCGAGGTCCCGGCCGGAGGCGATCGTCTTGTCGTGATCGTCGACGACGCGATAGGTCAGCGCGAGGTACCCGGCGAGGCCGCGCAGGTCCCAGGCCTCGCGCGAGACCCGCTCGCCGGTGCGCTCGTAGATCGCGCGCTCGAGCGCGGGCAGCATCGGGCCCTCGAACGGGCGCAGGGATGATGCGAGCGCGAGCGCGAGATCGTCGAGAGGTGCAAGCGTCTTGCGCAGCGGCTTCGGCAGCGCCTCGAGCAGTGCGCGCAGCTTCTCCACGTGCCAGCCGGGGATGGTCCACGCGAGGACGTCCGGATCGAGCTGCGGCAGGAGCGCGAGCGGCACGGTGGCCGTGATGCCATCGTCTTCCTCGCCGGGCTCGAACCGGTACCTCAGCGCGAGCCTCGCGCCGCGCACGACGAGCTCGTCGGGGTAGCGGTCCGGCGACAGCTCGTGCGCCTCGTCGAGGAGAAGATCCGCGCGCGACAGGTTGAGCACCGCCGGATCCTTGGCCTCCGCATCGCGGCGCCAGGTATCGAACGTCTTGCCGCTGACCACCCCGGCCGGGATGCGCTTGTCGA
The DNA here is from genome assembly GCA_038203335.1 of Haliangiales bacterium. Lineage (GTDB taxonomy): Bacteria > Myxococcota_A > Polyangia > Haliangiales > Haliangiaceae > JABFXX01. Next base: position 6,284 of record JBBRED010000093.1, on the reverse strand, counting down.
AGAAGTCCCACAGCGCGTACTCGTCGGCGACCATGTCGCTCTTGCGCGCCTTGTCGCGCATGTACCGGACCTCGTCGTGGAGCCGCTGGTTGTGCTCCAGGAACGGCGCCTTCGTCGTGAGCTCGTGGCGCACGAGGGCGTGGGTGATGAACAGCTCGCGCGAGAGCACCGGATCGAACGGCGCGTACGAGACCTTACGATCCTTCACGATCGGGAGCCCGTAGAGCGTGACCTGCTCCTTCGCCACCACCTGGCCCTGCTTCATCTCCCAGTGCGGATCGCCGTAGGTGCGCTTGCACAGCGGTCCCGCCGCCGCCTCCAGCCAGGCCGGGTCGAGCTTCGCCACCGAGCGCGCGAACAGCTGCGAGGTCTCGACCAGCTCGGCCGCCATCACCCACTGCGGAGGCTTGCGCGCGAGCCCCGACGACGGATGGATCATGAATCGGGTCTGGCGAGCGCCGATGAAGATGCGCGTCTCCTGGTTCCACACGCCGATCTTGCTGAGCAGACCGGGTAGCAGCGCGCGATGGATCTGCTCGGCGGAGGCAGCTTGATCGTTCGGCGCGAACTCGAGCTCGCGCATCACGCGGACGATCTGCGCGTGGATGTCCTCCCACTCGCGCATGCGGTTGTAGTTGAGGAAGTTCTCGCGACACACCTTGTACAGCTGCGACCGCGTGCTGCGCGCCTTCATCTCCTGCCAGAACGCCCACAGCTTCAGGTAGCTCGCGAAGTCGCTGCCCTCGTCCTTGAACTTGCGGTGTGCCTCGTCGGCGCGCTGCGCCGCCGCATGCGGCCGGTCGCGTGGGTCCTGCAGGCCGAGCACGGCGGCGATGATCACCACCTCGCGCAGCGCGTTCTGCTCGCGCCCACCGAGGATCATGCGGGCGAGCCGCGGATCGAGCGGCAACCGGCCGAGCTGCTCGCCGAGCTGGGTCAGCGTGCCGTCCTCGCTGATCGCGCCGAGCTCCTCGAGCACGCGATAGCCCTCGTCGACGGCGCGCTTCTGCGGCGGATCGAGGAACGGGAAGCTCTCGATGTCGCCGAGCCGGAGCGACTTCATGCGCAGGATCACGCCCGCGAGGCCGACGCGCTTGATCTCCGGATCCGTGTGCGACGGCCGGGTCAGGTAATCCTTCTCCTCGTAGAGCCGGAAGCAGATGCCACTCTCGGTGCGCCCGCAGCGTCCCTTGCGCTGATCCGCGCTCGCCCTCGAGACGGGCTCCACGAGCAGCTGCGTGACACCGGTGCGCACGTTGTAGCGGTTGATGCGCGCCACTCCGGTATCGACGACGTAGACGATGCCGGGAATGGTCAGCGAGGTCTCCGCGACGTTGGTCGCGAGCACCACGCGCCGCTGCGGCGAGGTCTGGAACACGCGCTGCTGCTCGGCGCCGGGGAGCCGTGCGTAGAGCGGCAGCAGAAGCGTGTGCGGCAGTGCGCGCTGCTCGAGCTCGGCCACCGATTCGCGGATCTCGCGCTCGCCGGGGAGAAACACGAGCACGTCGTTGCGCGGATCCATCTCCGTGATGTCGTTGACCGTGTTCGCGACCGCTTCGGAGATGTCGGCCTCGTCGTCGCGCGGCGGGCGATACAGCACGTCGACCGGATAGGTCCGACCCGAGACCTCGACGAGCGGCGCACCGCCGAAGAACGTCGAGAACCGCTCGGTCTCGAGCGTGGCGGAGCTGACGATCACGCGGAGCTCGGGACGCCGCGGCAGCAGGCGCTTGAGGAAACCGAGCAGGAAGTCGATGTTGAGGCTGCGCTCGTGCGCCTCGTCGACGATGATCGTGTCGTACGCGCGGAGCATGCCGTCGCCCTGGATCTCGGCGAGCAACATGCCGTCGGTGAGGAACTTGATGTGCGAGGTGCGCTTGACCTTGTCGTTGAACCGCACCTTGAAGCCCACCACGTCGCCGAGCTCGGTGTGCAGCTCGTCGGCCACGCGCGCCGCCACGCTGGTGGCCGCGATCCGGCGCGGCTGCGTGCACGCGATCTGCGCGTTCGCCGAGCGGCCCATCGCCAGGCAGATCTTCGGCAGCTGCGTGGTCTTTCCCGAGCCGGTCTCGCCCGCGATGATGATGACCTGGTGCTCGTCGATCGCGTTCGCGATGTCCTCCACGCGCGCGGTGATCGGGAGGTTCGCGGGGAACGTCACCCGATCGCTCAGCTGGAGGCCGGGGCGCAACACGTGGGGCGCCTTGAGTAGCACCTCGCTCGTGCGATGTCCTACGCTGGCGCCATGCGCTGGCTGCTCCTCGTCTGCCTCGTCGCCTGCGGCACGGCACCGCCCCCGCAGCCGCAACCGCCCCCGAAGCCCGTCGTGGATCCGAGCGCCGAGATCGTGGCGCTCGGCAACGCCTGGCGGGCCGCCCCGGCCGATCCGGCGCCGCTCGCGAAGCTCGTCGAGCTCGCGCGGTCGAGCGGGCACTGGCGGCCGGCGGTGCCGTACATCGCGGAGTCGCTGGCCACCACGGATGTCGCGATCGATGGCGCGTTCGATGCGGTGATCGCTCTCGGCCCGACCGACCCGAAGGTGACCGCTGCACTGCTGACGCCGCTCGCGCCGCGGAGGTGGAACACCTCGAAGATCCCCTACGAGCGTTATGCGAAGGCCCACGACCGCGCCGGTCGCGCGTTGATCCCCGCCTATCTCGCCGCGGCGACGCTCGAGGACGTTCCCGAGGTCCGCGAGCGCGCGCTCGACTGGCTCGGGCGGTGGCGCGTGCGCGAAGCGCGGCCATTGTTCCTCGCGGTGCTCCAGACGGATCCGTTCCTGACCAAGGACGCGAGCGGCGGGATGTCGGATCCGCGCGGGATGTACCACCTCGACGCGCTCGAGGGCCTCACCGCTCTCGGCCCAGATCCCGAGGTGGCGAACGCGATGTTCGACTACGCGTTCGACCCGCGCATGAGAGATGGCGACGCCCACACCGCCCTCGACGATCTGCTGGAGGTCATGATCACGCCGACGCCGGCGCAGCTCGCCAAGCTGCTCGAGCACGCGATCGATCCCGACGAGTTCTCCGACGCCGAGAAGTGCGGCAACGTCTACGCGATGCTGGTGACGACGCCCGCGGAGCTGGCGCAGCTCGCGCGCGCCCCCGCTCCGAATGGGCCCTACTTCTCCGGATACGCGGGCCACATCGAGCAACTGAAGCCGGTGTTCGCGTGCAGCGGCAGCCGCCCGTGTCTGATCGCGCTGCTCGGCACGCACGCCTTTCGCAACTACGAGCGAGTGATGCTCGACCGCGTGGCGCACGATCTCGCGCGGCGACCCGCACAGGACGTCGTCCCCACGTTGCTCGCGACCGTCGACGAGATCTCCGCGCGGCCGGAGACGTACAAGTTCGAACAGGTCGCGACGTGGATCGCCCGCCTCGTGCCCGGACCGTGCCCTCGGTGCATCGCCCATCTCGAGGCGGGATTCGCCCGGTTCAACGTCTCGGACCGCCAGTACATGAGCGCCACCACGAGCGCGCTCGACGAGCTTCGCGCGCGCCAGCCTTCGGGTGCCACGCTTCCGACGGCCGCACCGGTGCGCGACGCCTTTGCGGCGATCTCGGACCTCGAGCAGGGCGCGTTCCGCAGCGGCACCTGGGACCCAACGCTGTTCGCGCCGACGGCATTCGCGATCGGCCGCGGGGCGATGGAGGTGGGCGTCGGCGCGGACCACGCCGCGGCGTTCGCGGCCCACGACTTCGACGGCAAGGACCGTTACGAGGGTGTCATCCGCTCGCTGCGCGGCGTGCGCGGGCACGTGATGTGGGACACGGCGCGCATGCGCTTCGCGCGCGGGGGATACGTGTACGTCAGCCAGCTGGTCGTCGAGGACAACGGCGCATATCAGGTGCGGGCGTGGAGCGCCGCGTCGGAGGTCGCCGACAAGGCGAAGCGAGTCCCCGTACCCGCGCCGATCGCAGACGTCCATGGAGATCCCGAGCTCGAGGCCGTGGCGCGCCGCGTGTTCGGATCGCGCACCGCGTGGATCGCCGCCATGTCGGAGCGCGACGACGCGTTCTCGATCGGCAACACGACCGACGACGAGTGGACCGGTCCCGCCGGCAAGGTCACGTTCAAGAAGTTTCGCGGCGCGTTCAAGGTCCGCGATGGCATTCACGTCGAGAAGGTCACCGACGATGTCGGGTTCGCGGCCGCGAACATCGACCTCCTCGGCATGTCGTTCCGGGTGCTCGCAGTGTTCGTGAAGGAGGCCAGCGGCTGGACCATCATCCAGTCCCACTGGTCGCTGGCAGCGCCCCCCGCCTGACGCGCTATCCTCTGGCCGTGTCGAAGCGCCGGGTCGTCGTCGGGGTCGTGGTGCTCGTGATCGCGGTGATCGTCCTCTGGCGATGGCGGAACCACGATGACGCGAAGACGACGACCGACACGAACGCACCCGTGCTCGTCCGACCGCCGGCAGGCGATGCCCCGCGCTGGGTAGGCCAGGCGGGCGTCGGGGGACGACGGATCGCCGGGCTCGTGCTCGACGAGGCCGGAGCGCCGATCGGCGGTGCCAGCGTGCGCCTCGCGAGCGTGGCGACGACGGCGGGCCTCGGCAAGGAATCCCTGCTCGCCACGGATGACAGCGGGCGGTTCGACTTCGGCGCCCGCGCCGGCGCCGAGTACGTCATCGTGGCCGACGCCGCGCACCTCACCAGCGTGATCGACGACCTCGACTTGCGAGATCCGCTCTTGGTGCCGCCGCCCGATCAGCTGCGGCTGGTGCTCCACGCCTGCACGACATCGATCCACGGCACCATCCACGACAACGCGGGCGGCGTGGTGGCCGGCGCGCGGATCTCGCGCGACCGCGTCACCACGACCGGCGGCGCGGAGTCCGATGCGGCGGGATCGTACGAGCTGTGTCTGCCGGCCGGCGGCGCACGCGTGCGGGTGACCAGCGATGGCTACGCCGCGCTCGCCGATACCGTCAACGTGTTCGGTCGTACCCGGCGCGACTTCGACCTCGCGCCCGGCGCGATCGTCGGGGGGCGCGTGATCCGCGCGATCGACAAAGCGCCCGTCGAGGGCGCGATCATCGAGATCCAGCCGGAGGACTGGCAATCCGGCGGGGCGAGCGTCATCGCGTCGTCGGATGCCGAGGGACGCTTTCACGCCGACGGCGTCACCCCGGGCCGACTACGCGTGAGCGCGCGCGCCGATCGACTCGAGACCGCAGTGCCTGCCGAGGCGCTCGTCGAGATCGGCCACCCCAGTGAGGATCTGGTCGTCGAGCTCGCGGCGGCGATGACGGTCTCCGGCAAGGTCGTGCTGCGCGGGGGGAGCACGCCGGTCGTGGGGTTCACCGTGTTCCTCGTCGGGCACGGGACGCCAGTCTCCGCGATCACGCAGAGCGACGGCACGTTCGCGATCGAACGCGTGCTTCCGGGTGAGTACCAGCCGCTGATCCGTCCGATGTCCCGGCGCAGCATGACCGAGGCTCCCCTGGCGAAGGTGAAGGTCGAGACCAAGGACGTCACCGGCCTCGTGCTCGCGATGGAGCCGACCTCCTCGATCTCGGGAACGATCATGCACGCGGGCAAGCCGGTCGACGGAGCGACGGTGCAGGTCGAGGGAACCCCCGCGACGACGGAGTCAAACCAGGACGGCAGCTACACGCTTCGCGGCCTCGATGCGGGCGAGCACGTCGTCTACGCCGAGTCGCATCGGGTCGGAGCGTTCGCGCGAAGCGCCCCCGTGACGCTCGGGCAGGGCGAGGAGCGCACGGGCGTGAATGTGGAGCTGACGCTCTCGGGGTCGATCGCCGGTGTTGTCGTCGACGAGGCCGGCGTGCCGGTCCCCGGCGTGTTCCTCTCGTTCTCGCTTCTCCACGGCCGCGACTTCGGCTCGGCCACCACCGCCGACGATGGAAGCTTCACGGCGCGAGCACTCGCGGGCGGTGGCGACTACATCTACGAAGTCCGCCAGCGCGATCGATCGCCGCTGATCTTCGCGCCCGCCGAGGGCAAGCGGTTCCCGCCGGTCACCGTCGCCGATGGCGGCACGCACCTGACCGGGCTCCGGGTGCGGATCAAGGTCGAGCGGATGACGATCAGCGGGAAGATCACGGACGCGGCGAACAAGCCCGCGGCCGATGTGGTGGTGCACGCCGAACAGTTCGATGGCGCGTACGGCTATGCCGCGGGTACCGCCGCCACCAGCGATCAGTCCGGCGCGTTCACGATCCGCGACCTGATGCCCGGCGCGTACCGACTCCAGGCCATCGGCGCGCGCGGCGAAGCGCAGGTAGAGAAGGTCCCCGCGGGCCAGCGCGACGT
>JBBRED010000092.1:0-24608 GCA_038203335.1 Haliangiales bacterium | reverse complement strand
AGGTGACGCTGCCGTGCGCGTGCGGTGAGACCGCATCGCTCGAGCTGACGGCCGCCGAGCTGCTCGCGTTCGCGCGCGACCGCGCGGCCGGTCGCACCGAGCTGGATGTCGGGGGCGTTCGCGTGCGGATTCCGGTCGGCCGCGACCAGCTGCGCTGGCTCGAGCTCGGTCGCGCGAGGGCGAGCGATGCGGACCTCGCGCGCGGCGTGCTCTCGCAGCTCGCCGGCGGAGTGGCGCTCGAAGACGCGGATCTGCCCGCGATCGAGCGCGCGCTCGCCGAGGCGGATCCGCTGGTGGACTTCCAGATCGACTCGAGCTACCCCGACTGCGGTGCGGCGCTCCACGCGGCCGTGGACCTCGAGGCGATCGCGCTCGGCCGATTGCGCCGGGTGCAGCGCACGCTGATCGAAGAGGTCCATGCGCTCGCCTCCGCCTATCACTGGACCGAGGAGCAGATCGTGGCGCTCCCCGCGTGGCGGCGCGGCGAATATCTCGCCCTCACGGGACGGGGGCGCTCGTGAGCTACGCATCGCGGCTCGTCGCGATGTCGAGTCGCACGCTCGCCGCGCGGCCGCTCGGCCTCGCGCCGCACGTGGAAGAGGAGCGCGTCGATCCGCCGCCCGCGCTACCGACGCTACCCACGCCGGGTGTCCTCGCGCGCGCACCCGCGCCGCCGGCCGAGCAGACGATCCTCGCGCCCACACCCGTGGTCGCGCCGCGGACCAGCGCACCAACCGTCGAGCACCGGCTCGCACCCGCGCCCGTCGTGGTGCCTCCCACCGAACCGCGCGAGGCGTCACCCCGAGCGCCGGTTCCGTTCGTGGCGGAGCGGGAGACGGTCCGGGCCACACCCGCACCACCTGCTCCGATCCCCGACTGGCTCGCCGAGCGCCCCGATCGAGTCGACCCGCTCGAGCACCTCGATGCGAGCGCCGACCTCGCCCGGCTGCTCCGCGCCGCTCGGGAATGGACGAGCAGCGCACCCGCACCGATCGCATCATCGCCGGCACTCGCGATCAGCGAGCCGGCGCCCCAGGCGCCGGTACCGCTCGCCGCCGCATCGCCGCCCGCGCACGCGCCGCAGGCGCAGGCCGATTCGCTCGAGGTCTCGATCGGCAACATCATGATCACCGTCGAGGATGCGGCGGCCCCGCCGCGTCGCGGTCGTGCCGAGCGGCCCGCTCCGTCGACGGTCTCGAGCCGGCTCGCGCGTCACTACATTCGCGGAGGTGGCTGATGTCGAAGGTCCGCGTCGATCGCGTCCACGTGCGGGTGCGCGGTGTCTCGCCCGAGGCCGTGCGCCGGCAGATCGCCGGCCTGCCGGCAGCGCTGTCACAGGCGCTCTCGAATCAGCCGAACAACGGACGGCTCGCGGGCCGCATCGCCACCCCCCTCGCGACCGCCGTCCAGGCCGCGATCCGAGGCAAGCGATGAGCCTGCGCTACCTCATCAAGGGCGCACTCGTCGAGTACGGCGCGGGCCTCGTCAGCGTGGTGCCCAACATCGTCGTGTTTCAGTTCAATCCCGAGCAGATCACGCGAACGCTGATGATCCCGCCGCGTCCGCACGGCGCCGCACTGCGCGAGGTCAACCAGGCGGGCGACATCCCGGTCGAGCAGATCACGTTCGTCGCGAACTTCAGCGCGCACGAGAGCACCGCGCGCACCAACCCACTGACCGTCGCCGTGGGAATCGGTCCCCAGCTCGCGGCCCTCGAAAAGATGATTCGCCCCTCGGGGCCGCTCACGGGGCTGCTCGAGGAGGTCGTGGACAAGGTCGCGAGCAAGCTCAAAGGCGGCGACACCAAGGCAAGCCAGAGCATTCCGCGCGAGGCGTATCCGCGTCTCCTGTTCATCTGGGGAGCGACGCGCGTGTTGCCCGTGACGATCGATCAGATGTCGATCGTCGAGAAGCAGTACGACCCGCTGCTCAACCCGACCCTGGCCGAGGTCAGCATCACGCTCAGCGCGATCATCCCGGACCCGTGCTCCGACGACCGGGTCGCGAAGGGCGCCTATCAGTACTCGGCCTACGCGCGCGATGCCCTCGCGCTCCTCAACCCCGCTGCGACGACGCTCGAGGCGATGGACCTGGTGGAGTTCTGAGATGCCGTTCCTCCCCACCTCTCGCTACGCGGCGCTGGACCTCGTCGAGGTCACGGCCTCCGATGGTCGTCGCGCTTCGATCGTGAAGCTGCGGCGTCTTCCACCGACGGGCGGCGATCGGTACGCCGTCGCGGCGCACGATCGACTCGACGTCATCGCCCACGCGACCTATGGCAACTCGACAGAGTCCTGGCATATCGCCGATGCGAACACCGAGCTCGATGCCACGCAGCTCATCGAGGTCGCTCGCGTGATCCGCGTTCCGGAGAGGTGATCCATGCCGGGCGTCGAATACAAAGTTCTGCTCGACGGCTCGGTCGTCGATCGAGCCGTGTACGACATGATCGAGACGATCACGGTCGAGCTCGGCATCGATCTGGCGGGCGAGGCGCGTATCGAGCTCGAGCTCTGCATCGACGACAAGGGGCAGTGGAAGGGCGTCAGCGCGGACTACACGAAGGCGTGGCAGCGGATGCGGATCGAGGTCAAGAACGGCAAGTCGCCGTGGGTCCCGCTGATCGAAGGTCCGATCGTCGCGCGCTCGTCGATGATGTCGAGCGAGCCCGGCCAGAGCATGCTGACCCTCGTCGTGCGCGATGACAGCGTCTACCTGAACAAGCAGGCAAAGGTTCAGGTCTTCGAGGGGAAGAGCGATCGCGATGTCGCCCGGAAGTTGCTGACCACGAGTCCGCTCAAGCGCGCCGAGGTCGACGACATCCCGGAGCGGCCGAAGGACCGCAAGCAACAGCACGTGCAGTGCTGCACGGAGATCGAGCTCCTGCGCGACATCGCCGAACCGTACGATTTGCACGTCTACGTCAAGCCCGGGAAGGAAGCCGATCAGACGGTCGGGTACATGAAGGCGCTCGATCCGAAGCAGGCGCCCGCCGTGCCTGCGCTCGTGCTCGTCGGCCCCCGTCGTAACATCGAGTCGTTTCACGTCCGCGACGTCGTCGGCAATGCGTCGACCGCGGCCGGCGCGCACCTCGACATCGAGGGCGTCAAGGTCACGAAGAAGACGATGGCGTGGACGGAGAACGTGCTCGTCGGCGACGACACGGAGACCGCCGCGGACGAGCCGAAGGACCTCGGCCAGATCCTGGCGAATCCGATCTTCGGAGCTTTCCACAACCTCTCGGAGGTGCTGAAGCGCGCCCAGCAGCGCAACAGCTACACCGTCACCGCGACGGGCACGATCCTCGGCGGCTGCTACGACGGTGTGCTGCGACCCTACGAGACCATCGAGGTCGGCGGCGTCGATACGCGGCAGTGCACGCGCTACGTCGTGAAGGAAGTCACGCACTCGCTCGGGCGCTCGGAGTACCGCCAGGACTTCATCCTGATCACCAATGCGGTCGCGAAGCTCGCTCGCGACGGCTCCTATCTCCCTCCGGAGGTCCGATGACGTTCGATGCGGATACCGATCATCTCGCACGCTCGCTGCAGGAGCAGACCTGCACGCGGTTCGGCAAGTACCGCGGCAAGGTGACCAAGGTCGGGACCGGCAAGGAGCTCGGCCGGATCAAGGCGCTCGTGCCGACGGTGTTTGGCGACGACACCGAGTCGCCGTGGATCGAGCCGGTCGTGCCATTCGCGGGGAAGAAGCGCGGTCTCGCGTTCTTGCCCGAGGTCGACGATGGAGTGTGGGTCGAGTTCGAAGCAGGGCACATCGCGCGCCCGATCTGGACCGGCTTCTACTGGGGAAAGGATCAGCTCCCCGATGCCGCGACCGAGAAGGTGCGCGTGCTCGCGACGAGCCACGGTCACCAGTACGTGCTCGATGACGACAAGGAGGAGATCCGGATCGAACACGGGAGCGGCCCCAAGATCGTGCTCACGAAGGATTCGATCACGCTTCAGGTGGGCGGCAAGAAGCTCGTCCTGAGCGCGAGCGGCCTGAACGTCAACGACGGAGCGCTCGAGGTCAGCTGATGCCCGGGAACCTGCTCACCACGGCAAGCCGGATCCTCTGCCCCCACGGCGGAATGCTGGTGCTCAAGACGTCGAACACCACGACGTCGGCGGGGGCCAAGGTCCTGCTCGAGTCCGACGTTCACGAGGTGCGGAACTGTCCGTTCACGATCGGCACCAAGTACACCCCGTGCAAGACCGTGTCGTGGAAGACCGGTGGCTCGGTCACGGTCGGCGGCAAGAAGGTGCTCGTGCGCTCGAGCATCGGCCAGTGCAAGAGCGGTGAGAACGTCATCCAGGGAATCGCAGTGATCGCGACGACCCAGCTCCGCGCGAAAGAGTCGCGATGAAGGGCTACCCCTCGTACCTGGCGTTCCCGTTCCGCATCGGCGCCGATGGGCGTACCGCGGCCCCGACGGACCTCGATGCACACGTACGCGACGAGTTGCTGCAGCTCCTGCTCACCTCCCTCGGCGAGCGCCTGTTCCTGCCGGAGCTCGGTACGAACCTGCGCCGGCTCGTGTTCGAGAACACGAGCGACGCGACGCTCGGCCTCACGCAATCGATCGTCGCCGACGCACTCTCGAAGTGGCTCGGCACCCGCGTGACGGTGGACGGTCTCACCGTCTCCACGGACGGCGGCGCGATCGAAGCGCTCGTGCAGTATCGACCTGTCGGCTCCCAGGCGAGCAAGGTGATGAAGCTGCGAAGGGCCCTCGGCTGATGGCGATCGTGGATCAGAATGCGCTCGAGGCCCGCGCCCTCCGGCTCGGCGCGCTGACCGGCATGCATCAGGTCAGGGTCACCCTCGACGAGACGGTCACTCCGCCGCGCGCGCTGCTCGACGTGAAGTTCTGGAACGCGAACGTCGTGGGGCAGATCGCGGTCGATGCCACGCCACCTGACGAGCTGTTCCCGATCTTCGGCGGTCATCGCCTGCCCGCAGGCCCGGCTCCGGGGATGGTCCGGGTGACGTCGATCGCCGCGACCGCTGCACCGGATACGCTGCGGCTCGTCGTCGAGCCGGTCGGTGACTTCTCGACGTACACGTTGAGCGTTCAGCACGACAACATCGATCCGCTGCTCGACTCGGTAGATTTCAAGTTCCGGCCGGGATGCTTCTCGATCGATTGCGCACCGGAATGGACGTCGGCGGCGCCGCCCCTGCCGTCGCCCGTGATCGATACGCTCGCGCGTGACTACGACTCGTTCCGTCATCTCCTGATCGTCGCGATGCAGCGCCGGGTTCCCGGATGGCAGCCGACGAGCGATGCCGATCTGTCGGTCACGCTGCTCGATCTGTTCTCGGCCGCTGCCGACGAGCTCGCCGACTATCAGGACCGCGTGATGAACGAGGCGTATCTCGTCACTGCGCGCAACCGCGTCTCGCTCGCGCGCCACGCCCGGCTCGTCGACTATCACGTGCATCAGGGAAATCAGGCGACCACGTTGCTCGCACTGCGCGTCGCGACGGATCAGGTCGCGATGGCGGCGGGCTTGGTCGTCGGTCTGGACGATCCGGGCGCGACGATCGGCACGAAGTTCGTAACCACCGAAGCGGCGTGGGTTCTCGTTTCCCTCAACGAGATCTCGCTCTACACCTGGGACGACACGCAGCCCGCCCTCGGTGTGGGCGACACGTCCGCGGACCTCTCCTTCGCGACCGTCGCGATGGCGAGCGCTGCGGTCGATCGATGGACGTCGCCGGTACCGGCCCGCCTGCTCCTCGCCGAGGAGCTCGATCCGCGCACGGGCGGAATCGCAGGTCGGAACCCCGACAAGCGCCAGGTGCTGCGCGTGACCGGCGCCGAGATCGTGGTCGATCCGGTGAACCCGACGGAGATCATCGTCCGGGTCACGTGGCACGAGGACGACGCGCTGCGCCGCGACTACTGCTTCGTCGAGACTCCGGTCACGGGTGGCGCCAAGGTGCGCGACATCTGTCGGTTCCACGGCAACCTCGTCTCGGCGACCTCGGGTGCGCCGGTATCGGCGCAGTTCGTGGTGCCGGAGGGGCCGCCTCCGCGCTGGGGAGTGCTCTGCCCATTCCCCGTGGAGCAACCGCTGCTCTATCGCGTCACGCCTGCCGATGGCACCACGCCACCTCGCTCGACGCTCGTCGTCACCGTCGAGCTCCCCGGTGGCAACAGCGATGTCTTCGACGAGCAGATCAGCCTCGTTCACAGCGACGGTGAAGCGACCCACTTCGCCGTCGAGACCGACGAGCTGCTGCGCTCGACGATCCGGTTCGGCACGGGGCGCAATGGCCGCGCCGTTCCGGCGGGCGCGATCATCAAGGCATCGTGGCGCGCGGGCCTCGGCCTCGATGGGAACCTCGGTCGCGACCGGTTGACGTCGTGCGCCGACGCCAATGTCCTCGCGGTGTGGAACCCGTTCGATGCCGTCGACGGGCGGGCACCCGAGCTCGCCGAAGAGGTGAAGCGCAATGCGCCCGAAGCATTCCGCCAGCACCAGCTGCGCGCGGTCACGCTCTCCGACTACGTCGCACGTGCCGAGAAGGTCGAGGGAGTGTCTCGCGCGGCGGCGGCCTACTTGTGGACCGGGAGCTGGCGCACAGTCCGCGTCACGATCGATCCGAAGGGCACCGAGGCGCTCGCGCCCGAGCTCGTCGCGGCGGTTGCGAATCACCTCGAGGCCCTGCGGATGATCGGCGAGGACCTCGAGATCCGTCCGCCGCTCTTCGTGCCGCTCAGGATCGAGCTCGTGGTCTGCGTGCGCTCGGACGTCTGGCCCGAGCACGTTCGGCTCGAGATCGAGCAGGAGCTGTCGACCGGCTGGACCGATGACGGCCGCCGTGCGCTGTTCCATCCCGACGCGTGGACCTTCGGGCAGTCGTTGTACGTGAGCGAGATCTCCGGCCGGCTGCAGCGCATCTCGGGTGTGGAGCACATCTCGCGGATCGCGATCTCTCGCTGGGACGCGGTCACGCCGGGCGACGGCCGCCACGTCGAGGTCGGTCCGAGCGAGATCATCCAGGTCCGGAACGATCCGGATCACATGGAGCTCGGCTTCATCGAGCTCGAGCTGGTTGGAGGCCGCCAGTGAAGCCACCGCGCGAGCCCGCGTGCAGCCTGCCGGAGACCTTCCCGGCGGAGATCACGAATCGCGCGGCATTGGAGCGAATCGCGTACCGCATTGGTGGCTACGCAGACGCCCGCCAGTTCCTGCTTCGCCGGCTCGACGAGGATCCGGTGCTCTCGGCATGGACCTATCGAGGCGCCGACGATCCCGGCATCGCGCTGTACGAGGGCGCCGCCATTCTCGTCGATCTCCTCACCCTCTACGGCGAGGCGTACGCGAACGAGGCGTTCCTGCGCACCGCGACCTGGCGCGAGAGCGTCGCCGATCTCGTGCGGCTCACCGGCTACCGGCTGAAGCCGGGCATTGGTGGCGTCGGTACGTTCGCGCTGGTCGTGGACGGTGACGGTCCGGTCACGGTGCCGAGCGGCACGGGCATCACGGCGGATCTCGCCGGCGTGCCCGATACCGCGAACTTCCAGACCAGCGAGGCGATCACCGCGCTCCCGTGGCTATCGAAGCTCACGCTGGAGCACCCACAGCTCCAGCCCTCGATCGCGAACGGCGATCGACATCTCCTGGTCTCGCAGCCGGGACGCACGTTCCAGCCTCACGACCGCCTGCTGATCGGCGTACCGATCGGCCCCGCGGGCGCGCCGACGGGACTCTCGACGTGGGAGATCGTGGTGGTCGAGTCGGTCGAGCTCTGGCACGGGCGCACGCTCGTCACGCTCGAAGGGGCGATCTCGCAGGTCGGGGGTGCAACGTCGCTCGTGGCGTTCCAGCTTGGCTCCACGTTTCATCACTTCGGCCACGATGCGCCGAGACAGCGGGTTGAGGTCGATGCAAGCGGCGTTGGCATCGGCATCGAGGTGTCCACGGCGCGCGATTTCGGAAGAACGAGCGCTGGTGGAGACGGCGCCGCCGCATCACCCGCACTTCGGCCCGATGAGCTCGCGCTCGACCCACAGGTGATGGACCTCGCGCTCGGCACCCGGCTCGCGATCCAGGCTTCGAGGTTGCAGTCCGACTTCGACCCCGAAGCGACGAGCGCGCAGAACGCCCTCAACCGGTTCTCGCTGAACTACGTGCGTTCACTCACGCTGCGGACGGTCACGAGCATCCGGCAGGTGACCGGGCGTTATGGAGCTCTCACCGCGCCCACCACGATCGCGTCCGTCAGCAGCGCCCTTGCCCTCGGCAAACTCAGTCTGACGGCCATCCTGATCGACACGGTTCGTGGCGATGGAATGGTCGTCGGTGCGCCATGGAAGTCCACACCGGCGAGCAGCGGTAGCACCCTCGATTGGTGGGGCTCTGCATCTCATGCGCAGGCGCTGCGTGGACGCACCCTCGCCGTCGTGCCCGTTGCGGGCACGCCATTCACGATCGCCGTCAGCGATGTCGTCGCGACCGCTCAGCCTGATCGATTCACGCTGCTGCTCGCGGCACCGGTGGACTACGCCATGTTCGCGGGTGGGACGACGTTCGGAAACCTCGTCCGGGCAACGGAAGGCAAACCCGAGCCCGAGGCCGTGCTCGGCAACGGAGACGAGCAGCAGACGTTCCAGACGTTCAAGATCCCGCGCGATCCGCTCACCTATCTCGGTCGCGCCGCGCTCACGCCGCCCGAACGCCCCGAGCTGGTGATCGTGGTCAACGGTCGGATCTGGACGTTCGTTCCCACGCTGTACGGTCAGTCGCCGGACGCCGAGGTCTATGTGGTCCGGCAGGATCACGGCGGGAACTCGTGGGTGCAGTTCGGTGACGGCAAGACCGGCGGGCGGTTGCCTTCGGGCGTTGGAAACGTACGCGCACGCTTCCGTTCGGGCGCAGGCTCGTTCGGCCCGATCAAGCCAGGCGCAGAACCGAGCCTCGTCCAGCGCATCGATGTAGTCGACAGCGTTGCGCTACCGTCGGCGGTCGAGGGTGGTACCGCGCCGGAGGGGCCCGACGTCGCGCGCACGGCTGCGCCGCTGCGCGTCCAGAGCCTCGACCGACTCGTCAGCCTCGCTGACTTCGAGGCCGAGGCACTTGGACTTGGCGGTGTGGAGCGAGCGCGGGCCGCGTGGGGAATCGTCGATGGTCTGCCGGCGATCCAGGTGACGATCCTCGTCCAGCCGAGGCGGCTCGCTGATGTTCCGCACATCGAGGCGAGCCTCGCGACCGCGAATCGGATGCGGGGCACGAACCGCTATCCGCTTCACGTGGTCACGGGCGCGTTCGAATACGTCTTTCTCGATGTCACGGCGACGATCGATCCGACGTACGACGCGATCCCGGTGCGCGTCGCAGTCGAATCGGCGCTCGACGCCGTGTTCGCTCATCGCGACTTCGCTCGCGCTGAATACGCCACGCGTCTCGAGGGCATCGTGCAGAACGTCGCAGGCGTGCGCCATGCTGTGGTCAATGCGCTTGGCTCCCTGGGCCTGGCGGATGATCCCGCAGCGCTCGTGTACCCGCCGTCGCCGCTGCGCGCGGAGGTCGTCGCGTGCGCGTCGACGCGCTCTCTCGCACTCGCCCGCGCCTGCCTCGTCGTGAGGATCGAGACCGGAGGAGCCCCGTGAGCCGCGTACCGCTGTTCGATCGACTCCCCGAGATCCATCGCATCAAGGATCGCGAGCAGGCCTCCGGCGACGACCCGGGGCCGCTGCAGGCGTACCTCTCGCACGCCGAGGACGCGTTCACCGCCGTCAAGGAGGCGACCGAGGCGCTCTATCACGACCTGTTCATCGACACGTGCGCGGAGTGGGTCATCCCCTATCTCGGCGATCTGCTCGGTACGAGTCATCTCGCAGGTGACCCGTGGACTCTCCGTGCCGATGTCGCAGATACGATCCTGCTTCGCCGCGCGAAGGGAACGCTCGGCGCGATCGAGCGGCTGGCGTTCGACCTGACGAAATGGGGGGCGCATCCCGTCGAGCTGCGGGAGAATCTGGCGTGGACACAGGCGCTGAATCACCAGCGACCCGATCGCGGTGGGCTGCCGGCCTACGGCGACATGCCGGCGGGCCGCCACACGGTGATCCGCGGTGGCTTCGCGACGATTCGCGACCCGGCGATGCTGTCGGTGCTCGGTACGCCGTTCGATCCGTTCGCGCGGTTCCCGGACCTCTCGATCGCGCGGAGCCGGCGGGTCGCGTACAACCTGCCAAACCTCGCCGTCTTCCTGTGGCGTCTCGCGCCGTATCGCATCGAGCAACAAGCTCACCTCGTCTCGCCGCTGCCGCCGATCGTCGCGACCGGACTTGCCGCGCCAGCCGCCGGCTTCGTCGCTCGCTTCCACATCGATCCGCTCGGTCGCCCGCTCCAGCTATTTGGACGCTCGACGTACGATGCGAACCGGCGCCCGCCCGTCCTGACGCCGCCCGACCACCAGCCCACCCCGATCGGGCGCGCTCGTCTGACGTCGCCCCCGGCGCCGGGCCAGCAGGGCAGTCATGCGGGAAATCCCGGCGCGTATGTCGACGTTCGCTTCTACGATCCGACAGTGCCGGGTTCGCTCGTCGTCTCGGCGCTGCCGCTCCAGTTGCACATCCCTGATCCGTCGCTCGATCTCGCGAGCGTGACGTTCCGCGGGGCGAATCTGTGCGCGTGGGAAGCAGGTCTCGCTCCCCCGTTACGGGAGAACGAGGTGGCGATCGATCCCGTGATCGGCCGCATCGCGTGTGGCTGCGCCGCGCAAGCCGTCGCCCAGGCGCTCGTCGACCACCTCGTGCTCTCCTATACCTACGGCGCCGTCGGTCCCGTCGGCGCGGTGCCGCCGGCAGAGGCGTACGCGACCACTGCGATCGTCGTCGATCACCGCCCGGGATCGCCCTCGCTCGAGGACGCGCTGGGCGCGCTCGCGACCGTCGGATCGGGGCCGCTCGAGATCGAGCTCGCCGATAGCGAGATTCACGATCTCGACATTGGCGCGGTCGCAGGCGCGATCAGCGAAGGCGGATGGAACCTGGCGCTCGCGCGTCCCTTGATCCTCCGCGCGCGGACCGAACAGCGCCCGATCGTACGCCTCGCGGCGCCGTTGCGGTTCCGGCCGAACCAGGTCGCCGGGGTTGCGGTCGAGCTGCTCGCGAGCTTGTTCGTGCGTTGCGAAGGCATCACGTTCGTCCCGGGGCCCGGCTTCGCACCAGCGGATCCGCTGCTGTCGCGCGCGTCCGTGTATTCGGTGGATCTGCGCAATTGCACGATCGATCCGGGTGGAGCGCGCGTGCTGAGTGGCGGTCGCACACCTTCGCGCACCGCGATGCGCCTGGATCGGACGCTCGGGTTCGCCGATCCAAACGACTACGACGCCTTCGGACCGCCGCCGAAGATCTCGATCTCTCGCTCGATCACCGGGCCTCTGTTTGTCGATGCCGACGCCTACAAGCTCTGGCTCACGGCCTCGATCGTGGATGGCGGTCCCGCGGCGGATGCGATCGCGATCGCAGGAAGCGGTGATCCGCTCACCACCTTCGCGCCTCGGACCGTGATCGACGGCGTCACGATCCTCGGCGCGTCCCGCGTGCAACAGCTCTCGGGCCGGGGCGGCATCTTCGACGGGCGGCTCGTCGTCGACGACGACCAGAGCGGGTGCTTGAAGCTGTGCTGGTTCTCCGGCGCTGCGGATCGCCTCCCGCAGAACACCGGCTGCGTTCAGGCGCCGGACGCACGCTTGCTGTTCACGACAGCGATGTTCGGCGAGCCGGCGTACGGCCAGCTCTCGCTCGATGCGGATCGCCGGATCCGCGAACGGGGACCGAACGACGACCAGATGGGGGCGTTCGGGTTCCTGCTCGAAGCGCACAAGTGGAAGAACCTGAATATCCGACTACGCGAGCTCACGCCTGCGGGCGTGCGTGCGCTGCTCATTCCTGCAACCTGAGGTCCGCGTCATGCACGGCGATTTTTCTCGTTGGTCACCCAGGATTCCGAAGAACCAGGTCGGGATCCTCGCTCAGGAGGGGCGGATCCTCCTCGATGCTGACGTCAACGCGCACAGCCTGCTCGGCATGCGATGGCAGGACCTCGCGGCGCGCTCGGCGTTCGGCGGTGGCATCGCCGCCATTCCGGCCGACGCGATCGAGAGCTGGAAGGTACTCGGGGCGCAGGCCTCGGGTGGCGTGGTCTCGGTCAACCTCATGCCGGGGATCGCATGGGCCGATGGTCTTCTCGTCGAGCTCGAGGGGACCAAGCCGGTCACGCTCACGGCCATGCCGCTCGCTCCTCCGATCCAGACGCCGTCCGGGGCCCCGGGTGTTGCGGGCACGCGGGATGCGCTCGTTCTCGAAGTGTGGCGTCGCGCGCTCAACGGATTTCAGGTTCCGGCGGAGCTGATCGAGCCCGCGCTCGGTGGGCCCGATACCGCCGAGCGCATCGAGACGGCGTTTGCGCTGCGCCTGTATCGCATGGGGGCCGGGGACGACTGCAGGACGATCATCGGAGCACTGAAGGATGACCTCTCGTCGCGGGGAACCCTGCACGCGACGCTCGCGCCATTGACGACGACGGCGGGCGACTGTCCCGTCGTCGAGGGCGGCGGGTACAGCGGGTTCGAGCACGATCTGTATCGGGTCGAGATCGCGGAGGTCGACAGCGGCGCGCCGAGCTTCAAGTGGTCGCAATGGAACGGCGGACTCGTCGGAAGCGGCAGCTACGATGCGCTGGCGAAGCAGATCACGCTTCGGGGCAACGACCAGGCGATTCGCTACTCCGGCCTGACTTCATGCTTCCTCGACGTGCTCGAGCTGGATGCCGCTCTCGGTGGGTGGAAGATCGCGTACAGCGCGAGGGCGACGATCGATCCGGCGACCGGGTTGATCGATGTCTCCGGTCCGAAGTTGTTCGGGGTGCTTCCTGCGACGAACGCGAACCTCGTGATCCGGATCTGGAACGACCTGCGTGCCGTGTCCGAGTTCCCCGCGGGCTCGAGCGTCGAGCTGCGCGACGGGATCCGCCTCGAACTCTCCGGAACCACGTACGTCCCCGGCGACTACTGGACGTTCGCCGTGCGCGCGGGCGGACTCGACAACGCATCGCCGCTCCTCGACCACGCCGCGCCCTTCGGCATCCATCACCACCGCGTGGTGCTCGCCGAGCTTGCGTGGACGGGATCCGGCGCGACCGTCGAGGACTGCCGGGTTCCCTTGCATCCGATCACCGCGGTCGATGGCTGCTGTACGCACTCCGTCGGCGACGGCATCACGAGCCACGGCGACTTCACGAGCATCAACGCGGCGATCGCGGCGTTGCCCGACAGCGGTGGGCGCGTCTGCGTACTGCCCGGTGAGTACGTCGAGCACGTGGAGATCAAGAACCGCCGGAACATCGAGCTGGTGGGTTGCGGTCCGCGTTCGAAGATCAAGGCCCCGCCGCCCGTCGGCGAGACGTTCACGACCGGCCCGGCCCTCTACGTTCTCGACTCGAGCAACATCCGGGTCGAGAGCTTGCAGCTGATCGCAGGCGCGGGTGGCATCGGCGCTCTGTTCGAGGCCGACACGGCCGAAGGAACCACGGAGCCCGACGGCACCTTCTCGATTCCGTTCCTCGAGGACATCGCGGTGACCGAGTGCCTGGTCCAGGCGAACACCGGCAGCGGCATCGAGATGCGCGGCGGTCGGCGGATCGAGCTGCGCGACAACCACGTGCGGATCGAGGATCAGCGCACCGATTGGTCCGGGATCACCGTTCGCAGCACGGACGCTCGGATCGAACGCAACCTCGTCGAGGTCGTGAACGCCAAGGGGAAGGAGTTCTCCGCGCTTGGAGGCATCTGGCTCCGCGGTGGGTGCAGGAACATCGACGTGATCGATAACGTGGTCCGCAACGGTCTCGCGCACGGTGTGATCCTCGGCCATGCGGAGCTCGCCGACCAGACCCCGGTAGGTCTCGCCCCGGCCCTTCACCTGTCCGTCGGCGTGCACGCGGGGTGGGTGTTCAATGGATTCATCGATGACGACTGCATCGGATGCGGACCGGGCGACGGGGGCGTGCCTCCACCCGGCGGCAACGGGCCCACGTGGGTCGCCAGCGATCCGCTGTTCCAGATCCGGATCCAGCGCAACACGATCACGAACATGGGCATGGCCGGCATCGGCGTGTTCGGCTTCTTCCCCACGGCAGGACAGGGGGTGATCACGATCTACGACCTCGAGATCACCGGCAATCGGATCGTTCACAACGTCCAGCGCAGGCTCGTCGAGATCCCCGACGATCTGCAGGATCTGAACGGCTACGGCGCGATCTCGCTCGCCGATGTCATCGAGCTGGCGATTCGCGACAACGTGATCGCGAACAACGGCACGGGCGACAGCGGTGCGATGTGCGGCGTGTTCGTGCTGTTCTCGGAAGGCACCGAAATCTCGCGCAACAAGATCATCGCGAACGGACCGAGCCAGGTCCTCCGGTTCGCATCCCGCGCGCCGCACGGAGGAATCTGGCTCTCGAGCGTGCGCTCCACCGGCAGCGGTCGCGTCGCGGCGGCGCTGCGCGGTAACGAGGTCCAGGCGCCGAACGGCCCGGCGCTGGTGATCGGTGCATACGGCCACGTCGAGGTGCTCGACAACGCGTTCGCGAGCACGAGCTCGGTCGGCTACCTCGGCTACAACACGGTCATCATCGAGCACTTCGCAGTCGCCTCCGGACTCCTCGTCGCGGACGCCAACATGGCCGGCCTGCGCACCGGCGCGATGATGGGGCGGGTCTCCCCCCGGGAGATCTCGCTCGGAAATCGAACGGCCGAGCCACGGATGTTCCGGCCCGAGGAGATCCTTGGTGCGACGACCACGCTGGCCGCCGGTGCGCTCGCCGCGGCGGGACCACAGCGACCGGTGGGCGCCGTGCTGTTCGCCAACAACCACTGCGAGCTCGTGCTCGGCGCTGCCGCGGCGTCGAACGGCTCGGTCGTGATCTTCGGGCTCGGCGACATCGAGTGCGCGGGGAACCACTGCTACACGAGTGCGCGCAGCACAGCGTTGCCGGTGCTGTTGATCGGTGGCACCGTGCGGGCCACGAGCAATCGCTTCGCCGAGACGATGGACGTGGTCTGGTCGCTCGCGGCGTTCGGCGCGTACACGATCGCGACGAGCAACATCGCCGACCACTGCGTCGGTGCGTGGGCCACGCGTGCGACTCCGGTATCGACCGGTAACATCGAGATCGACGCGAGTGCGTGCGGATGGTGGAACCTGTTCCCGTTCACGTTCAACTTCACTCCGTTTGGAGGACTGCCGTCATGAGTACACGCAAGCCCACGGCTCCCTCCGATGCTGTCACGATCAAGCTCGCCGACCTTTCGCGCGCGGTCGGCGACCTGTTCGACGGTGGTGATGCATCGCGCGCGGCCGCCTTCACCCGGTCGTCCACAATCCTCGCCGCTCGGGCGAACGTCATCGAGCGACGCCGCAACGACCTCTCACTGGATCGGACCAAGAACGCCGCGGCCATCGCCATCCTCGATACAGAGCTCGCCGATGCGCACGACCTGGCGCTCTCGTTCGCGACCGACGCTGCCGTTGCGGCGACACCGGCGCCCGCACCGCGCGACGGTGCGGCGGTCACCCACGGTGTGGTGCACGGAACCGTCACGCCCGTGAAGGTCACGCTTCACGACGACACCGGTGCCGTGCTTGCACACGCCGTGACCGCCGCTGATGGTCGGTTCATTCTCGTGCACGCAACCCCTCGCCCGGAGCGAATCCACGAGCTCCGGGTTCACGATCCTCGACACGGCGCTCCGGTCCACATCGATCATCGCGACGCACGCGCATTCGTCGTCGTGAGGCTGCGAGGCTGAGTGTCGAACACGCTCGCGATCGCTGCCGTCACGTCCGCGCTGCAGCAGATCCTCGGTGACGTTGCGAATCCACTCCCGGGTGACCCGGACCCGGACTCGGCGCTCCCCGGCGCGTTCGTCACGTGCAAGCCACTCGATATCGCGCGCGCACAGGATGAGAAGAAGAACCAACTCAACCTGTTCCTGTTCCAGCTCCAGCATCACGCCGGCTTTCGCAACATGGCGACGCCCGGCATGCACGAGGGGGAGAGCGCCCAGCAGCCGCTGTCGCTCGTCCTCTACTACGTGCTGACCGCATATGGCGCGAACGATGACGACCTCCAGGCGCATCGCATGATCGGTCGTGCGATGAGCATCCTGCACGACAACTCGACGATGTCGCGCAGCGTGCTCCAGTCGCTGATCGGATCGGATCTGTGGCAGCAGGCCGAGCGCGTCCGCATCCGGCCGCACCCTCTCGGCACCGAGGAGATCTCGAAGCTGTGGACGGGGTTCTCGAGGCCGTACCGCATCTCGATCGGCTACGAAGTCTCCGTCGTGCTGATCGACAGCACGAAGCCTGCGATCGCGCCGATCCCCGTGCTCACCCGTGGCAAGCCCGTCGGCGGCGTCGAACCCGGGCCGCGTGTCTCCGCGAACCTCGAGCTTCCGTATCCGGTTCTCGAGAGCTTCGAGTGCGATCTGAAGCGACCGGCCGTCCGCCTTGGCGAGATGCTGACGATCCGCGGGCACAACCTCGGTGGCACTCCGCTCGTCGCGAGGTTCAACCACCGTCTGTTCGGCGATCCGGAGGAGCTGTTGCCGACCGGTCCGCGCACACCGACGAGCTTTCAGGTCCAGATTCCCGCGACCGCTGCGGCTTGGCCTCCCGGGACGTACACCGTCGATGTGGATGTCACTTCGGATCAGGTGCGCACCACGAACGTGTTGAGCGTGCCGCTCGCTCCGCGCATCACGTCCGTCACGAAGGTGACGAGCACCAGCAGCCTGCTCATGCTCGAGGTCGTTTGCACGCCGGAGGTGTGGGCCGACCAGAAGGTCAGCTTGATCGTGGGCAATCAGCAGGTCGCCGCAGACCCGCACGGTCAGACCGACACCCTGCAGTTCATGCTCGACAACCCGCCGAGTGGACTCACCTACGTCCGGCTTCGCGTCGACGGCGTCGATAGCCTGCTCGTGACGGACTTCACGTCGACTCCGCCCGTCTACGACCCACTCCAGGCGATCATCTTGCCGTGAAGTTGCGGGTCCTTAACCTTGGGCCCGCGCAGATCGCCTCCGTGTCGGCGGTGAGACACGCATCAGCTCCGATCGTCTCGGAGCCGCCCCTCTGGTCGCTGCTCGAGATTCCGGTCCAACGTGATGGTGCCGCAGCGGCGATCGCAGATGCGGCAAAGCACGGGCGGTGACCATGGACTCGGGGATCTATTTCGGAGCGAATGCGTATCGTCCAGGACACGCGATGGTGCTGACCCCGCGGAGATCGTACGACGCCTCAACGCGCATTCCGCTCGCGCGCGAGAACGGCGCCCGCTCGCGCGCGCGACCGCGTGCGAACTGGACAAGGCCGCCGTGAAGAATGTTGTCGGGGCGACGACCCCAGAAGCGATCTATGCGCGTGCAACGCTTCGCGCTCGTTCGAGCGAGGTGTCGAACGATCCGGCGCTCGTCCAGGATGTGCGAAGGCTCATTGCGGCGGCGCCGCCACTGGGCAATGGAGTCTTCGATGCCTCCGGGACGGCGGCGCTCGGGAGCTGGCTCGGGCGTGCCGCCGACTCGCCGGCGCGCGCGTGGCTCTTGCGGATGGTTCAACGATGCGTCGCTGCGCACCATGGCCTCGCGGTGGTGTTCGATAGCCATCAGACCCTCGGTGCCGGCGAGTAGTGTTGCGATCACGCGCCCTGGCGGCGTGTCATGGCCTCGGGATCGAGACACGCTCGTGCACCGGCGGATCGCAGCACCCCCACGCGTAGGTCAGCTCGGTGTTCGAGACCCATGCCCCGTCGCGCAGGTTGCCCGCGCCTGTTTCCGTTTTCGGATCGGGCTTTCCGCGCAGCTCGAGCTCGGGCGGCTCCCCTTGCGCGTAGAGCGCTAGATGATCGACGCGGACGACGTGGTAGGGACCACCGCGCGCGAGCAGCAGCAGGACTCGCGCACAGTCGGGCGAGAAGATCGAGAACGACCAGTTCGCACGTGGCACATCCTCGAGGTCGATCGTGATCGGCTGGGCACCATCGCCGACCACGGTCAGCGACTTGAATGTCTCGTTGCCGTTCTCGCGCTGTCCCCGCCACGTCGCGCGTGCCTTCGGGCAGCTCTCGACGTGTTCGGCCACCGTGGCTGCGTGGTCGTCGGGAGGCCTTGGAGCAGCGGACCCCGCGTTCGCCACCGACCGCTCGGACGGTTGCGACGAGCACGCGGCGAGAACGAGGCCCAATCTCCACATCACGGCTTGCCAAACGCTTTGGTGAGCTCGGACGCCGGGACGACCACGGCGCCCGTATGCCAGCCGTAATCCTCGAGATCCTTCGCCTCGTAGAGGCCTGGGCTGGTGCTTTCTTCGTCCCAATGCACCTCGTACACGACACCGTGGATCAGCAACGCCATGTGGTCGCCGCCGTACATGGTGAGCACACCGAACGGGATCTTGCGGAGCTTGTCGAGCGTGGTCGTGTCCTTCCGCGTCGTGCTGTCGACGGGGGTCCACTGATTCTTACCCACGGTCGGATCCTTGGCCTCGGGATGATAATTCACGACTGCCGCGGAGACTGGCATCTTGTAGTATGTCGGATCCTTCGCTCGCGTCGCCTTGGGAGCACGATCCTGCGGCTCGCTGTCGTGCTCCCATACCTCGTTGCCAAGCGTGTCGAGAAAGTACGAGTGGTCCGGGTTCCGCTTGTGCCGTTGATACGACTTATACAAAGGATCCCGCGCCCAGAAGATCGCCTTCCAACCGTCTTCGCTGATGAGCGCGCGCTGCAGCTCGATTCCGTTGAGCCCCTTGTCTGACTTGTCATCGTTGAGCGCAATCGATGTCTTGATGATCTTCTTCCAGGTGTCCTTCTTCCCCCCCGCTGCGAACGTGTGCGCGAGCACGTCGCGCACGTAGGAGGTACAGCTGCATTGAGCGAGCCCCCCGCTCGTGTCCTCTCCAGACCTCACACCGGTCCTCACGCCCTTCCCCGTTTCGTCGACCGCGATCCAGTGATCGAGCGCGATCAGCTCGGTCTCGGCTGCGGCTTCTTCAGAGAAGCTCCGCGCGCCTTTGACCTTCCTGAGTGCGTCGCGGCGCGCCTTGTTCTGCGCGAGGCGCTTGTCTTTCTCGCTGATGGGTGGCGCCGCATCTGGCAGCGTCGCATCGACACCGGCGTCGACCGGCTGGCGCTGGAGTCGCAAACCCGTGCGCTCGGGCTGCCACGTCCCCCGGAGCGGGTAGCCTGCGCGTTGTCCGACGACCCGCGCGACCGCATCATCCGCATTGGTCTCGTGTCTCGCGCTGGGGCTGAGATCGATCGTTGGACCCGTCGCGCCACGTTGCTGGGCGACATGAGCAAGCTCGTGTGCGAGGAGCGAGTCACCACGACGCGAGCCAGGCCGCGCAGCAGATGCGCCGTAGTAAATGTCGGTTCCGATCGTGAGCGCTGCTGCATCGTGCGAACGCGCGACCTCGGCCGCATGCGCGTCCGTGTGTACTCTGACGTCGGCAGGAGGTGCCCCGAGAACCGACGTGATGGCCGGGGAGACGCTGCCGAGGGGGCTCCCTGCGCGCGATGCGGCGTGCACGGGAAGGTCGAGGAGCTTCCTCCCTACGGGGACGGCTTCTGCTGGTCGTCGGGTTGGTATGGCGGATGCGGTCGAGGGGCGCACCGTACTACCCGCTGGAGCGTGCAGCCTCATGTGCGCGATTGTGCCAGCAGGCCCCGCTGCTTGGTAGCGGCGTGAAGCCTGACGATCATCTGCTGCGGACGAGCAGGTTGTCGCGAACCCGTTACTGAAAGCTCGGCGGTGGCGGCGCCGCACCGCTAACGTGCAGGATCATCGGCAGGAATGGAACGAGAGCACGCCCTCGGGCGTGACCTTGCCGGCGACCCAGAACACGCCACTCATCGCGATGTGGAATTCACGACGCGCCAGGCTTCGAGGTCAGCGAGGACGCTCTTCACGGGATCGGTGGTCGCGCGAAGTCGGTAGTGCGCTCTCGTGGTCAGCTCGACGTGCAGGATGCCGTCGCGCCGCGCACTCTTCGGCACGCCCACACTCGTGTCCCAGAGTCGCGAGATCGACTGCGGGTCCGCGGCGAGCAGGCGAGCCAGGCTGCGCACGCGCTGTGCGGTGACCTCGAGAAACAGGGCACCGAGGACGAGGAACGCGTCGAACGCGATCGACAGCGCGACGCCGCGGAGGCCGATCGGCACGAGCACCGCGCACATCAGGAGGATGACCGACATGATCCGGCGCGACTGCACGTTGTCGCGGATGAGCTGCTCGAAGCTAGGCGGCAGCGGCGCCGGCACGCTAGCGCAGGATCATCGGCATGAACGGATCGGTCGACTTCTTCTTCGCCGGCGGGCCCTGCTTCGCGTCATCGGCCTTGCTACCGACGACGTTCCACGACTGGCTGCACAGCGCCTTTCCGCCCGCGGTGTACTCACCGACCATCACGAACGCGAGCATGCCCTCGGGCGTGATCTTGCCGGCGACCGAGAACACGCCGCTCATGCCGTCGAGCGCGGTGCCGCCGGACTTGGACTTCGCGCTGATCTTGCCGTTCTTGCCGACCGAGCCCTGCATCAGCGGGGTGCGATCGATGTCGACCGTCACGGTCGTGCCCTTCGTCTTCACCTCGAGCTTGCCGTTGCCGTACTTGAGGGGCGACGGACAGTTCGTCGACACCTCCTCGTACTTCACGTCGTAGTTGCCCGAGACGTCGTCCGCCGACGCGGTAGCGACGCTGCCGAGGAGGGCGAGGCCGACAATCGCTGCGAGGGAAGTGGTGCGCATGTCACTGGTTCAGACGCCACCCAGGGCGCCCCATTCAGTTCCGATTGTGCCAGCACCTGCCGCCACTTGGGAGGACGACGGCGGCGATCCCGTGTAGGTGCGATGCCTACGGCTTCTGGGCGGTCCGCGGCGGGTCGCGGTACACGAACATCGTCTTCACCGAGCGGACTTCGCTGTTCGAGCGCGCCACCACGGTGACCATGTTCGAGCCCGGCCACAGCGGCAGCTCGGTCGTGAAGTCGAGGTTCTTCGGATCCTTGCCGCCGCGGTTCGAGCGGTAGAACACCTTGCGCGAGTCGATCTTCGCGCGCTGGTTGGACACGAAGATGTAGACGTCCTCGACGTGGGTGTCGTTGGTGACCACGCCGTTGAGCTTGTAGGTCTCGGCGGAGGTCTCGAGGCCCTTGAGCGCGAGGTTGATCGCCGGGGGCGTCGAGTTCCAGGTCTGGGTGAACGAGCCGGTGCCCGAGCCGCCCGAGGACAGCGCCGAGGACGGGATGAAGCCCACGCGCGAGCCGCCAGCGTTGAGCTTGACCTTGGTCCACGCACCGAACGTTCCGAGCGCCGCGAAGCTCGTGCCCTTGCCGGCGAGACCGACCTGCTCGGTCTCCTCGGAGGCGCCGGCGCGGATCGTGATCGGCGCCTTGATCGTGACGTCACCGCGCGACGGGGTGCCCGTGACGCCCGGTCCGACCTTGAACTTGAGCTTCTGGCTGGTCTGCACGTCGAGCGCGGAGTCATACGCGATCAGCTCGACGACCACCTCGTCGCCCTTGAGCGTGGCGTCGGTGGCGAGCGGGAACTCGAGGTCCTTGACCTGGTTCGGCAGGAGCGGCGTGTCCTTCAGCGAGACGCGGCTCTTGTCGAGCACCACGCCGTCACCGGTGGCGTTGCGCAGCATCACCTCGGCGTCCTGCGTGGCGCCGGCGCCGGTGTTCTTGACCTGGATCTGGAGCTTGAACCGCTCGCCGCGCTGGACGATGCCGTCTCCATTGCCCTCGTCGACGAGCTGGTACGCGTAGGCGAAGACGGGGCGCGGCAGCGCCTCGATGTGGAGCTCGGTCGGGGTCACGCGCGTGGTCGCGTTGCGCGCCTCGCGAACCTCGAGACCGAGCCGGTCGACGCGATCGAGCGCCTCCTTCGGCACCTGCATCTTCGCGGTGAACGTCTTGGTCTCGCCCGGGTTGACCTTGCCGATCGGTAGCTCCGAGTCCTCGAACGTCTGGTCGTCGCCGGTGATGCGCGGCAGCACGCGGTACGCGGGGCCGGTGCCGATGTTCTTCACGGTCGCGGTGACGCTGACGAGGTCACCGGCCTTGAGGTTCGCCGCCGGGGTGGTGGTCAGCGAGATGTCGAGGTTCGCCGACGCGCCCGCGGTCTCGGGGGCGGTCCAGTCGACGCCGATCACGCCGAGCGCGGCGACGAGCTTCTTCTCTTCCTCGCCGCGGACCTTCGCGACGAGCTTGCCCGCGCCGGCGACCAGCTTCGGCCGCGACGAGCTCTGCACGCTGGACGCGAGGTCCTTCGCGAACCGGATCTCGAAGTCCTCGACGACCTCGTCGTCGTCCGGACCGTCCTCGTCATCGGGCGGCGCCACGGCGGGCTGCTCGCCCGCGGCCGGCTTCTTCTTGTCGACGAGGAACCCGATCTCGTAGGAGGGCTTGTCGGTGTCCTTCGCGTAGGTCGAGACGAGGTGGGCGTCGAGGTCCTTCTCGCCGTACGTACGCGTGGGCGCGAGCATGCGGACGAAGTCCGACGGCGCGTCGTTCTTCTCGGGGATGTACATCCGCTGGAGCTGGATGTCGGGGACGATGCCGAGGTTCTGGATCGAGCGATCGCCGGGAGTGAGGTACTGCGCGATCGTGAGCTTCAGCTTGCTCTTGTCCTCGTTGTCGTAGAGCTCCTGCACCGAGCCCTTGCCGAACGTGCGCGTGCCGACGATGGCCGCACGATCGAGGTTCTTGAGCGCGCCGGCGACGATCTCCGACGCGGAGGCCGAGCCGCCGTTGACGAGCACGACGAGCGAGCTGCTGGTATCGCCGAACCCGCGCTCGGCGCGGCGCGCTTCGCGATCGCGACCCGAGACAGTCGTGACCACGGTGCCGGTGTCGACGAAGAGATCGGAGAGCTGCACGGCCTCCTCGAGGAGACCGCCCGGGTTGTAGCGAAGGTCGAGGATCCACGAGGTGGCGCCCTTCGCGCTCATCTCCTTCATCGCCTCGGCGACATCCTGTGCGATGCCCTTCGAGAACTGCTTCACCTTCAAGTAGCCGACGCCCTTGTCGAGCAGCTTGTGCTCGACCTGCGAGACGCGAATGATGTCGCGGACGAGATCGAAGCGGAGCAGGGCGGCTTCGCCCTTGCGCTCGATCCACAGCGTGACGCCGGTCTTCGGGTCACCGCGCATGCGATCGACCGCCTCGTTCGAGGTGAAGTTCTCGGTCGGCTCGTTGTTGATGCGGACGATGTGGTCGCCGGCCTTGATGCCCTTCTTCGACGCCGGCGTGTCCTTCATCGGCTTCACGACCGTCAGCTTCCGCTCGATCATGCGGATGACGATGCCCAGGCCGCCGAACTTGCCGCTGGTCGACACGTCCATGTCGCGCGCGCTCTCGGGATCCATCAAGATCGAGTGCGGGTCGAGTGTGGACAGCATGCCGTTGACCGCCGCGTACTCGACCTTCGCGAGGTCGGCGCCGGCGTTCATGTTGGTCTCGATGAAGCGGAACACCTTCTTGAGCTTGATCGTCATGCGCCACGGCGAGTCGACGTCGCTCGTGTCGAATACCTCGCGCTTGTCGTTCACCGCGACCGTGATCTGATTGCGCGCGGCATCGGGCTCGATCAGCACCTCGGGCACGTTGAACTGAACCGAATCGAGCGCCGCGTAGAGCATCTTCTTCGGGTCGACGCGACCCGGATCGACATAGCGATCCTTGATGCGCAGCAGCGTCTTGTTGAAGATCGCGAGTGCCGAGAGATCATGACGTGGCTGCTGGGCCTGGCCCGGAGCCGCGCGGACTTCCTGCATGTCGAGATCGAGCGACACGACGCCCTCGGGCGACTGTCGGA
Source organism: Haliangiales bacterium (assembly GCA_038203335.1). Taxonomy (GTDB): domain Bacteria; phylum Myxococcota_A; class Polyangia; order Haliangiales; family Haliangiaceae; genus JABFXX01. Next base: position 704 of record JBBRED010000092.1, on the reverse strand, counting down.
TCACGGTGAGGACGAGTGCGAGAGCACCCGCGACCCCCACCAGGGCCAGGTTCAACCGGCTGCGCATCCACCGATTATAGGGGGAGATGCAGCGGGCGCCACGTGGAGATGTGTGGTGCGCAGGTGTAGTACAGTCGAGGCCACTGATGGCGGAGCGCAGCAGCAAGCCTCCGGGCACGAGAAAGCGGGCCTCCAAGAAGGTGATCGACGTCGGCGAGCCAGTGAGCGACGCCGAGAAGGATCCCGAGGACGCCGAAGAGGCCTCCTCCGACGAAGAGGCCGAGCCCGAGGAAAAAGACACCGAGATCGATCCGGATGCCGTCGAAGCGGCTGCGGAGATCTCCGAGGCCGAGAACGTCGATGACCTCGAGGATCCCCCCGAGAAGAAGGTCTCGACGCGCGGTGGCTCCCTGGCAAAGCGCGACCCGATGGCCGCGTACATGTCCGAGGTCCGCCGGTTCCCGCTGCTGACTCCCGAGGAGGAGAAGGGCCTGGCGACCCGGCTCGTCGAGCACGGCGACACCTCGGCGGCCCGCAAGTTGATCGAGGCGAACCTCCGGCTCGTGGTCAAGATCGCCTACGAGTACCGGCGCGCGCATCGCAACCTGCTCGACCTCGTCCAGGAGGGCAACGTCGGCCTGATCCAGGCGGTGTCGAAGTTCGACCCGTACCGCGGCGTCAAGCTGTCGAGCTACGCGGCGTTC
>JBBRED010000091.1:0-24808 GCA_038203335.1 Haliangiales bacterium | reverse complement strand
TGGTCGCCATCAAGCTCGCGTGGAAGGACCCCGAGCTGCCCTCGATGATGTTCGAGGCCCGGCGCTGCGCGGCGGTGCGGCATTCGTGCGCCGCGGCGATCTACGGGATGGGGACGCACCAGGGCATCGAGTACATCGTCGGCGAGCGCATCGTCGGTCGCTTGCTTCGCGACGTGCTCGAGACGCCGCTGGCCCCCGAGGAATACATGGCGAAGCTGCGCGGCGTGGCCGCCGCCGTGGCCCGCGCGCACGACGCCGGGATCGCGATCGGAGACATCTCCGGATCCACCGTGCTGATCGGTCCCGACGAGCGCCTCGTGCTCGGGCGACTCTCGCTGTCCCAGGTGCCGGCGTTCGGTCCGCACGGCCAGATCCTCGCGCCCGAGGTGGTTCGCGGCGAGGTCGAGCCGTCGAATCCGGCGGCGGCGGCGATGATCGATCTCTATGGCCTCGGGTGCATCGCGATCGAGCTGGCGCGCGGCGCCCCGCCGTTCGCCGACGACGACCACGAGGTCGAGCTCCGTGGCCACGCCCACGAGCCGCCGCCGCGGCTCGCCGATCTGCGCACCGATCTTCCCGGAGATCTCTCGGATCTCGTCGAGTGGCTGCTCTCGAAGCATCCGTCGCAGCGTCCCCCTTCGGCCGCCGAGGTGCTCTCGCAGATCGAGGCGATCCAGCACCGAACCGGGACGCAGGCGCGCACGCTGCGCGTGTTGATCGTCGATGACGATACCGCGCGCGCACGCTGGATGTGGAGCCTCGCCCGTCGCGCCTACGCGGCCGCGAACGTGGAGATCGCGAGCGAGGGCACGGACGCGGCCCACAAGCTCAACCGCGACCATCCGGACCTGGTGTTCATCGACGGCGCGCTGCGCGGGGTGATGAACGCGCTCGAGCTGATCATGTACGTGCGCGGGCTCGAGATCGAACAGCACGCGCAGCTCGTGGTGATCGGCTCGGTGTCCTCGCGGGATCGCACGCTGTTCGATAGCGTCAACGTGCCGTTCATCGACGACGACGAGACCCTCGCCGCCTCGGTGCTCGCGCGAGTGAGAGCTGCCGCACAGACGCCGCCGCGCCGCCGGAAGGCGCGCACCACCGTCTCGGGGTGATCGGGCATACTGGCGCGATGCGCTGGTTGTACGTCGCCGCTCTCCTCGTTCACGCGGTCGGTTGCAGTGGTGATGACGGTCCGCAGCTGACGCCGTACTTCGAGCTCGAGGGCTCGATCGACCAGCCCGAGACGTTCTGGGACCTGCCGTTTCCCTCGGACCTGCGGCTCACCGCGGGAGGAGCGCCCGACCTGACAGGCTTCCCGAACCGGCGCAACGTGCCGATCCTGAACGCGCTGCTCTCGGTCGCGAACGATCGGCTGGGCTGGCCGATGATGCCGATCGTCTACGTGCGGTTTCACTCCGCCGTGCCCGAACAGACCATCGAGGCCGTGATCCCGCCGGGCGACGACAAGGTCCTCCTCGTCGACATCGATCCCGCATCGCCGGAGCGCGGCACCTCGTATCCGCTCGTCGCCGCGACGCTGCCGCCCGATCCGTATGTCCCGACCGACCTCGTCGCCTTCGCGCCGCGCCCGGGCATCGTGCTCCGCGGCGACACCGAGTACGCGCTCGTCGTGCGCTCCGCGTTTGCACCGGGCTTCACGCAGGCCTCGCAGTACGCGAAGGTGATGCAGGGAAAGGCACCTTCGGGCACCCGCGGCGCGGCGGCGGTCGCACTCTACGCGAACCTCGGCGCCGAGCTCGATACGCTCGGCATCCCGCGCGACGACGTGCTGGTCGCCACGGTCTTCACCACCGGCGACGAGGTCGCGCGCTCGCGCAAGCGCTCCGAGGCCGCGCGCGCGGCCCAGCATCCAACCATCGACAACCTCGCGCTGTTCGACGGCGCCACGCACGACGGGTTCTGCGAGCTCCGCGGCACCATCACGATGCCGCAGTTCCAGAAGGGCGCGCAGCCGTTCGATACCGATGGCCGGTTCGTCCTCGATGCGAACGATCTGCCGCAGAAGCAGAGCGACATGACCATCCCGCTCCGCATCACGCTGCCGAAGGCCGCGATGCCCACCGCCGGCTGGCCGCTCTACCAGTTCTTCCACGGCTCCGGCGGCCTGACCTCCGGCATCGTCGATCTGGGTCACTCGCCAACGCCCGACGACATGCCCGAGCCCGGCAAGGGTCCCGGCTGGGTCGTCGCGCAGCAGGGCATCGCCGCCGCGTCGGCCGCGATGCCGGTCAACCCCGAGCGGCTCCCCGGTGCGACCGACTACGCGTACCTCAACATCAACAACCTCTCCGCGTTCCCGTACACGTTCCAGCAGGGCGTCATCGAGCAGCGCCTGTTCCTCGATGCGCTGCTCGCGCTCCAGATCCCGCAGTCGCTCGTCACCGCCTGCGGCATGCCCGCGCCGACCGGCGGCGCCACGCACCACTTCGACAGCGCGAAGCTGATGGCCGGTGGCCAGTCGATGGGCGGCATGTACACGAACATGATCGGCGCCACCGAGTCTCGCTACGGCGCGCTCGTGCCGACCGGCGCCGGTGGGTTCTGGAACCTGATGATCCTCGAGACCGCGATCATCCCCGGCGCGCGCGCATTGCTCGGCACGGCGCTCGGCGTCGACGACTCGACGCTGCTGTTCGTCCACCCCGCGCTCGACATCATGGCGCTCGGCTGGGAGATCGCGGAGCCGATGGTCTACATGGCGCGCGTCGCCCGGCGCCCGCTGCCGAACGCGACCGCGCGCAACGTCTACGAACCCGTCGGCAAGGGCGACGAGTACTTCCCGATCGACATCTACGACGCGGCCGCCCTCGCCTACGGCAACCAGCAGGCGGGTCCCGAGCTGTGGGGCTCGATGCAGCAGGCGCTCGGCTCCGACGAGCTCGCAGGTCTCGCGACCTACCCGGTGAAGGCGAACCGCGACGGCAAGACCCGCGTGGTGATCCAGTTCAACGGCGACGGCATCATCGATCCGCACTACCTGTACCGGCAGATCGAGGAGGTCAAGCACCAGTACAGCTGCTTCCTCGCGAGCTACGTGCGCGACGGTGTGCCGACCGTCCCCGCCCCGGGGCCGCTGACCGCACCTTGCCCGTAGCGGTTTAACTCCTCGTCGGGCGGCGAGTCTGACCGGGCATGAAGCTCATCGTGTTCGTTCTGGCCGGGCTCCTCGGGGCCACGTCGTTTGCCCATGCGGATAACCAGCAGCCCGACCGGCGGTCCGAGCGCCGCGCCCGGATGCTCGAGCGGTTCGATGCGAACCAGGATGGCCGGCTCGATCGCCGCGAGCGGCGCCAGGCGAAGCGCATGCGCCGGCAGATGAAAATGCAGAAGCTGATCCGCAAGTTCGACAAGAACGGCGACGGCAACCTCGGACCGGGCGAGCTGCCGCCGAAGCTGCAGAACCGCCTCCGCCGGTTCGATCGGAACGGCGATGGCTGGATCGACCAGCGGGACCAGCCGCGTGGCCGCACCGGCCAGCCGCTACCGCAGGGTCCGGCGCCGGCGGCGTCGATGGCCCCCGACGAGGAATAGCCCCGCGACCACCGCTCCGAGCGCGAACGAGCCCGCGGGCCCGCCGCTCGTCGAACAGCACCCGCCGAGGCTCGGAACCTCCTTGGCCGTGCACTCCGGGGTGCAGCTCCCATCGCCCTCGAGGCCACGGTCGCACTCCTCGCCCTCGTCGACGATCAGATCGCCGCACGACGGCAGCTGGCAGTAGGTGCGGCACGTGTTCGGGCGGTCGGCATTCGCGTCGCCCTCGTCGCAGCCCTCGGTCCGCGTCTTGACCCCGTCGCCGCAGATCGAGTTGACGTTCGCGACGAGGCAGACGTCGTCGAGCTGCCAGCCGCCGAGGTTGAGGCCGTCATCGGAGGTCAGGTTCCAGCGCACGTCGAACACGTGGCCCGGCACCTTGCCCGAGAGCGGCACGTCCTGGAAACGCCACTCGCGATCGAGGTGGTGCGTGGAGCTCGAGTCGCCGATGTTCTGCGTGAAGTTGAGCCAGACCTCCTTGCCGTTGAGGAGGATGCGCGCCTGATCGAAGTGGCTGTCCTCGACGGCGAGCCAGCGTCGGTACTGGAGGCGCACGTCGGTCCATCGGCCGACATCGATGGACGGCATCTGGACCCACGAGGTGCGGCCCGGCTTGTAGTCCCCGCCGAGTGCCTGCGCGAGGAAGTGCGAGCCCGAGAACGCGGCGTGCGGATCCGTGGGGCCGCCCATCGCCTCGCCCCACGCCCACGGCGATTCCTCCTTCGTGGAAGCCGTGGTCCAGCCTGCAGCGAGCGGATCGCCATCCTCGAAGTTCGTGCAGTACAGCGGCACCGTGTGGCCCTGATAGAGCTGGTAGAACGGGTCCGCGAGGTTGTCGGCGAGCGTCAGCACCGAGCCGTCGATGAACACCACGCGCGCCCGGTAGAGCACCGTGCCCTCGAGCGCGAGCGGGAGCTGCGCATAGAACGTGTCGCTATCGACCGCCGTTGCGGCGACGGCGCCCTCGGTGAGCGTCGATCCCTCGGCGGGCTTCCACTCGATGACCACGTTGCGGACGGTGTCGCCGCTGCAGCGGGTGCTGAGGCCGGTGACGTCCACCTGCACGAACGTGGAGCCCGCCTGCTGCGCGAGCGCGCCCGGCGCCTCGATCGTGCCGGTGGCGGTACGAAGACCGTGCAGGCTGAACGCCTTGCGGATCGTGCACTCGTGCGGCGTGCCGTCGTCGAGGTTGCCGTTGTCGTCGTCCTCGACGAGGGCCTCGAGCAACGTGTCGGGGATGCTCGTCGAGCGGCGCAGTGTGCCGATGTACAGCTTCTGCACGAGCTCGATGCCCGCGGCTTCGCCGAGCTCGGCGATCAGCGCCTTGCGGAGGTCCCACATCGTGCCGCCGTAGATCAGGCCGGTGTGGTGGATCTCCTGGACATCATCGGGCCAGATGAACTCCTTGAACGGCGGGTCGAGGTTGCGGAGCGCATCGTCGTTGTAGAAGAACCCGCGGCCCATGCCCGCGTCGCCGGTGATGCTCGCCGCGAGGAAGTCCGCCGCACCTTCGCTCATCGCACCGTCGAACGAGCCGACGCCTTCGATGATCTCCTCGGAGTGGAGCGCGTGGCCGAACTCGTGGAACACGACGTCCTGCAAGAGGCCGGTGTTCTCGCACTTCATGCTGGCGTGGAAGAAGTTGATCGCGGTGCCGTCGTAGAACGCGTTGCAGTCCTGGTTGAGATTGACGTTCGCGATGATCGCCTCGTCGAGCTTCGGCATCGCCGGATCGAGGCGCGTGCGAACGAACTGCTTGACGATGTTCGTCGACAGGTAGACCTGCACCTGTGCATCGTCCTCGGTCACCGCGCTCGCATCCCACACCACCGTGCCGTTCGGCGGGAGCGAGAGATCCGCGACCGCGACCGCCGCACCGGTGGCCTTGTTGACGACGGTGACGAAGTTACCTGCCACCGCGGTGGTCAGCGTCTGCGCCGCATCCGGGCCCCAGCTCACGCTGCCGTCCACCGCCGTGGTGGTGGGCGTGCCGGAGACCATGACGAACGCGTTTGGCGCCGGGCGATCGACCCGCGGGTTCCCCGGGCGGCGATCGACCCCCTTGTACCGGACGGTGCCGCTCGCGTAGAGGTTCTGCTGGTGCACCGCGAGGATCTCGCCGGTGGTGGCATCGGCGTACGCGAGGTAACGCCCCTCGCCGCCGCCATCGATGGTGAGCGGCCGTGCGAGCCGGTATCCGAGCACGGCGGCATCGCCGATCAGCGGCAGCACGACCTCGTCGCCCGCCTCGGTGATCGGCGCCGCCGGAAGATCCACGGCGACGCGCAGCGCCGACGTCGCACGCGCTCCGAGCAGGGTGCGCGACATCCGCGTGGTTGGCATCGCGACCACCACATCGGGCAGCGCCTGGCTGCCGATCAGGATCATCCGATCGTGCTTGAACCGGAAGCTGATCTGCCCGCCGATGACGCGGTGACCCGCGTGGTACTGGGCGAACCCGACCGAGCGAATCTCACCGTCGGAGTGGTTCGACACCAGCACGAAGTCGCCGACGCTCGCGCCCGGCGCCAGCAGCGCGAGGTGATCGGCCAGCAAGGTGCGCGCGTAGGTCTCGGCGATCACCGCGGAGGCGTTCGCGCCCGGAGCGGCGATGCCCGAGCCATAGATCTGCGAGGGCACGCCGGTGGCGCGATCGTAGGCCGCCATCCACCGGCCACCGGCCCGCGCCTGGAACGCGGCCCACGCCGGGCTGGCGACCTTGCCCCAGCGCACGTCAGCGTGCGTGCGCAGCGGCTTCCCGAGCTGGGCCGCGGGAAGTGCGGTCAACTCGTCGGCGACGACCCGACCGGAGCTCTGGCGAGGCACCACGGCGTGCGCGGTCGCGGCGACGAAAAGCAGGCTGGCAGCGAGGCCAGCCGAGCCACGAAAACGCATCCGATGATTAGAGCGCATGATCGGGCGCAGGCGAAGGGATTCCGATGGTTCACGCTAACCAGGAGGCGGATCCTCCGAGGACTTCCGACCTCACCCGGCCGGGGGGCGCAGATCGGTCACGGGCGCCCGGGGGGACCGCCGACGCAGCGTGGCGAGCAGCTCGTCGAACGAGCCGGGCGCGCAGACGTAATCGCTCACCCCGTCGGCGGTGACACGGATCTGGAGGCCCATCTCCTCGTCGACGATCATCAGCCGCTGCACCTTCTCCGGCTCGTGGAGCAGCGCGCGGAGCGGGGCCGACCGTCCCTCGCGCCGGCGCCGAGCCGCGAACGCGAGCCAGATCGACACCGTGCCAAGCGCGGCGGCGCCGAGCGAGAACGGGAGCGGATCGCCGCCACCGAGCATGAGCGCGAGACACAGCGCCCCGAGCACGCCGTGAACGATCGAGCCCATCCGCGCCGCATCACCGCGGGCGTGGATCGCGCGGCGCACGAGCTCCGCATCGGCCTCCGGCGTCATCGGCCGTGGACCACCTCGAGCGCATCCGCGCGCGCGGCGCGGATCGCCCGTGACAGCGCGAGCTGCCCGCGCGCGCGCACCAGGTTGTGCGCCCGGCGCGAGGGGAACCGCGCCCCATCCCAGCCGAAGTACTCGTCGCGAAACACGTCCACGCAGAACCGGGCCGCGAGCTCGAGGCTCACGGTCTCCGCGCCGATCACGATCGACGTGCGCTCGTCATCGGTCAGCAGCGCATCGGCGACCGAACGAAACCCGCGGATCGCAGCGGTGAAGATCTCGAGATCGAAGCGCACGCCGCCCGCATCTTCGCCGCGCGGGTTGCACCACGAACGCATCGCATCGCCGAGCTCGAACGCCATCGTGCCGCGACCGAGCGTATCGAGATCGAGGAGACACACGCCGCGGACCGGAGCTTCGGCGAACAGGAGGTTCGAGATCTTCAGATCGCCGTGACAGTGCCGCGGCGCGGTCACCGGCAGCGCTGGCAAGGAGAGCGCCTCGCTCGCGATCTCGCGGCCGAGGTCCACACCGTCGGGATCCCCGCCGCTCGCCACGTGCTCCGCGAGGCGTGCGAGGTGCGCGGCCGTGTCGTGGACGCCGGCGCGCGCGAACCGATAGTCGTACGCGAGGTCGGCGACCGCGCGATGAAACCGCCCGAGCAACTCGCCGCCCGCCTCGGCCCAGCTCGGATCCGGCACCGCGTGCACCGTCACGCCATCGATCCAGGTCAGCGCGCGCCACACGCGTCCCTCGACGACGATCCACGGCTCGCCCGCGCGCGTCCGCACGAGCCTCGGCGTGGCCATGCCCGTCGCCGCGAGGTGCTCGGTCACCGCCTCGAGGTCGAGGTTGACCTCGCCCGCGAAGATCGGATGCACGCGCTGGAGCACCCCGATCGGCGCCCCGCGCTCGCTCACCGAGTACGTCGTGTTGATCAGGCCGCCGGTCAGGGGCGCGAGCTGGCCAGCGGTCCAGCCCCAGGCGGCGGCGACCTCGGCCAGCAAGATCACTTCTTGATCTCGACCAGCCTCACGTCGAACACCAGCATGCCCGCCGGGCCGCCGCCGTTCGGATACGCGAGCTCCGCCGGGATCCACAACCGTGCCGATTCACCGACGCCGACCATCGGGATGCCCTCCTGCCATCCGACGATCACGTCCTGAAGCGACGTCTGATACGGGCGGCCGAGCTTCTTCGACGAATCGATCTGCGCACCGTCGGTGCTCCAGCCGGTGTACTCGATCTTCACCGTGTCGGTGACCTTCGGATGCGCGGCCCCCGGCACCGCCTTCAGGATCTTGTAGGCGACGCCCTTCGGCGTCGTCTTCGCATCGGCCGGCGGCGCCGCGAGATCGGCCGGCGGTCCGCCCGGATCGCTCGCCTCTACCGGAGGTGTCGCGACCGGCGGCTTGATCTCGAGCAGCTCGATATCGAACACGAGCAACCCCTGCGGCCGCCCCGGCGCGCCCTTGAACGCGAGCTCCTCGGGGACCCAGAACCGGAACCGGTCACCGACCGACATCATCGGGATGCCATCGGTCCACCCGACGATCACACCACCGAGCGAGAACTCCGCCGGCTCGCCCTTGATCACCGACGAGTCGAACATCCGACCATCGGTGGTCCAGCCCGTGTAGTTGACCTTCACGGTGTCGGTCGCGACCGGATGCGGCCCGCCCTTGCCGGCGCGCAGCACCTTGTACGCAACTCCCTTCGCGGTGGTCTTCGCATCGTCGGGGGCCTTGGCCAGGTTCGCCGGCTTCGGCGGCGGCTCGTTGCCCTTCGCGATCGAGATCATCTCCACCTCGTAGGTCAGCATGCCCTCGGGCATTCCTGGCAGCGGCTTGCCTCCTTGCTGCATCTTCTCCGCCGGGATCCACACGCGGATGCGCTCGCCGGCGGTCATCGACGTCAGGATCTCCTCCATCGCCGGCGCCTGCCGGAACGGCGGCACCGTGGCGGGACGCTTCCGCATCTCCAGCGAATCGAACATGCGGCCGCTGCCGTCCCACGCGGTGTAAAGGAACGTGGCCGTGTCGAAGTACCGGACCTTGTCCTTGCCGGTGCCCGGCTTCACCACCACGTACGCGAGCCCCGACGGCAGCTTCAGCGCGGTCGGCGGCGCCGCGAGATCCGTCGGCACCGGCGGCGCCGCGACGATATCGACCACGTCGACCTCGTAGACCAAGGTCTCGGGCACGCTGCCCGGCGGAGGCCCGCCCTTGTATCCAATCGACGGCGGGATCCAGAGCATCGCGCTCTCGCCCTTGTGCATGAGCTGAAGCGCCTCGGTGAAGCCCGGCGCCGTGTTCGCGAGCGCGAGCGGCATCGGCTGCCCCTTGCCCTTGTTCGTGAAGAACGTCTCGCCCGTCGTCTGGCGCCAGCCCGTGTAGTTGATCAGCACCGTGTCGTTGCGCAGCGGCTTCGGCGAATCGCCCACGCCGGAGAGCTTCTTGTAGATCAGGCCCGACGAGGTCTTCACCGCATCGATCGGTGGGTTCATCAGATCCATCGGCGGCTTCACCTGCTCCGCCTTGCGCGTCTGGTCGGAGATCGCCGGCGCGTTCGATCCGGATCCGGACCCAGATCGATTCGAGACGACAGGCTTCGAATCGGTGCGCTGGCACGCGGCGAGACCGAGGACGACAGACAGAACTGCTAGGCGGCGCATCACCGGCGGAAGATACCTCAGGCCGCGGCGAATGCCTCGCGCGTCAGGTTGCGGACGCCGTTCGCCTCGACGAGCACGTTGTCCTCGATCCGGATCCCGCCGAACTGCCGCAGATCCGCGATCGCCGACCAGTCGAGCAGGTCGCGCCGGTCATCGGCCTGCAGCGGCTGCAGCAGGCCATCGATGATGTAGATGCCGGGCTCGATCGTGAACACCTGCCCGACCTCGATGGTCGAGGTGTTGCGCAGGAACTTGTTCTCGGGGCGCGGGGGACGGGGCTTCATGCCGGTGTCGTGCACCGTGATCCCGAGCGAGTGCCCGAGGCCGTGCGGGAACAGCGCGCGCGTGATGCCGCGCTCCACCAGCTCCTGCGCGCTCCCTCGCCCGATGCCGAGCTCGCGCAGCGCGACCGCGAGCAGCCGGTGCGACTCGTCGTGAAGATCCTCGTACTGCATGCCGGGACGGATGCGCCGGATGATGTCCTGCTGGACGGCATCGACGTGCACGAGCAGGTTCGAGAACCGCCGCGCGGCCGAGCCATCGCCGCGCACGTAGGTGCGAGTGATGTCGCTGCCGTAGCCGAGCACCTTCGCGCCGGCATCGATCAGAAACGACGTATCGCCCGCGACCTTCTCGCGCTGGTACGCGACGTAGTGAAGCACCGCGGTGTGCGGGCCGAGCGCGACGATGTTCTTGTACGGCGCGGCCGCGTCGTCCTGCTCCGATGCGAGCAGATACGAGAGGTGCAGATCGAGCTCGGAGACGTCGCCGGCGGCGAACTGATTCGCGACCGCGCGGTGGCCCTTCGCGGCGCGCTTGCTCGCCTCGGCGAGGCACCCGATCTCGTAGGCGGTCTTCTTCGTGCGCAGGAGATCGAGCGCCGCGATCAGCGCCGGCGGATTCACGGTGCCGGGCGGCGAGGTTCCCTGATCGCGCGTGATCACGGCGACCTTGCCGCCGGGCAGCGCATCGCCGGCGAGGCCTGGCTTGACCTCCACGAGCTCGAAGCCCGCCCAGAAGTGCTCGCTCTCGGGCGGCGTCGGCGTCTCCCAGTAATCGTCGACCATGGTCCGCACGAGCTGCGGCTTCTTGCCCGGGCGCACCACGACGAACGTGTCGGGCTCGGGGAGCGGGCACCAGTGCGCGTAGGCCGGCGTCGGCGACAGCGGCCATGACTGATCATCGAACCGGTTGCGCATCGCGGCCGCGCCGCTGCACAGCACCACGGCGTCGAAGCCGTGCGCCGCGAGCGCGGCCTCGTAGCCGCGCTGGAGATAGGCAAGATGCTCGGCGTAGGTCGCGTCGTGGCTCACGGCTTCACCTTATCGCCAGTCGGGGCCAGCGCGAAGGCCGTGGCCGGGGTGCGTTCGATCGCGAACGCGCGGGTCTCGACGAGATCACCGACCAGGACGCGCACGGCCGGAACCGCGAGCGGCCCGCGCTTGACCGGGATGCTGAACCGGCGCGCCACCGAACGCACCGCATCGGCATCGCTGGCCTTGAAGCCACCGACGGTGGCGTCGCCCTTGAACGACGATGCCGCCGCGACCAGCGCCTGCTTCTGCGCGGCGGTCACGGTGCCGTAGGCGACGAGCACCGGGCCCGAGAGCTGCGGCAGCGCGAGCACCGTGGTGACGCCGCTCGGCAGCTCGACCGACGCGGGGACCACCGCCGCATCCGCCTTGCCGAGGCCGATCGCCGCGAGCGTGGACGCGGTATCGGGCACCGCTTCGATCTTGCCGAAGAAGTCCTTTCCGACCTCGCCGCCGAGGAGGACGTTGAGGACGAAGTCGGACTCGCGCCCGCCGATCGATGGCACGAGCACGCGCTTGCCCTTGAGCTGGTTGATGGTCTCGGCGCCACGCGCGACGAGCTGCCAGCTGTGCGTGGCATCGCCACCGCGGGTGGCGGCCGCGATCACCGTGTAGTTGCCACCGGCGCCCGCGAGGTACGTGGCATCGACGAGCGCGACCGTGACCTCGCCCTTCTTGACGGCCGACGAGAAGTCGCCGGCGCGCGCGTAGACGCGCCCCACGCCGGTCCCGCCGAGCGCGGTGCCGAGATGATCACCTAGCTTCTTCGCGAGATCGACGCGCGCGGCCGTCGATGGGAACGGCTCGCTCGGCGCGTAGAGGCCAACGGTGATGTTGTCCGCATGCGCGACCGAGGCCGCGCACACGATGGCGAGAACTGCGATGCGCATCACGGCGCCTCCCCGTAGATCCGTTCCTTGGATTCGATCCAGTCCGCGAGCGGCGTGAAGCGAACCCCGGCCTTGCGCGCACGTCGCCACGCATCGAGCGCCTTCACCTGATCGCCCTTTCGCTCGTAGGCGATGCCGAGGTTCACCAGCGCCTCCGGCACCTTGCCGGCCACGCGATCGAGCTGCGCGATCGCCGAGTCGAGGTTCCCGTCGACCAGGTCGAGCACGGCGAGGTTGTGCGCCACCTCGTCGGTCCCCACGCGCGAGCTCGCGGCCTTCGCGGCCGTCAGGTACTTCCGCGCCTGCGCGATCTGCCCCGAGCGGTACGCATCGTTCGCCGCCTCGAGTGCGACCACACGGATCGAGGTCCCCAGCAGCACGGCCGCTGGGCCGCTCGACCTCCCGGTCATCGCGGTGAGGCGATCGAGCGCCTTGCTCGCGCGCCGAGCGTTGCGGCCCTCGGTGAACGCGATCAGGATCGGTGCCGCCTGCGTATCGGCCGGGGGCGGAAACGGACAGCTCTGGCCACTCACCGCCTTGAGCGCGGCGAGCGCTGCGTTCGATTCGCCGACGACGACCGCCGCGAGCGCGAGGTCGCACTTCGTCGCGAGCGCGGGCTCGGCGGCCGCGGAGGCACGCAGCGCCTCGACGGCCTTCGTCCCGGTGCCCTGCTTGAGCAGTGCGACGCCGGATGCGTGTCGTGCGACGGCGAGCGCCGCCTTGTGGCGCTGCGCGAGCGCGCCCGACTTCGCCAGACCGGCCGTCTTCTCGAGCGCGGTCACCCCGATCGACGGATCGCCGCCCGCGAGCTCGGAGGCAGCCCAGTCGATCGCGACCTCGATCGCGGCGTCCCTCTCCGCCGCGGCAAGCGCCCTCTCGTACAGCGGTCGCGCGCCCGCGAGATCGCCGGTCAACGCATGCGCCCGCGCATCGAGCATCAGCGTGAGGCCGCTCGGGTCGCCCTTCGCCGCCTTGTCGAGCGGGAGCACCGCATCGCCGTTCTTGCCGAGCGCCAGCCGCGCGATGCCGAGGTTGCGCCACACGACGGGCGTCCCGTCGAGCTGATCCGCGCGCGCGAGCATCGGCTCCGCCGCGGCGGCATCGTTCGCGGCGAGCTTCGCGACCGCCACGGTGGTCAGCGCATCGACCAGCAGCTTGCGCGAGCGCGGGGTGCTCGTGATCGCCTCCGCGTCACCGAGCATCTTGACCGCCACATCGGCCTGACCCGAGCCGAGCAGGGCCGCGCCCGCGACGACGCGGATCGGTGCATCCCCCGGGACCTCGGGCACGACCGGAGCGAGCCGCTGGGCCGCCGCCTGCGGATCGCCGTTCGCGAGGAGCGCCTCGCCGAGCTCGGTCCACCAGTCCGGATCGATGCCCGGCGTCGCCGGAGGTCCGAGCTTCTCGAGGGTGGCGACCGCCGCCGTGTTCTCGTTCTCCCGCCGCAGCACGTACGCGAACCGCACGGTCCACCGGCGACGTGATGGCTCGAGCTGCATCGCGGTCTCGAGCTCCTTCTTCGCCTCCACGAGGTTGCCGCGGGTGGCCTGGGCCTCACCGACGAGCGCGTGGCCCGCCGCGCTGCCGGACGCCGACTTCTCGAGGTAGCGACGCCCGCGCTCGAGGGCCGCATTGGTGTCTCCGAGCGCGAGCGCGCATTGCCCGTCGACGAGCCACACCTCGGGGTGCGTGTCGGCGAACGGCTCGAGCTCGCGGATCAGCGCGCGCGCACGCTTGCAGTCGAGGGCGGCGGTCGCCCACGCGACGCCGATCCGCGCGCGGAGATCCGTGCGCTTCGCATCGACGGCCGCCTTGAACAAGGTCAGCGCCTTCTGCGGCTGGCGGAACCGCAGGTACGAATCGGCGAGGTCGACCTGATGCCGGCCGTCCTCCTTCGCGAGCGCGCCGGGGCGATGCGCGAAGTACGCCTCGAACGCCGCGATCGAATCGGGCCACTTCCCCGCGTCGTGCCAGTAGTGCCCGAGAAGGAGCTGCGCGTCGTACCGATCGGGGTTCTTCTTCGTGACCTCCTGGAGGATCGGGACGCCGCCCGCACCATCGCCGGAGAGCACGCGCTGCGACCCGAGCGCCGTCAGCACCTCCTCGTCGTTCGGCGCGAACTTCTGCGCGCGCTCCATCAGCTCGATGCCGGCCTTGTATTCCTTGCGCGCGGCGTGCACCGCCGACCGCAGCACGTACGCCTCGACGCGACGCGGGTTGAGCGCGATCGCCTGATCGAGCGCCTTCGCGGCATCGTCGAGCGCGCCCTTCTTCAGCGCCGCGCGGCCTTCGTCGACGAGCGCCGCGCTCTCGTCCTCGCCTTGATTGGGACGCTGCGCGAGCGCGGGCGCCGCACACGCGAGCACCGCAACCACGAGCCACCTAGTACGCATAGCCAACCTTGACATAGAGCTCTCTCCCTTCGCCGGGAACTCGAGGCACCGTGAGGACATCGGGCATGCTGCGGTCGTAGTCACCGGGAGCGGGCATCTGATCGCGCGTGCCGATCAGGTTCCGCACGCCCGCGGTGACGTCGAAGCCTTTGACGTTCGGGACGTAGACCGTGAGGTTCGCGCATACCCACGCGGGCGCATCGGGAGAGGCGTTGCCATCGCCGTCGGGACGCGTGGGCCGCGGTCCGATCGCGACCGCCTCGACGGAGACGTGCGCGAGGTCGCCGAGCTTCGGCGTCGAGACCCCCGCGCTGCCGGTGATCGCGGGTGCGTTGGGCACGTCCCCGTAGACCAGCGTCCCGATCTCGTTCTCGGTCCCGACGTGGGTGTAGGCCGCGCCGCCGAAGGCGTACCAGCCGCTGCTGCCGCGAAACGCGACCTCGGCCTCCGCGCCCGTCGACACGTAGCGCGTCACGTTCTGGAACTGCAGCTTGTTTGGATCGCTCGGCGCAGGCACTGCCTCGATGATGCCGCGCGCATCCCAGTAGAACCCGGAGAGCCGCGCCGACAGACCCGGCGTCGGCTTGGCCCACGCCACCGCCTCGAAGCTGCGGATGGTCTCGGCCTTGATGTTCGGGTTCGCGATGAAGTCGGAGCCGTCCTCGAACGTGCCCTCGTACGCGCTCGCGTTGCGGAAGCCCTCCGCGTAGAGCAACTTGAGCCCCGCCTTCTCCGGCTGCGCGACGAACAGCGCTGCGCGCGGACTGAGCCGATCCTCGAGCTTCGAGTTGCGATCGAACCGCAGGCCGCCGGTGAAGCCGAGCCACGGCAGCGGCTGGCCATCGAGCTCGCTGTAGATGCCCTCGAGGTTGTAGTTCGTCGGGATGTCGATCTTGGCGGTCGCCGGATCGCCCACGGCGACCGCGGTCGAGCGCGTGCGGTCGTAGCTGACCTCGGTGCCCGCCGTGATGCCGAACCGGTTCGGTCGCACGATCTCGTAGCGACCGCGGATCTCGGCGCCGAACACCTGTGCCGCGCCGGTCGTATCGAGCGCGTATCCGGTCACCGGATCGTACGGCGGCGAGGTATCGCTGAACTTGTAGATGTTCGCGTAGATCCGCCCGGCGACGGAGAGCCGCTTGGTGACCTCGCGCGTGTGCCCGCCCTCGACGAGGAGCTGCGTATCGAACTGCTCGTAGGGCCGGACCAGCGGATTGACGTCGTACGGCGCGAACGGCGACTGGCGGCTGTAATGCGACGCGCGGACCTGCGCGAAGCTGCCACCGTACGCGCCGACGACCCCGGCGACGAACGAGCGCGAGCCATCGAAGCCGAGATCATTCCCGTCGGGGATGGCGAGCGTCAGCGTCTCGCCGATCCGGTTCATGAAGTGAACCGATCCGCGAACCTGCTCGTGCACGCTGCCCGACGCGAACCCGACGGACGTGGTCACGCCCTGGATCGAGTTGATCGCCGCTCGCGCCCACGCGCGCGGCGCATCGGCGGCGCTGCGCGTGACGATGTTGATGATCCCGAAGAACGCGTTGGTGCCGTACACCGACGACACGGGGCCGCGGATCACCTCGATGCGCGCGATGTCCTCGATCGAGACGATCGCGTCGTAGCCGACACCAGCGAACGCGCCCCACGCCTCGTTGATGCTCGCACCGTCGACCAGCACGAGCAGGCGCGTGTTGAAGTCGCCGGGGATCTGGAGACCGCGCACCCCGATGGAGAAGCTGAGCCGGTTGTCGACGAGGTACGCGCCGGCGACGCTGGCCACCGCCTCGCCGATGGTACGGTAGCCGAACCGCCGGATCCGATCGCCCGAGATCACGGTGACGGCCGAGGCCACGTTGCCGAGGCTCTGCTCGCGCTTCGCCGCGCCGACCACCACGTCCTCCTCCGCCGACGCCGCCGCGAGCACCGTGGCCGAGCTCGACGGCGCGTCGTCGCCCGCGGGCAGCGGCGGTAGATCGTCGACGTCGACCACCGGCCCGTTGGCGTGCGCGGCGGCGGTGGCCAGCAGCACCGCGAGCGCGACGCCGCTGATCGGGCTACCGCGAATACCCCACCTTGATGAAGAACTCGCGGCCCTCGCCGGGGATCTTCGGGATGACGATCGTCGTCGCGGGATCGGGGAACCGATCGTAGTCGCCGGGCGCCGGAATCTCGTCGCGCTTGCCGAGGATGTTCCGCACGCCGGCCGTCACGTCGAAGCCCTTGAGGTCGGGCACGTAGATCGTGGCGTTGATGCCCGTCCACGCCTTCGAGTCGGGCAACGCGTTGCCGGTCTCGTCGGGCCGCGTGTGGCGCCTCGACAGCACCACTCCCTCCGCGGAGAGGTGCGCGCGGTCCCACAGCTTCGGCGTGGAGACACCGAAGGTCGCGGTCACCGCGGGCGCACCGACGACGTCGCCGAACGCGACGGGACCGGAACCGTCACCGCTGCCGATCCGCGCGACCGTGCCTCCGCCGAACGCGTACCACCCTCTGCTGTTGCGATAGGTCGCCTCGACCTCGACGCCCTCGGTGATGTAGCGACCGACGTTCTGGAACTGGAGCAGCGTGTCGTCGGCCGGATCCGGCGCCTGCTCGATCACGTCGCGCGCATCCCAGTAGAAGCCGGAGACGCGGGTCGACAGCCCCGCCGTCGGCTTCGCCCACAGCACGCCCTCGTAGCTGCGGATCCGCTCGGACTTGATGTTCGGGTTCGCGGAGAAGTCGACGCCATCGGCGAAGTAGCCCTCGAACGCGCTCGGGTTCCGGAACCCCTCCGCATAGAGCAGCTTCGCGCCGTACCTCTCGGGCTTCGCGAGGAACACGGCCGCGCGCGGCGAGAACCGGCTCTCGATCGCCGAGTTGCGATCGAACCGCACGCCGCCGGTGAAGCCGAGCCAGTCGGTCGGCTGCCCATCGAGCTCGGAGTAGACGCCCTCGATGTTGAAGTCGAGCGGCACGACCACGCCCGTGGCCTCCATCCCCTCGGTGAACGCGCGGCTCTTCGTGTAGTTCTGGTTCGCCTCGGCGCCGGCCGTGATGCCGAGTCTTCCATCCTCGCGCAGCTCGTAGCGACCGCGGACCTCGGCGCCGAGCGTGCGGGCGTCGCCGTAGTCGAGGAACACGTCGTCGGTGTTGTAGATGCGATCGGAGTAGCGATAGAGGTTCAGGTAGCCGCGCCCGGAGATCGTGAGGCGCTTGCTGAGCTCGCGCGTGTGCCCACCCTCGACGAGGAGCTGGTAGTTGAACAGCGTGTACGGCGGAACGTTCGCGGGATCGCTGTCGTACGGCGCGAACGGCGAATCGCGCTTGCTGCGGTACGCACGGATCTGACCGAACGTGCCGCCCTTGGCACCGACCACCGCGGCGATCAGCGTGTTCGCTCCGTCGCCCTCGAGCGGGGCGGCCTGGATCGCGGGAAGCGTGGAGGACTCGCCGAACCGGCCCATCGCGAGCACCGAGCCGCGGATCTGCGCGTCCACGTCGCCCTGCGCGAAGCCCGCCGTGCCGACCACGCCGTTGATCGAGTTGACGCCGATCCGCCCCCACGCCTTCGATCCATCGAGCGCGCCGCGCGTGACGATGTTGATGATTCCGAAGAACGCGTTCGTGCCGTACACCGCGCCGACCGGGCCGCGGATCACCTCGATGCGCGCGATGTCATCGATCGAGACCAGGCCATCGAACCCGACGCCGCCGAACGCGCCCCACGCCTCGTTGACCGTCGCGCCATCGACGAGCACGAGGATCCGGCTGTTGAACCCGCCGGGGATCTGGAGGCCTCGAATGCCGACCGCGCTGGTCAGCCGGGTGTCCTGGATGTACACGCCCGCGACGCCGGAGAGCGCCTCGGCGACCGTGCGATAGCCGAACCGCCGGATCCGATCCGCGGTGATGACCGTGACCGCCGAGGCCACGTTGCCGAGGCTCTGTTCGCGCTTCGCGGCACCGACGACGACGTCCTCCTCGGCGGTGGCAGCGGCCATGACGGTGGCCGAGCTCGAAGGCGCGTCCTCCGCGGGAGGCAGCGGCGGGAGATCGGCGACGTCGACCACGGGGCCGTCGGCGTGCGCTGAGGTGGTGGAGAGAACGACGGCGAGGCAGATCGCCCGTCGTACGGAACCTGTCATGCAGCGCCGCGCCCCTGGACCTGCGGACGGCTCATCGGCGGGTCGAACTGGCACAGCACGAACGTCACGTCGTCCTCGGCCGCGGTGCCCTCGCCGTAGTGATCGAGCGTGGTGACCAGGCGGTCGCGCAGCATCACGAGAGCGTTGGAGTCGACGAGCGACTGACCGGTCAGCGTGTTGCGCAGGCGGCGGTCGCCGAACAGCTTGCCCGCGCCGTTCGCCCGTTCGACCACGCCGTCGGTGAAGCACACGAACAGATCGCCCGGGCGGAGCTGTAGCGAGCCGCGCCGGATCTCCACGGCGATGCTGCGATCACCGAGCGGATTGCCGCTCGCGGCGATGATGCTCGCATCCTCGAGGAGCCGCGTCTGGCCGAGCTTGATGACGTACGGAAAGTTCTGTCCCGCGTTCGCGTAGTGGAGGATGCCGTTGACCGAATCGAACACCGCGGCGAACGCGGTCATCATGACGTTGTGATCGCCGACCTGGCGGATCGCGGAGTCGATCGCCTTCAGCACCTGCTCCGGCGTCAACAGTCTCTCGTCGATGCTCGACAGCGCCTCGACCGCGCCGCGCGCCGTGGCCGCGATCATCGCCGAGTGGATGCCGTGCCCGGTGGCGTCGCCGACGACGAGGAGCATGCGGCCGTTCGACAGCTTGCGGTAGGTCCACCAGTCTCCGCCGCAGCTCGAGGCGGGCATGCAGTAGCCGACGACCTTGAGGTCGCCGTGCTGATCGAGCGTGTGCGGCGGCAGCATCGCCTGCTGGACCTGCCGCGCGAGCGACATCTCCTTCTCGAGCGATGCCTTCTGCGCCTGCTCCACGAGCAACCGCCGGATCTCGTCGGCCATCGTGTTGAACGTCCTCGCGAGCACGCCGAGCTCGTCACCGCGGTTCTCGGGGACGCGCGCCTTGAGGTCACCACCGGCGATCCGCGCCGCCTGGTGCGTCAGCGCCTTGATCGGTCGCGCGAGCTGTACGCCCTGGAGCGCCGCCAGCACCACGGCGATCATCAGCACGACAAGCGAGACGAGCAACACGCGCACGCGCGATGCCGCCGCCCGCTCCTCGGAGACGGTCAGCGATGCCTGCAGCTCCTTGTCGAGCCCGGCCGTGGTGACGCCGATGCGCAGCGCGCCGAGCGTGTTCGTGCCGAGCTTGATCGGTGCGCCGTAGACCCAGTCGGCCCTGGTCGCCCCCCCGGCGTGCACGACATCGCCGTTCTTCTCGCCGGTCGCGAGCTTCGTCTCGTACTCGGCGACCTTGTCCTTGCCAGGAGCGCCCGCGGTCTGGGCGACCACCGCCCCGGTCGTGTCGGTGACGACCAGCCACTGGATCCGGTTGTCGCCGCTCCGTTTGTCCTCCTTGATCGCCGCCTCGAGCAGGGGCTGGAGGTCCGCGAGCTGGGTGTTCGCCAGCGGGAGCGACGCCGCGGTCGCGACCGCCTGGACCACCAGCTCCGACTCGCGCGAGATCGTGTGCTCTCCGGTCTGGCGGCGAACGTCGATCTGCATCTCGGTCAGCTCGGAGATCGAGCGCTGCCCGAACCACGTGGACGTACCTACAGCGGCAGCGACCACGAGCGAGGTCGCGAGGATCAGCTTCACCGAGATCGGAATCCCAGTGCGGCTTTGACGCGGCGCAGCCACCGTCATTTCAGGGTAGGCGATCGCGGGCCGTCCAGGCAATCGCCGGGCCTAGGAAGCGCCGGTCCGAGGGCGTTGCCCGAGCGCAGAAACCCTTGCAACGGCGAGCGAGAACAGATCCTCGAGCGGCGCCGCGGCCGCCTCCCCCTCCAGGAGCCGCAGCGCCCGCGCGATCGCCTCGATGGTCGACACCTGCCCGGGTCCCGGGGATGCACGCAGACGGGCGACCGGCATCGGGGCGATGGGGAGGGCGAGGAGCGGTAACCCGCGCAACACGGCGAGCTTCTGGAACATCTTCCGCGCCTGCGACCAGGTGGCGTCGAGGACGATCAGCTGCTTCGGCGGCGGCACCGGTGCGGTGGTGCGCGGCTCGGCGCCCGGGTACAGCACCCACGCGCCCTCGAGCGGCGGCAACACCGTCGGAAGCCCGGGGGCACCGTGCTCGACCACGACGCTGTTCGGCAGCGCCCGATGGGCGAGCCGCCCGGTGTTCGAGGCGCGGTCGTGCTCGGAGTGGTGGCGAACGATGATGACCTGCGTCGCGGTCGTCACCGTCGGGATGTGCGCGCACAAGCACGACCGCCGCTGAAACAGGCAGCGATCGCAGCGGTCATGGCCGAGGTTCACTCCGTCTATCTACAACACCGGAAGCCCACGTTCGGGAAGAAGAACGTGTCGTTCGCGAGTGTGAAGTCGAGGCCGCACGTCGTGCCCGTGACGGTGGTGTTGCTCGAGCCGCCCCGGATCGGGTTGGCACCCGGCGCGCGGGCCTTCGTCCACTCTCGGACGTTGCCGCTCATGTCGTAGGCGTCGGCGGTGCCGGGCCCGTTGGCAAAGCACTGGAGCAGGCTCCCGGTCGCGAGGATATCGTCCTGATCGCCCGTCACGACCGGGTTCGTGTCGTACTCGTCATCGTTGCAGATCTGCGGCAGCGGATATTTCGGCGTGGTCTGGGTGGCCCAGATGTTCTCGTCGAACGGCGGCTTCACATTGCCTTCGCGGGTCACGGCGATCGCGTCGACGTAGGACCCGTCCTCCTTCTGATACACGCTGACGAAGTACGTGCCGGTCGAAGCCGGCGTGATCGCCGAGCTACGCACCCACAGCCATTGCTCGTTGATCGGCGTCACGATCGTCGTGTTGACGGCGGTGCCGGGCTGAGTCGCGCTGATCCCGGCGTAGATCGTGTCGCTGTTGCCATCCGCACTGAACATGCGGACCCATACGTAGTACGGCGTCGCACCGGTGAGATTCATCCGGAAATCGAGCCTCGCCGACTGCGTCGGTGCGTTCGCCGCGGTGGGATTGGAGCCCGAATCGGGCAACGAGCGCAGGCTGGTCGTCCCGGAGAAATTCTGAATCGGAGCAACCGTCCAGGTCTTGCCGTTGACCGTCGCGTTGGTCGAAGCATCCTCCGCTTCGACGAACACGTAGTCCGAGATCGAACCGATCGCACCGGATGGACCAGCGAGCGGATACGTGGGGGCTACAGGCTGCGAGCACATGGACTCCCACTCGCCCTCGGTGCAGAGCCGGCCTCCGGACGACGTGCACGCCGCCACCGCGTCGGGGTACTTGATATTCGCCCACGGCTTCGCTCCAACACGTGAGCACGCGTGCGAGGTCTGCGTGCCGTCGGCCACCCCCGTCGCGTCGGGGCGCGATGCCTCGTACTTCATGATCTGGGTCGCCGAGCCGGGAATGGTCACCCATTCCTGACCACTCAAATTTCCGGTACCCGCACCTTCATCGACCTGACCGTTGCAGTTGTTGTCACGTCCGTCGCACGTCTCGGCCGACGTGCCCGGACCGACCTGCGTGTACACGCAGACCGCCGGTCCACTGAGGTTCATGGCGTCGCACTGGAACGTACCCGTGCTGCGGCAATCGCCGACGAGTCCGTTGTCGCAGGCGAGGCCCTTGTTCGGCTGGCCTTCGTCGATCTTGCCGTCGCAGTCGTTGTCCTTGCCGTCGCACAGGACCTCGGGCTGGATCACGCCGCCGGCCTGTGACACATCCGGATCCGTGTACGTGCATTTGAACGAGCCGCCGGTGCACGCCGCCGTGTGCGCGTTGAAGCACTCGCCGACGTTGAGGCAGAGGTTCGCCGGAGGCGTCAGCGTGGCTTCGTTGGTCGCCGCGTTGCAGTCGTTGTCGATGCCATCGCAGACCTCCGGGCCCGTGATGAAGCACGTGCCGCCGCCGTACTCGCAGCCATCAGCGACGATGCCGTTGTTGTCGTAGTAACCGGCCTGGCACGCGGCCACCGTGCACATGGCCGGGTTGCCACCGCAGCCAGCGAACGCGTGCTGCGCCGAGAGGTTGCAGACGTTGCCACACGCGCCGCAGTTCTGCGGATCGTTGGCGAGGTTGAAGCCGTTCGTGTTGTTGCCGTCGCAGTCCTGATCGAGGCCGTCGCAGAGCTCCGGCGACGGTCCGATCGCACCCACGCAGGTCGGGGCACCGCCCACGCACATCAGGTTGCCGATGTTGCACAAGCCCGTGTTCGTGCCGGTCGGGCACGCGCCGAGCACGCCGAGGCCCTCGTCGAACAGGCCGTCGCAGTCGTCATCGCGGTTGTTGCACGTCTCCGCCTGACCGCCGACCGTGCCGACCGAGCCGACGCACTGGATCGTGCCGCTGACGCAGTGGTTCGTACCGGCGACGCACTCGCCGACGCTCGTACCGCACACCGCGCCGCCACCCGGATCACCGTCGTCGGGGGTTCCGTTGCAGTCGTTGTCCTTGAGGTCGCAGATCTCCGGCTTCGGCGGCTTGCTGCACACCACCACGCCCGCGGTGCACTGCTTGATGCCGCCCGCGCACTCGCCCATCTGGTTCGAGCACGGGTCGCCGATCGTCGGCAGCGCGCCTTCGTCGACGCTACCGTCACAGTCGTTGTCCTTGTTGTCGCAGACCTCGGGGCCGGTGTTGATGCACGCACCGCCATCGCCACCGTCGTCGGCATCACCGTCGCCGCCATCGGTGGCGTCGAGTCCGTCATCGGCACCGCCATCGCCCGGTTTGCCGCAGTTCAAGCAGTACTCGTTGACGTTGCACGAGAGGTGCAGCGCCGAGCTACCGATCAACGCGAACGCCGCGAAGGCGCGCAGGAGCGTCGACTTCACGCCGCACCTCCCGCGCCGCGCCGGCGTCGTGTGACGAGCGCTCCGAGCGCGAGGCCGAGCAACAGCACGCCGCTTCCGTCGCTGCCCGCGTTACATCCGCCGCCACCGCCGGTGGTGACGTGCTCCTCGACGCCCGCGTCGGGCAGGAAGTCGTTCGGGTCGTAGCAGGTGCCGCCCTTGCAGACGTCGGCCGGGTTCGGGCACGTGGTGCCGACGCACGGATCGTCCTTGCACATGCCGTTGTCGTTCGCGTCGCAGAACTGACCCTGCGGACAGGTCACGAACTCGCACGGGTTCGCCACGCACTCGCCGGTCTCGTCGTGACAGACCTGACCCGCGGGGCACACCTTGCCGCACGGATCTGCCTGGCAGGTACCCATCCGGCAGCGCTGACCGGTCGGGCAATCGATGTCGGCGCAACTGCCGAAGCACTGGCCGCCGACGCAGTACTGGTCCGACGGGCAATTCACGCCCTGGCACAGGTTGGTGACGCAGGTGCCGTTGATGCAGTTCTGGTTCGCCGAGCAGCGACCCGGGAACGTCGTGCAGTCGTCGGGCTTGCACTCGCCGGTCGGCAGGTAGCAGATCGTGCCGGGCGCGTTGCACGTCTTGACGATCGGATCGCACGCCGACACACAGACGTGATCGTTCGGGTTGCCCGGCTTCGGTGCGCACTGCTGGAGGTCACCCGGGACCGTCGGGCAGGTCACGCCGAAGCACGGATCGGCGAGACAGAAGTTGCCGATGCAGGTCTTGCCCACCGGGCACGGGAACTCGGACTGGCTGCACGGGAACGCGCACTGGCAGTTCGTGCACGACGCTCCGCTCGCGCACAGGCTGCCTTCGTCGATCTGGCCGTTGCAGTTGTCGTCGAGGCAGTTGCAGCTCTCCTGACCGACCGGATCTCCGTCGCACACGACCGCGCCGTTCACGCACTTCTGCTCGCCGTTGCACACGTTCGGGCTCGTGCACGGGCAATCATCCGCGTTGCCGGGGATGTTGTCGGGACCGTCCGGATCCGCGCACTTCCAGTCCTCGTCGACGTTGCCATCGCAATCGTCGTCGTTGCCGTTGCACGTGTCGTCGTTCGGCGCCGGGGTCGCATTGCACTGCTGCATGCCGTTGACGCACACCAGCTGGCCGGCGCCGCAGCCCATCGAGCAGTCCGCCGGCATGCAGGTGCCCATGTTCGGCAGGTTCGAGGGGTTGTCGCAGGACGGCGTCAACGGAGAGGCCGCGCACTGCGTGTCGTTCGTGCACGTGATCGCCGGCGTCTCGTCGACGAGCCCATCGCAGTCGTCGTCGAGGCCGTTGCACACCTCGGTGCGCGGCTGCTGCTCGTTCAAGCAGGCGCCGAACGTTCCGGGGCCGTTGAGGGGACAGGTGCGAATGCCCGGGTGACAGATGCACTTCGCCGGACCGAGCGCCTCGCAGCCCGACATCGGCATGTGCGTACCACCGGGGTTGTTCTTCGGATCGAACGCCGGGAAGCCCGTGCTCATGTTCGAGCATGCCTGCGTGAAGCCGTCGGCGTTGCCATCGCAGTTGTTGTCGAGGCCGTCGCACACCTCGGTGGTCGGCGTCGCCGCGCTGCACGCGCCGTAGCAGCACGTCGGTCCGGTGCAGCCGGGCGCGGCGTTGCAGCCGACGAAGCCAACGCACGGGCGCGTG
>JBBRED010000090.1:0-24832 GCA_038203335.1 Haliangiales bacterium | reverse complement strand
CACGAGGCGGCGTCTCCGTCGAATTCTGAGGAAGGGCCCCCGTGCAGCGCGGGGCGCGGCGGCGCCTGGACCTTGGCGCGCGACGCGAACGTGCGGCTGACGGTGGCGCTGTAGTGGTGGGGAAACGGGACCGGCATGATGTCAGACCAAGGAGCACGAAGCGTTCCACCCCGCGATGCCCGCGTTCGTGCGCTCGCGCCACGCCCGCACGGTGTCTAGTTCCCTCGATCGTTCTTCGATCGGCACATGCGGAGGCATCGGCGCTGGATCGTCGAGCGACTCCGCCGTGCGGGTGTGCGACGGCGCCCAGACCGCATGGCATACGCGGTGCACACCCTTCGGCCATGGCACGGAATGAAGATCGGACATGGACCTGGCGTTTGGGGCGCCTGTTCGCGTCGCTCGCGAAGAAGCTGCACTACCCGGCGCTGGCCACCGTGCCGGTGAGCGCCGCCATGCTGTCACGCCTCGAAGCCGTCACCCCCGCACAGACGCTCGGCGATGCCGCGCAGCTCGTCGCCCGAGGCACCAGTCCGCTGCCGGTCATCGACGAAGATGGTCATCCGGTCGGCGTCGTCACGCGCGATTCGCTCGCGCACGCGCTCGCCACGTCGGGCCCGCGCGCGTCGATCGCGGGCGCATCGACGGGCACGGTGGTCACGGTCGAGCCGTCGGCATCCGCAGAGGAGGTCCTCGCCGTGCTGCGTGAGCACCCCGATGCGGTGGCGATGGTGGTGGACCACGGCTCGGCCGTCGGAATGATCACCGCGGACGAGCTCGCGCTGTATCTCGACCGCCTCGCCTGATCAGAGTCGGGCGAGCAGGGCGTCCGCGCGCCTCATCCCGATCTCCGCGCTCGCGCGCTTCGCGTGCTGCTTCGCTTCGGTGGCGATCCGTCGCGCGGCCGCGATATCTCCGAGACCGGTGTGGACCGCCGCCAGGCTGAGGAGCACCGGCCACAGCGCGGCCGATGGGTTCTGCGACAGCCGGAGCGCATCGACCGCCCGCGCGAGCTGCTTCGCGGAGCCCGCGAGATCCCGCGCCGCGAGCAGCTCCGATGCGCGAGACAGACACGCCTCGGCGATCACGGCGTCGTGTGCTTCGTCGCTCAGGTCGGACACCGGCTCGGTGCCGCGCGCGCGCGTGCGGACCGGCGGAGCATCCCAGTCCTGGGTCGGCCGGTTGGAGAACAGATCGCTCGTCACCTGCGGCGCGCTACAAGCGATCGCCGCCGCGAGATCGGGGGCGGTAGCGAATCGATCGCCGGGCGAGCGCGAGAGCGATCGGATCACCGCCAGCTCGAGGCTCGGCGTGATCTGACGCCCTGGCACGCGGGAGGACAGCGGCTCGATCTCGCCGCGCAACTGGCGCTCGGAGATCTCCGGTCCACTGCCCGTGCCAAACGGCGGGCTACCGGTCAGCAGCTCGTACAGGATCACGCCCGCCGCGTAGACATCGGAGCTGATCCCGGCCGGTTCACCGCGCAGCACCTCGGGCGCCATGTAGCCGGGTGTGCCCGCGATGAACTTGGTCGCGCGTTCCTCGTGTTCGCCGAGGAACCGCGCGAGTCCCAGTCGATCAACGTCACCATCGCCGCGTCACCTTCACCGGCGACCAGCACGTTCGCCGGCTTGACGTCGCCGTGCGCGACTCCGTGCTCGTGCGCGAACGCGAGCGCTTCGCACAGGCGCGACACGATGGACACCGCGTCGATCTCCTCCATCGCACCGCCGTGCGAGAGGAGCGTCGCGAGCGACTCGCCGTCCGCCCACGCCATCACGAGGAACGGCGGGCCGAGCGGCGTGTCGCCGTGGTCCACGAGGCGCACGATGTTCGGGTGGACCAGCGCCTGCCCCACGCGTAGCTCGGTCTCGAACCGGCGAACCATCAGTGGTTCGGCCACCAGCTCCGGGCGGAGCTGCTTGATCGCGACGGGCGTGGATGAGCCCTCGGCAACGGCGCGATGGACGATGCCCATGCCACCCGTACCAACCACGTCACTCAGGATGTACTTCGTCGCCGTCATCGACCAGAGAGCGTGCCGTTATCACCGTCATGATAACCGAGCAACAACGCGTCCAGGTGATAACTCCGTGACGCTCGCTAACCAACCGTGAGGTCAGGTCACGCGATGTGTTTGCACTACTTGTGCGCTGGCTTGCTGCGCTTACTCTCCGCCGCTCCAGCATGGCGGCGCGCAGGGCTCGTGGCGCGTGGTGACGCGGCCTCGGTGAACGTCACCGGCTCGCGCAGCTCCTGAGCTAGCCGATCGAGCAGCTCCAGCGAGGGAAGGTCCTGGCCGCTCTCGATCCGGGAGAGGTAGCTTTTGCTATCAAGCTCGGCCGCCCAGGGCGAGCTGTTCCTCGATGAGTCCGGCGGCCGCAAGGTCGTGCCGCCTCCACCGTGCGTTCGTTGAACGTCCCCACGTCCCGAGGTGATATCGTGGGCGTGGGTGCGCGTCATGAAGACAGTCTGGTGGCTGGTGGGTCCTCTTGCGTTCGCGCTGGTCACGGGGTGTACGGATCCGAAGCCGGGGGAGATCGCTCCGCCCGATGCGATGATTCCCCGCCCGCCATGGGCGACCGGCGCGAGCACGCTCGCGGGCTGGGCCGAGGCCGGCGATCTCGACGGACCGCGCGCGATCAATCTGTTCAACAACCCCGTCGGCGTCGCGGTCGGGACCGACGGCCGCGTGTTCGTCGCCGACTTCGACAATGGAAAGATTCGCGGCGTGGATGCCGCGGGCACCGCGTCGACCGTCTACGGCGATCCGACCTTCACGCGCCCGTTCGCGGTGACGTCGAGCGGCACGACGGTGTACGTCTCGACCGACAACGACCCCGCAAAGGGTCACGACCCGATGTCGGGAACTCTGTGGGCGATCGATGGGGCGGGAACGGCGCGGGTGATCGCGATGCGCATCGGCCGGCCACGCGGGATCGCGGTCCTCTCCGATGGCCGCCTCGCGATCGCCGATTACGTGCACCACGTGATCGAGCTCGTGAACCCGGCGACCGGTGTGATCTCGCCACTCGCGGGCGCGTGGGACGCACCGGGCCTCGCCGACGGCCTCGGTGGAGACGCGCGGTTCAACATCCCGTATGCGATCGCGCTGGCACCAGACGGCTCGCTGATCGTCACCGATCAGGGCAATCATCGTCTTCGCGCGATCACGCTCGACGGCACGGTCACGACGCTCGCTCCGGCGATCGGTCGGCCGCAGGGGCTCGCGATCACCGCTGCCGGCGACATCTACGTCTCCGACCTCGCGACGTCGCGGATCGTGCGTATCCGCAACGGTGTTCTCGACCCGATCGCCGGCAACGGAGCTCCGGGCTACCTCGACGCCGCCGACCCGCTCGCGGCCGAGTTCTACGGTCTCGAAGGGATCGCGGTCACGAGCGACGGCACCACGCTGTACGCCGCGGATGGCACCATCGGCGAGGCCGTGCCGTACAACCGGATCCGTTCGATCACGCTGCGTCCGTGATGCCGACGTAGCGCGGGAGGCGCACGGTGAATCGCGTCGTCGCGTTCGGCGTCGAATCGACCTCGATCGTCCCATCGTGCGCGGCGATCACCTCGCGCGCGATGTACAGCCCGAGGCCCATGCTGCCGCGCACGTCGCTGGCGGCGGACCCGCGCCGGAACGGATCGAACAGCGTGGAGAGCTCGTTCGCCGGGATCCCCGGACCGCTGTTGGAGACCTCGAGCGTCGCGTGGTCTCCGGTGATCCGCGATTCGATGACGACGGGCGAGCCGGGCGCGCCGTGCTGGAGGGCGTTTCCGACGAGGTTCGAGATCACCTGTGCGATCCGATCGGCGTCCCACGCTCCGGTCTCGTCACCGGTGTGGCCGATCCGGATCGTGCGCTCCGGCGCGGCCGCCTGGAGCTCGTCCACGACCTGCTCCACGATCTCGCGGAGGTTGGTCGGCTGCGGGTTGACCGGGATCGTGCTGCCGATCCGCGCGCGCGCGAACGTCAGGAGATCGTTGATCAAGCGTGTCGCGCGGTCGGCGGCGCGCGTCATCCGCGCCACCACGCGCTGCGCCGCGGGGGGCAGGTCCAGGTCTGCGAGCGCAGAGGTGCCGAGGCCGATCACGTTGAACGGGTTACGCAGATCGTGGCTGACGATCCCGATCAGCCGCTGCTCGTACTGCGAGCGAGCGGTCAGATCGGCGAGCGTGACCTTCGCGTCATGGACGTCGGTGTTCGTTCCGATCCACTGGAGGATCGTGCCGCTCGCATCGCGTTCGGCGGTCGCGCGCCCGAGGTGCCAGCGGTACTCGCCGTCGCCGCGACGCAGGCGGAACTCGACCTCGTAGGGATCGCCGGTCGTCAGGGCGTGCGTCCAGCGCTCGACCACCGTCGCCACGTCGTCGGGATGAAGCACGGCGAGCCAGCCATCGCCGAGGATCTGCTCCGCGCTGCGCTGGAAGTACGTGACCACGCGGTGGCTGACGAAGTCGAGCTTGCCGTCCGCGGTGGAGGTCCAGACCTGGTTCGGGACGACCTCGATCAGGAACTGGCGTCGTGCCTCGGCGCGGTACTCCGCGGTGACATCCTGGCCCTGGACGAAGATGCCGCCGATCGCACCGCTCGCATCGCGGATCGGTTGATAGATGAAGTCGATGACGCACTGCTCGAGGTCGGCTCCCGGCGTCCGTTGCAGCATGACGTGTACGCCCTTGCCGAGGAACGGAATGCCGGACCGATAGACGTCATCGAGCAGGTCGAGGAAGCCCTGCGCGACCACCTCGGGAATCGCATCGCGGGTCGGCATCCCGACGACGTCGCGATGCCCCACGAGCTGCAGGTACGCGGTGTTGACGATCTCGAACACGTGCTCCGCTCCGCGGAGGACGCACACGAATCCCGGCGCCTGCGCGAACATCTCGCGCAAGGCGCGAAGCTGGTCGCCGAGGCTCGTCGCCGCGGACTGGACCCGGATCGCCCGCTCCAGGACGCGCGACGAATCCGTGCCGGCCTGCTCGGTCGTGGCGAGGTGCGTGACGTCCGTCGTCTCCTGCACGACGTACGCGACCCGCCCGTCGTCTCCGCGCAGCGGTGTGTGCCGCGCGCTCCACACCCGCTTTTCCGCGGGCTGCCCCGGAGCGCGCGCGACCCAGTAGACGATCGCGGCGATCTCGTCGACCACACCGGTCGCGAGCACGCGCTCGAACGACCCGCGCAAGATGGCGACGTTCTCCGGCGAATCCGGGAACGCATCGAAGATGTTGCGCCCCAGCAGCGATGCCATCGTCGAGCCGGTGGTCGCGAGGTACGCGGCGTTCGCGGCGACATAGCGAAGCTCGCGATCGAGGACCATGAACGCGTTCGGCAACCGGTCGAACACGGAGGCGAGATCGAGTGGGCTCGTCATGGGACCACGTGCGGGAGGACGGAGACGTTCTGGATCAGGCGAGGTGCCAGCACGAGCTGCGAGCTTGCCACAGCTACAGGACACTCGAAGCAGCCACCAACCTAGATATCCGAGCCCTCCGCGCGCTGCAGAAACGTCCAGGAGGTGACGAACTTCTTCGAGCGGCGGGTCTGGACGTATCGGGTCGGCGTCGAAGGCGACGTCGCGCTCGACGCGGCCTTCTGATCCACGACCGCGCTCAGTCCTTCGGAGCCGGGCCCCAGTCCACGCCGGTCGCCGAACCGCTCCAGACCTTCACGGCCTTGCCGGTGCCGTCGGCGTTCGCGATGAACACGCCCTGACCCGTGCGCGCGAACGCGACCGCGCGTCCGTTCGGAGAGAACGCGGGCTCCTCGTTGTTACCCTCGTTCTGCGTGATGCGGGTCATCGCCTTGTTGTCGAGGTCGAGGGTCACGATGTCGTAGTGCCCGCCATCGCGCGTGGTGTACGCGATGATGTGCTTGCCGGCCTTCGGCGACCACGTAGGCGTGGTGTTGTAGCTGCCGTTGAACGAGACCTGCTTCGCGGAGCCGCCGCCGGAGCCGACCACGAAGATCTGCGGGCCGCCGTTGCGGTCGGAGACGAACGCGATCTGGCCGCCATCGGGCGACCACGACGGCGAGGTGTCGATCGCCTTGTCGTTGGTGAGTCGCTTGATCACGGTGCCGTCGCTCGCGTTGATGACGTAGATGTCGGGGCTGCCGTCCTTCGAGAGGGTCAGCGCGATCTTGCTGCCATCCGGCGACCACGCCGCGCCGGTGTTCATCCCGGGATAACTCGAGATCTTCTTCGGACGACCACCGCCGGCGGCGCCGACGTAGAGGTCCGGGTTGTTGCGCATGAAGCTCGTGTAGGCGATCTGTCCGCCCGACGGAGAGAACGCCGGCAGGATGTTCGTCGACGAGTTGTTCGACACCGCGGTGGCGCCGTTGCCGTCGAAGTCCATCGCGTAGATCGCGCTGGTCTTCTTCCCCTTCGCCGTGAACGCGATCCGCGATCCGAAGAAGCCGGCCTCGCCCGTGTAGTACTTCACGACCTCGTTGCACCAGCGGTGAACGATGCTCCGCGTTGTGCCGGCGCTCTTCTTGTAGGTCTTCGAGAGCACGGCGGTCGCGCCCTTCGAGACCTCGTAGAGCTTGAAGTCGATGTCGGTCGCGGTCGCGCGGTACTTCACGACACCGAGCGCTCCGACGTCCTTCCACTTCTGCGGATCGATGGTGAGGCCCTCGGTCTTCAGATCGGCGAGGAACGCGGCGGGATCGAGGACCTTGAACACGCCGGCGACCGACATGTCGAACGCCTCGACCTGCGCGATCTCCTTCGAGATCGCATCCCCTTCGGGGGCGGTGGGAAGTGCGAGCGGATAGTTGCCCTTCTTCGTCGCGTTGACGTCGATGACCAGGCCGTCGTCCGCCTCCGCGCGCGCGGGCATCGCCGCCGCGACGAGGCCGACGGCGACAATTACTCGGAGGATTTGACGGTGAACTTGAAACATACCCATCTGGTGGTTAGCTGCTTCAGAAGGTGCGTGGGCACCTCTTCGGGTTTCTCGTTCCGCTTCTGCTTGAGGTCTTTGAGCGCAGTCTCGGCGAGGGTGGCGATATCGTCGTCCCCCTTCACCTGGAACTTCGTCTCGGGGATCTTGCCGTCTGCGGTGATGTGGATGCAACCCACTGGGGCAGCTGCGCTGCTCTTTGCGAGCTCGGGTGAGGACCACGCGAGATCGACCACGAGGCGCTGGAAGTAGGGATCGCCCTTCGTGACGTCGCCGATGCCGAACTGCGAGCCGTCGAACGAGCCGATCTGCGTCGTGGGCTCGCCGGTCTCCTGGTCGGGATCGGTCCGCGCGAACTGCTTCAGCGGATCCTTGATCGGCTTGTCCTGCGGCTTGTCGGGCTTCTTCTCGTCGGGCTTCTTCTCGTCGGGCTTCTTGGTCTCGTCATGTGAGACGCCCTCGGGCTTGACCTCGGGCGGAGGCGGCGCCTTCTGCTTCTGCGGCTGCTTCGGCGCGTTCGGCTTCTTGTAGGCGAGCGAGGCCTCGATGGCCTCCATGTTCTCGAGCGGAGGCGTCGTGTCGGCGTTCGCGTCGCCCATCAGCACGGTCGGAACGATCAGCGCCGCGGACAGCGCGATCGCGCCGAATGCCGCGAACATGTGCATCTCGCTCTCGCGCATGGTGATTAGACGTTCGTCACTTGGGGTTGATTTGACCGTCTAGCTCGCCCAGGCGTCCCGCGAGGTTGTCCTCGGCTTCCGTGAGCATCATCACCTTCGCTACCCCGGCATTCTTCGCGACCGCCATCGCGGTGATGACGACGCCGTAGGGCAGCACCGTGTCCGCCTCGATGTACAGCTCGCTCTCCTTCTTGACCCGCTCGTTCGCCGCGAGCTTCACCGACAGATCTTGCCACGTCACCTGGGTGCCGCCGAGAAAGATCCGGTTGGTCTTGTCGATCGAGAGGACCAGCTTGCCCTCCGGATCCTCGATGTTCTTCGCGGTGACCTGGGGCAGGTCGAGGTCGACGCCGGTGTTCATCATCGGCGCCGTGATCATGAAGATGATCAGCAGCACGAGCATGACGTCGACCATCGGGGTGACGTTGATCTCCGAGTTCAACTCGTTGTCGCCGCGACCTGAGCTCATCCCCATCGGAGCACCTAGCGGAGGAAGTGCCGCTTGATGATGTTGAGGTAGTCCTGCTCGAAGGTCTCCATCTCGGAGCGCAGCACGCGGATGCGCCGCTGGAAGTAGTTGTACGCGACCACCGCCGGGATCGCGGCGACGAGGCCGATCGCGGTGGCGAACAGCGCCTCGGCGATGTGGGGACCGACGACCTTGAGGCTCGCCGCGCCCGATGCCTCGCCGATCGCCACGAACGCGAACAGGATGCCGACGACGGTGCCGAACAGGCCGATGAACGGGGCCGCCGAGCCGGTCGTCGCGAGGAACGCGATCATCGACTCGAGCTTGTTGTTCTCGACGGTCTGTGCGCGGCGAAGCGCGCGCTCGATGTTGGCGAGGTTGCCTTCGCGATCGTCCTTGAGGTTCTCGTCGCTCGCGAGCTTGGCGAGCTCGGTGTAGCCCGCGACGAACATCTGCGAGATCGGGCTGTTTCGTAGTGCCTGTGCCTGCTTGTAGATCTGCTCGATGTCGCGCGACTTCCAGAACGAGTCCGTGAACCGGTTGGACTCGTCCGAGGCCCGGCGCAGGTACATCGTCTTGAAGATGATGATGTAGAGGCCGATCACGAACATGATCGCCAGGATGATCATCACGACCTTGACGATCCAATGCGCGTGGTTGAACAGGCTGACGAGGTCGAGTCCTGCCCCGATCGCTGATGTCGCCGAAACCCCTGGCATATCGAGTTTTTGGGCAATAACACGCATCGCGACGAGCGGTCAAATCGACGAGGCGGCATGATGGCCCTCGTGAAGGCGCTGCTCCCGCTCGTGGTGATGCTCGTGGGGTTGGTGCTCGAAGGATGTACCCCGGTCGATGGCGGTGCCGTCGAGCTGTCGTGGAAGCTCCGCCCGGCCTCCTCCTCGCTCCCGGACAAGTTCGTAGAATGCAATTCGGGACTCGATGGCGCGTTCCCGGTGACGCGGATTCGGCTCGATTGGGAGGTGGTAGGGCGAGGTAGCGGGTTCGCATCGTGGCGCTGCGACGACAACCACGGTGTAACCGGATTTGATCTACCGGAGGGCGAAGCCTTGCTCTCGATCACACCCGAGTGCGCCACGGGGAGCGCCGACCCGGGCACCTACACGTCGCCAGCTCCCGAGCAGCGTCACGTGAACCTGGGTGATACCGTGAGCTTGGGAGCCGTCGAGCTGGTGCTCCAAGTGTCCTACTGTGGTCAGCAACCCTGCATCTGCTCGTAGGTTTGCGAGAGATCACAGCGCACGGCACCATGCTGGCGCAGCGATTGCCTTAGTGTCCCCGAGTGAAGCAACCTACGGTCACGACGTCAAAGACGTGGCCACGTAACGAACAGGAGAGCTCGATGAAGAAACTAGTCCTAGGAAGCCTGATGGCGGTACTCGTCTCGCAAGCGGCGGGCTGCATCATTACCACCAGCGAGGACAACTACGCCCTCATCACCGCGGAGTGGGACCTGAAGACCACCGCCGGTCAGTCCCTGTCGTGCCCCCCGGGGACCACGACCGCCGCGGTCTACGCCCAGGCCGTCGACACGGACTACCGTCTGGTCGGCTCGCCGTTCATCGATCTCTACGACTGCAACGCCGGCGTGGGCAACAGCGATCCGTTGCCGCCCGACGTCTATCAGATGTGGGTCGAGCTCACGAGCGAAGGCGGAGGCAACGTCTACGCCACGTCGACCTCTCTCAACGAGAAGTCCGCGACCGACGAGTACTTCGTGAACGTGCTCGACTTCGATCAGACGTTTGGCACCACCATCCTCTCGGACGGCGGCTACTTCCAGTTCGACTGGGATCTTCGCAACGCGGCGAACCAGCCGATCACCTGCGGCAGCGTCTCGAAGGTCGCGAT
This sequence comes from Haliangiales bacterium, assembly GCA_038203335.1. GTDB lineage: Bacteria > Myxococcota_A > Polyangia > Haliangiales > Haliangiaceae > JABFXX01. The sequence goes on along the minus strand of JBBRED010000090.1, from coordinate 14,893 downwards.
CCTGTCGACCAGTGTGACGAACGGCAACAACTCGTTCGACGACCGCTTCCCCTGCGACAAGCAGTACGGCCTCACCGGAGGTCTGCTCCAGGGTGGCTATACGCTCGAGGTCTCGGCGACCAACGCCGCCGGCCAGGGCCTCGGACCGCAGACCGAGATCCTGAACCGTCCCGTGACGTCGCCGAACCGGGTCACCGACCTCGGCACCGTCATGGTTCGCGTCGACTGATCGACACGCGTTCGAACTCACTGGGCGCCCGCAGAGATGCGGGCGTTCGGCGTTTCGGAGCATGCTAAGGTCCGACCGTGAGCCAGCGCCGTCGGTTCCAGTTCAGCCGCCTCGGGATCACCCAGGGCGCGCTGATCGTGTTCGGCATCCAGCTCGGCGTCTCGCTGATCTGGATGATGCTCGAGCCGGAGATGAAGGCGACGATGGGGGAGTACCTCATCGCCTCGCCGTCCCAGATCTTCGAGCACGGCCGGGTGTGGACGATCCTGACGTCCCCGTTCCTCGAGCCGTCGTTCTTCCAGCTCCTGCTGCTCGGCTTCATGATGTTCTCGTTCGTCCCGACGCTCGAGCGGTTCTGGGGCGCGGCGCGGTTCTATCGGTTCGTCGCCGCCACGTCGATCGTCGGCGTGATCTGCGGCGTGCTTCTCGGCAAGCTGATCGGTGTCGATGCGCCGATCTTGGGGCTGTCGCCGTTCGTGTGGGGAACCATGGTCGCGTACGGCGTGGTCTACGCCCGCCAGCCCGTCCAGATCTGGGGCGTGCTGCCGCTGACCGGTCGCCAGATGATGTGGGGCTTCATCGCGTTCCTCACGTTGTTCGTCGTGATCCAGCAGCGCTGGTGGGACGGCGCCGCGTACGCCGGCGGCATGCTGACCGCCGCGATCATCGTCTCGAAGCGGTGGAGTCCGGGCCTCGTGTGGAAGCGATGGAAGATCTCGCGAGCGCGAGCCAAGCTGACCGTCCTGCAGGGCGGGGCAACGTCGTCTCCCAAGGCCGGCAAGCGCGACGAGCAGAAGTGGCTTAACTGACAACCTGCGCACCGCTTCCCGCGGTGCTGCGCGCCCCACGTTCATGGGGCGTGCCCGTGGTACGGTGCTCCTGATGGAGCCAGAGGAAGGGTCTGCGTTCGAATCAGGCACCGGCCTGACCACCCTGTTCGAGGGCGAGTGGGCGACCGTCCGCCGGCTTCGTAAAGGCAAGCTCGTCGTCACGAACGGTCCCGATCAAGGCCGCGAGGTCGAGATCAACAAGCCGCGCGTCACCGGGGGGCGCAGCATCATCAGCGACCTCGTCGTGCAGGACAAAGCGGTCTCGGGCTCCCACTTCGAGGTCAGCGCGCGCGATGACGGCTATCGCCTCCGCGATCTGAACTCGCGCAACGGCATCTTCGTCGGCGAGCTGCGGATCCGCGAGGTGTTCCTCCGCCCCGGCACGATCTTCCGGATCGGCCACACGAACATCCAGTTCGGGAGCACGCAGGACGTCGTCGAGATCGAGCTGTCCAAGAAGGACCGGTTCGACGCGATGTTCGGCGCCTCGCCCGCGATGCGCGAGATCTTCGCGCACCTCGAGAAGGTCGCACCGAGCGAGCTGACCTGCCTCATCACCGGCGAGACCGGCACGGGCAAGGAGATGGTCGCGCGCGCGCTTCACAACGCTTCGGGCCGCAAGTCCAAGCCGTTCGTGGTGCTCGATTGCGGATCGATCCCGCGCGAGCTGATCGAGTCCACGCTGTTCGGTCACGAGAAGGGCAGCTTCACCGGCGCCCACGCGCAGCACGACGGCTGCTTCATGCAGGCGAACGGCGGCACGATCTTCCTCGACGAGATCGGCGAGCTCGATATCACCCTGCAGCCGAAGCTCCTGCGCGTGCTCGAGCAGCGCGAGATCAAGCGCGTCGGCGGCGATCGCACGCACAAGGTCGACGTGCGCGTCCTCGCCGCCACGAACCGCGACCTCCGCGAAGAGGTCAACAAGGGGACGTTCCGCGAGGATCTCTACTTCCGCCTCTCGGTCGTCCACGTCGAGCTCCCGCCGATGCGCGAGCGCCGCGAAGACATCCCGGGCCTCGCGAACCACTTCCTCCGCGAGGTCGCCTCGCGCCGCGGCATGACGATGTCGTGGTCGCAGGACGCGATGGCCTCGATGATGAACCACGCGTGGCCCGGCAACGTTCGCGAGATGCGCAACGTGGTGGAGCGCGCGGCCGCGCTCTCGGATGGCCCGACGATCACGCGCGCGGACCTCGTGTTCGGCCGCGAGATGGGACCGTCGCTGATGGTCAGCCACGATCTCGCGCAGGCCGGCGCGCAAGCGGCACAGCGCGCAGCAGCGCAGCTCGCGGGTGTGGAGCTGCCGGTCCAGAGCGGGCCGGCCATCTTCGACGCCGCGTTGCTCAAGGCGGGCCTCGGATTCAAGCAGGCGAAGCAGACGGTGGTCGATGCGTTCGAGGTCGCCTACCTGGGCGCACTCATGCTGCGCAACGACGGCAACATCACGCGGTCGGCACAGGAGGCGGGTCTTACCCGCTACCACCTCCGCGAGCTCTTGAAGCGCCACGGCCTCAAGGGCGGCGAACAAGAGTAAGGATCCTTCGGATCTCACACGATCGCGCGTACCCGTTAGCTCCCTCACGGAGCTGCGGATCCGGCCGAACCACCCTTCGTGCGGTTTCGCCTCGCGATGTCGATCGTGCTGCCCAGCCTGGTGCTGGTGCGCGACGCGCGAGCCGAGGACCAGGACCTGGTCCTGGCGTCGATCGAGGACGTCGAGCATCTCTCGCTCGCGGATCTTCTCGAACGCCCGGTGACCTCGGCCTCTCTCTACGCGGAGAAGCCGTCCGACTCACCGACGCTGGTCTCGACGATCGACCGCGAGACGATCGATCAGTTCGGCTACCGCACCGTGCGCGATGCGCTGCAGGGCAGCCGCGGTGTGTACGTCGGCAACGATCGCAACTACAGCTACCTCGGCGCGCGCGGCTTCGGTTTGCCCGGGGACTACAACACCCGATTCGCACTCTCGATCGATAGCCACCGCTTCAACGATCCGGTGTACGGGCAGGCGTCGATCGGTGCGGAGCTCGGGTTGCCGATGATCGCGATCGACCGCGTCGAGCTGGTCCGTGGCGGTGCATGGTCCGTGCACGGCGAGAACGCGCTCCTGGGAGCGATCCAGGTCGTGACCGCGACCGGCGCGTCGCGGCCCGGCTTGAACGTGACGTCGACGACGCGTGGCACCGCAGAGACCTACGGCGATCCGTCGGGGCGACCGCCGATCGCGTCGCGCGGCGAGGACGTCTCCGCGAGCTACGGCGCGGTCGCGCACGGCATCGACGTGTTCGTCGCCGGTAGTTACTCCTACGATCCCGGGCTCACCGCGCTCTACATGCCAGAGCTCGCGACCTCGGGCGACCCGTGCGTCACGGGCGGAATCGAGACCGAGTGCACCGGCGTTGTCCATGGCAGCGATGCCGAGGAAGCGGCGTCGACGTACCTCTCCGTGCGCACCAAGCACGCGACGCTGCACGTGCTCGCCGCACGCCGGAACAAGGAGGTCCCGACCGCTCCGTTCGGCGCGCTGATCGGCGACACCACGTCGACCGTCGACGACCGTGTGTTCGCCGATCTGACCTACGCCCGCACGAGCACGTCGACCGACCTGGTCGCGCGGATCTCGGCGGACTACTTCGGCTATCACGGCCTCTACCCGCTCGTGGACGCTGGAGACGACGTCGCGAATCGGTTCGAGAACCGCGATGGCGGCACTGCCGTCAGCTACGCGGGCGAGCTCCGCGGCCGGTACAAGTGGGCCGCGCCGTTCGACCACGTCACCGATGCCGAGGTGGCCGCGGGTGTCGAGGCCACCTCGGCGCAGGCGTCGCAGTTCGGCACGAACCTGCGCCCGGGAGCCCCCGAGGTCTATCTCGACCGCACCGACCCTGAAGCGGTGGTGTCGCTGTTCGGACACACGCGCGCGCGGATCGAAGATCATGTGGTCGCGTTCGCGGCGATCCGCGGCGACTATCACGAGGACTCCTTCGGCCTCGCGATCAGCCCGCAGGCTGGCCTGGTCCTCGACGGCGGTGCTCTCGGGCGTATCCGCGCATCGGTGTCCCGTGGCTATCGCGCACCCACGCCGTACGAGCGCTTCTACTACGTCGATCCCGACATGGAGATCAACGTCGATCCCGAGCGCAGCGAGACCCGGGAGCTCAGCGCCGAGCACTACCTCGGGGAGCACGTTCGCCTGCTCGTCGTCGGGTTCCAGCAGCGCGTGAGTGGCCTGATCGGCCTCTCCGAGGACATGAACGGCGTGGCGGTGTTCCAGAACCTGGCCGGATCGAGATCGTATGGCGTCGAGGCCGAGGTCGAGGGCCGCTGGAGCGCGCTGCGGTTGCGCGCGAACTACACCTGGCAGCACGCGCGGACCAGCGACGACGAGATTCCGGCGAACGCGCCCCCGTCGCTCGCAAATCTCATGCTGTGGGTGCCGTTCGCCAACGGCCGCGCGGACGTCGGCGTCGAGAGCTCGTACATCGGCAGTCGGGTGTCGTACGACCGTTCGAAGATCGATCCGCACTTCACCGCGAACGCCGTGCTCACCGTGCACGACGTCGTGAAAGCGCTGGATGCCACGTTCGGCGTCACGAACGTGTTCGATGACCGCGGCTTCGACCCCGGGAGTGAGGAACATCGCCAGGGGCGGATCCCGCAGGACCCGCGCACCATCTGGCTTCGCCTCGGAGTGAGGCTCGACCCGTGACGCGCACGCTCGCCGTGATGGCGCTCGTCATCGCGGTGCTGGTGAAGGCGACCCAGGCTCAGCCGACGGATCCGGATACGGCCGCGCGGCAGATGCTGATCGCCGTGCGCGTGCTGTCATACGACAAGTCCCTGTCCGAGCGCGCGACGCAGCAGGCCGTGACGATCGCGCTGGTCTCCTCGGCCACGTCCGAGGGACGCGCGGCGCGCCGCCGGTTCGTCGCGGCGTTTTCGCTGATGCCGAAGCTCAAGGTCGGCGGCAAGGCGATCCGCGTGGTGTCCGTCGAGGTCTCGGCGCGCAAGACGTTCGAGCCGGCCCTCGTCGCCCAGTCGCCCAGCCTGGTGATCGTCGTCGACGACCTCGGCGAGCAGCGCGCGATCCTCCGCCAGGTGGCGCGCGCTCGTTCGGTCCTCACCGTCTCGCTGCGCGAGACGGATGTCGCGAACGGCATCGCCGTCGGCGTCGTGCAGACCTCGGAGCGCAACGAGATCCTGGTCAACATCGAGGAGGCGCGGGCGGAGGGGGTGCGGTTCGGCGCCGGCCTGCTGCAGCTCGCGCGGCTGGTGGACGGCTCGTGAAGAAGTTCCGGTCATGGTCGCTCGGCGCGCGCATGGCGGTGCTGTTCAGCGCGCTATTCGCGGCGATCGGCGTGTTCATGCTCGCGTTCTTTCCGCAGCACATGGAGCGTCAGGCCGCCGAGGATGCCGAGGAGCGCGCGTCGTCGATCGCCCAGGTGATGTCGACCGCGCTCGCGCCCGCTCTCGAGTTCGATGACCCCGACAACGCGCGGCAGATCCTCGCGTGGCTCGGTGCAACGTCGGATGCGCGGTTCGGCCTGGTGCGACGGCACGACGGAACGCGCCTGGCCGCCTGGGGCGAGATGGATGCCTCGGCGGACCGGATCTGGCCGACGAAGGCGCACGTGGAGCGGACGGGAAGTCTCCTGCTGGTCACCACGCCGATCGGTGCGACCGGAGGCACCGTGCACGTCGGGTTCTCCCTCGCGCATCTGGTGGGCGCGCGAGGTGCGATGCGGCACACGGTCACGCTCGCGGTGATGATCGTCGTCGCGGTCGGGGTGCTCGCGACCCTGCTCCTCGCCGCGTACGTGATGCGCCCGATTCGCGCGCTGACGCGCACGGCGCTCCAGATCTCTCGAGGCGAGCTCCCTCCGTCGCTGCCGGCGGTGGATGGGACCGACGAGATCATGAAGATGGCCGCCGCGCTGCGGGCGATGCTCGAGCGTGTCCACGAGGTCGGGCAACAAGACCTGATCAAGGCGTCGCGTCAGGCCGGCATGGCCGAGGTCGCGACGGGTGTGCTGCACAACGTGGGCAACGTCTTGACCTCGGTGAACGTCACCGTGGAGCTGCTCCACGAGCGCGTTTCGTCGCTTCCGATCGAGCGCCTGTCGCGTCTGCACGAGCTGTTGTCCGCGGCCCTCGCCGCCGATGCACTCGATCGCGATCGCCTCGTCGCCGCCCTGAAGTTCATCGACATCATCGGCACATCGCTCGCGACCTCTCGGGCGGAGACGCTCGGGGAGCTGCGCACGCTCGCCGATCACGTCGAGCACATCAAGCGCGTGGTCGCGATGCAGAACGCGTACGCGCGCCTGCGCAGCGCGGCCGAACCGACGCGCGTGGCGGAGCTGGTGAGCGAGGCAGTGGAGCTCGGCTGCCCGACCGCGCAGCGCGGCGACATCGAGATCGATCTCGCGCTGGATGACGAGCTGGTCGCGACGTCGGTGATGATCGATCGGCACCGGATCCTGCAGATCCTCGTCAACCTCGTCTCGAACGCACGCGACGCGGTGTTCGCGATCGCCGGCAAGCGCCAGATCTCGATCGCGGCCGACCGCGAGGGCGATCGGCTGCGCCTGCGCGTCGTGGATACCGGAGTCGGGATCCCGGCCGATCTCGCGGCGAAGATCTTCGGCGCCGGCGTCACCAGCAAGGCGAACGGCCACGGTTACGGATTGCACTCGTCGGCGCTCGCGGCCCGCCAGATCGGCGGATCGCTCGGGTGCTCGAGTGCCGGGGAGGGGCAGGGGGCGACCTTCACGTTGATCATTCCGATCGAGGAGACGAGAGTATGAACGGCGAGCGTCCACGCATCCTGGTTGTCGATGATCAGGAGACGATCCTGCAGAGCTTCGCGGCCTTGCTCGAGCGTCAGCACAGCGAGACCTCGATCTCGCTCGACGAGCTCGAAGCGGCGCTCGGCGGCGGATCGCCCGAGGCAACGATCCACGCGGCGATCCCCACGTACGATATGACCTATGCACGGCAGGGTGCCGACGCCGTGCGGCTCTGTCAGGTCGCGAATACCCAGGGCCATCCGTTCTCGATGGCGTTCGTCGACGTTCACATGCCGCCCGGCATGGACGGTGTGGATGCCGTGCTCGCGATGTGGAAGGTGCAGCCCGATCTGGAGATCGTGCTGTGCACCGCGCACGCGATCTATTCGTGGAAGGAGATCCTCGCGAAGGTGCCGCGCCGTGATCAGCTGCTGATCCTGCGCAAGCCGTTCGACCCGATCGAGGTTCGTCAGCTCGCGGCGAGCCTGACCGAGAAGTGGCGCCGCGGCCGCGATCTCGCCGATCAGCTCGCGCAGCTCGAGGCCCGGGTCCAGCGCGAGGTCGCGCGCCGGCTGGCGACGGAGCTCGCGAGCTCGCAGAAGTTCGAGGAGCTCGGTCGCCTGACCGCCGGGATCGCGCACGATCTCAGCACGCCGGCGCAGTACATCTCGTCGAGCCTCGAGTTCATCGACGAGCTAGCGACGGAGATCGCGGCGTCGCACCGCATCCCGCAGATCGAGAGCATCCGCACGGCGGTCGCCGAGGCCACGCACGGTTCGGAGCGCCTGCGCTCGATGATCCGCACGATGCGGACGTACATGCACACGAAGTCCGACGTGGTCGAACTGCTCGACGTCAACCAGCAGATCTGCCTCGCCGCCGAGCTCGCGCGCGCCGAGTACCGCGGCGATGCCGAGCTCGTGCTCGCCCTCAGCCCCGTGCCTTCGATCTCCGGTCACCCCGATCAGATCGGTCGCGCGGTGATGAACCTGATCGTCAACGCCGCCCACGCGATCCGCGCGAAGACCAAGGGCACGAGCGTCGGCACCATCACGATCTCCAGCGAGGCGCGCGACGGCTTCATCATCGTCGGCGTCGCCGATACCGGCGTGGGGATCGCGGCGGAGCACCGCGATCGGATCTTCGAGCAGTTCTTCACGACCAAGCCGCGAGGCGAGGGCACCGGGCAGGGCCTCGCGATGGTCCGCTCCACCGTGGAGCGCCACGGCGGCCTGGTGCGGTTCGAGTCCACGCCGGGGGTCGGTACGCGGTTCGTGTTCGAGCTGCCGGCTGCGGCCTAGGGTAGGGTAGCGTACGGCCATGAGCAACACCTGCCCGCAGTGCCAGTCCACCGACCTCCACGCCGCGCGTCTCTCCGGCGCTTCGCTCGAGCCCGCGAAGGGCGGCGCGCTGTTGCAGGGGATGTCGAAGATCGACGTGCAGGCGAACGTGTGCGCCGGGTGCGGTCACATCACGCTCAGCGCCGATCCGGAGCACCTGAAGGTCATCAAGGCGCTCGGCTGATCGTCGCGAGCACGGCCGCACTTCCGGCACGTGTGCGGTGATCCGCCCGAGCTGATCGAGGAGCGCGCGCAGATCGCGCACGGGAGGTGCGAAGTATCCCGAGCACGCGCGCTGAAGCCCGACAGGTCGAGGCGCTCACGCGCGAGAAGCTTTCGTCCGCGAGATCGATGCGGTCAACGTGAGATGTCCTCACGCACACCGTGCATTCGATGCATCGACAGGTTGGGGTAACGGCCGCAAGCTGCCGAGCATGTCCTCGACGGTCAACCCGGTGTTCGACGAGCTCGCGCTCATCGTCGATCGCGAGCGCATGATCGTCTGGCTCGATACCGGCGCCGTGCTGCGCGGTGGCATGGCGGAGCGCCTCGCCGCGTGGGAGCTCTCCACCGCCGGGGTCCGCGCACAGCCGCCGGAGCCGGCATGAGTGGTCCCACGATCCTCAACGTCAACGACCACGCCGCGAATCTCTCCATGGTCACGCGCATCCTGCGCGGCGCCGGTTACACCGTGATCGAGGCGCGGTCCGGTGCGCAAGCGCTCGCGCTCGCCCACAGTCACGAGCCTCCCCTCTCGTTGGTCGTGCTCGATATCCAGCTCCCCGACATGAGCGGACTCGACGTATGCCGGCAGCTCAAGGCGGATCTGGACACGCGGGATATCAAGATCCTCCACACGTCGGAGGCGTGTGTAACTGCCGACAACAAGGTCGAGGGGCTCGAGGCCGGCGCCGATGGCTACCTCACCCAGCCCTTCGAGCCGCAGGATCTGATCGCCACGGTGCGCTCGCTGATCCGGCTGAGCCAGACCGAGGCAGATCTCGGTGCCCGCAACGAGCTGCTGAAGGTCGCGAACCAGCGCAAGGACGAGTTCCTCGCGATGCTCGCGCACGAGCTGCGCAATCCGCTCGGAGCGATCCACCTCGGCCTGCCGATCCTCGAGAGGTTTCCTGCGCGCGATCCACTCGAGGCGCGCACGCTCGCGGCGATGCGACGACAGACGCAGCTGCTGATCCGGCTCGTCGACGATCTGCTCGATACAGCGCGCGTGACGCAAGGGCGCATCGATCTGCACTGCACTCCCGTCGATCTCTCCCCGCTGGTGTCCACGGTCTGCGATGGCATGCGCGAACGCGTGTTCGCCGAGCGCAGGCAGCGTCTGCTGATCAGCGTGCCGGGCGATCAGATCTTGGTCCACGGCGATCCGGTCCGACTCGAGCAGATCATCACGAACCTGCTCGACAACGCGAGCAAGTACTCCGATGCGGGCACCGAGGTCTCGGTGTCGCTCGTCAGCCACGGCGGCGAGGCCGAGCTCGCGATCCGGGATCATGGCGTCGGTATCGAGCCCGCGGTGCTCCCCGAGATCTTCGAGCTGTTCACACAGGGCACCACGTCGATCGATCGCTCGCGCGGTGGGCTCGGCATCGGCCTGACGCTGGTCAAGGCGCTGGTCGAGCTGCACGGTGGGAGGATCACCGCCACCTCCGAGGGCACGGGGCACGGAACCGAGGTCCGCGTGCGGATCCCACGCGCCGCCACGCAGAGCGTTGTCGTACCGGCGGCGGTGATCACGCCGGAGTCGCCGGCGAGAGTCAAGATCGTCGTGATCGACGACAACGAGGACGGCCGGTTCATGCTGCGCAGTCTGTGCGAGCTCCAGGGGCACGAGGTGGTCGAGGCCGCCGACGGGCTCGAGGGCGTGGCGCGCACGATGGAGATGCACCCCGACATCGCGTTCGTCGACATCGGGCTCCCCGGCATCGACGGCTACGAGGTCGCGCGCCGCGTGCGCGCGCATGACGGCCGGGCGCCGTACCTCGTCGCGCTGTCGGGATACGGTTCCCGCGAGCACCGCGAGGCGGCGTTCGCGGCTGGGTTCGACGAGCACATCGCGAAGCCGATGGCGATGGAGCAGCTCGCCGCGGTGATGGCAAGGGCGCGCGAGCGCAGCGCCGCCGCGTCTAGCTGAGCCGCTCGATGATCTCCTCGCGAGAGGCGACCCCCTTCTCGATCAGCAGCGCGAGCAGCTTGCGCAGGATCTCCTCGTCGCGCGCGACCAGCGCCTCGAGCTTCTGGAGCCTCGCCTGGAGCGAATCGATCTCCGCATCGCGAAGCTGACCACCGGAGAGTATCGGGGGCGCCGTGCGCTGCGGGTACTGGCGCAGGCCATCGTTGGACGCGACGTGCTGTGGGGGAGGCGCTCCGGCCGCGGACATCGTGGCCCGTCGCGGCCGCTCGATCTGGGGCGAGTGTTCGAAGTCGAGCATGTCGGCGCTGTCGAACGAGATGCCGGTCTCCTGGCGCTGGCTGCCACCGTGGTACTTCGCGAGCGCGCGCTCGATGTTGCGCGGTCCGCACAGGTACGGCCGGATGTTCATCTGCGTGCGGATGCGCAGCTCGTCGGTGACGCCGAGGTTCGTGGGATCGACCATCGCCACGTCGAGGAACTTCATCTGCTGATCGAACGCGACGATCTGGTGCTGGCGCGCGAGCTCGTCGGGGATCAGGCGGCTCACCGAGTCCGGGATCTCGAACTGATCGAGATCGATGCTCGGCAACCCGAGGTGCTTGCCGAGCACGCGGACCAGATCCTCCTCGGCGATCAGGCGGAGCTCGACGAGCGTCTTGCCGAGGGACCGGCCCCAGCGCCGTTGATCGGCGAGCGCCGAGCGCAAGCGCGCCTCGTCGAGCACACCGGCTTCGATCAGCATCTCCCCGAGCTTCTTCCGCGCCATGGCTCTTCCGTCCTAATTCGCGGGCACGACCGTCGCCTGGCCCGTGCGCGCTAGCGTACCGAGGAACTTGGCCGCTTGCTGCTTTGCGGTGGGGATGTCGAACACCACGAAGTGACCGTCCGAGCCCTGGCGCTGGTTGAACTGTGCCAGGACCGCGGTCACACCGTTCAGGTTGTTGGTGATCGGCGCGCTCATCACGCTGCGGCCGCGCAGCTCCAGCCCTTCGACCGGCTTCTGGGCGACCTCGTTGACGATGTCGCCGCCGAGCGCCGTCGCGAATGCCTCGATGCCCACGTTCGGTGAGTACGAGTCGGTGAAGCCTTCGGTCTGAAAGATCGGCCGCGGCGCGATGCCCGGCGGCGGACGGCGGACCATCAGGGGGGCGTAGTTCGCCGGATCCGACCGCTCGACCCACATCTGGACGAGCGCGAGCGACGGGTTGTCGACATCGACGGGCTCGTCGCGGAGGAACGTCTCGACGAGCGCGGGGATGTTCAGCGGCTGGGTCTTGTTGAGGAGGTTCAGGTAGAGCAGGCCGGCGGTGCCGGAGAGCACGGCACCCTTCAGCGCCGGCTCGAACGCGACGAAGCCCGGGCCGGTCAGTCCGCCCTGCGAGTGACCGAAGAAGACGACCTTCGTCATGTCGAGGGTGATCGTGCGGCCGGCGTCGTCGAACGACAGCGCGCGTGCGAGGCGCACCTGCGAGAACGCATCGGCGTAGCCCTGGAGAGCGTTGTCGCGCGCGGCGTAGACGTTGCCGAAGTTGAAGAAGTCGAGCTCCGGGTTGCCACCGGGGTTGCGCGGACCGTGGAGCACCTGGTCCATCGAGATCGTGGCGATGCCCTCGGCGGCGAGGCGCTCGGCGGTGCCGTCGTCGAACCCCGAGAGATAGTCGCCGCCGGTGCCGTGCGAGTAGATCGCGACCGGAAACCCGGTCGCGGGCACCGGACCCGCCGGCACGACGAGCGAGAAGCGCAACGGCTCCATGTGCTGCATCGTCGCGACGCCATCGGTACCGACCGTGATGCGGCCGCTCGGCGCGTTCTTGTACGGCACGTCGCCGGCCTGGAAGTTCGGCGCCATGTAGTTGCCGACGAACACGGTGAACAGCGTCGTGCCCATGTGGACCATGATGTTGGTCGGCACGGGCGCCGGCGCGGCCGCCACGCCCTTGCGCAGCGCCTCGGCGATGTTCGTGGCGTGCTGCGTGGTGAACACGGCGGCGGTGGCCACGTCGCTGCGATCGTCGTCGCCGGCCTCGTCGAGGAGGTCGAGCAGCGGCTGATACACCGCGCGCGCGTGGACGATCTGCGGATCGATGGCGTTGCCGGTGAGCTTGGCCATGTCGGGCGCGATGCCGATCGAGCCGCCGCTCTCGCCCCTCACGCGGGTGGTGACCACGAGTGCGTACGTGGTGCCCTCGTCGAGCGGGAACCCGGGGTAGGGCCGCACGACCAGGTGATTGCCACCGAGCGTCTGGGTGGGGGCGACGCGGAACGTGGCGATGATCGGCGTACGGGTCCCGCGATCGGCCGAGTCGGGATCGACGTTGACCAGGTAGACCGATGCGGCGGGCTCGACGGAGGCCGCCGGCGTCGGGAGGCTCTCGGGATCGAGCGCGCCATCGAACCGCGCGTAGATCGCCGAGCTCAGGCCGAACCCATCGAGCTCGCTGGCCGCGGTGCGCATCTGCTGGACCAGGAGCGCGTTGGTCGGGAACTCGGAGAGATCGAGCGCGCCGGTCTCGGTGCGGCGCAGATCGTTCGGGAACGGCAGGTCGTAGAACTCGCCGGCGGTGGCGCCGCCGGGGACCACGAACCGCGCGTTCGGCGCCGAGTCATCACACGCGCAGAGCGCGAATCCGAGCGCAGCGATCGCGAGCCCCTGGCCAACCATGGCGGAGAACCTAGCACCCTCTCCGTCGCTAGAAGGTGAGCACCACCACACCGCTGGTCGCCATTCCGCCCCCGGCGGCGGCGACGCCGATCGCCCACTTCGGGTGATCCATGACGAAGTAGGCTGCGGCGGCCCCGCCGATGCCGACCGCGAGGCCGGTGATCGTGAGCGCCAGGCCGACCCGCTTCTTGTGCCGGCGCCGCTCCTCGAGCTCGCGCTTGCTGATGCTGATCAGGGTCTTCATCGCGGTCGCCCGCAGCGCGGCGTCGTCGGGGAGGGTGGTCGGAATCTCGTTGAGGAGCGCGATGGTGGCGAGCGTCGCTTCGGTCATCGCCTCGTTGATCGTGCAAACGTCGCAGCGCTCCGACTTCTGCGCCAGTACGCGCCCGGTATCCGTGCGCACGAGCGTGACCACGTAGCCGAAGCTGGTGCCCGAGCCGTTGAGCGCCGCGAGCAGCACGAGCTCGGCGCTGGTCTGGGTGCGGACCTCCACGAGGCACTCGCCGACCAGGCAGCCCTCGGTCCACTTCGTCGAGAACTTCATGCGCTCGCGCATCTGCGCGCGGTTCGAGAGCCAGTACTGGTTCGTGTCGAGCTGCTGCTCGAGCTGCTGCTCGAACTTCGCCTTGATGTCGTTGGAGACGCCGTCGACCCGCACGTCGAGGATGCCGACCATGCGGCGCTGCTCCGGCGGCGGCCGATCCAGCGCGGGCTCGGGGGCCTTCGGATCCGCTACCGCGGTGCCGAGACCGGCGAGCACCGCGACCACCCCCCACCACCCACCCCGCCCCCGAATCGGAAGCCACGGGTGAGGGTTCACGCCTCGTCTACTTGGGTGATGAACTGCTTCATCAGCCCGTCGATCATGAGGTTGCGATCGGTTTCCTTGTACTTGCCATCGCGCCAGCCCGACACGATGTCGTCGTACTTCTTGTGCATGTCGGCGATCGTCGCCTTGTACACGCTGACCTTCTTGATGATGTCCCTCTGATTGCGGATGAAGTAGCTGATCATCGAAGCGCCCGCGGCGACGCTGAGCACGAGGCCGAGTGGCCCGCCGAGCGCGTACTTGAGGCCGATGCGCAGCGCGATCGCCAGGCCGGCGCCGATCGCGACCTTCTTCGTGCCCGACCCATCGACGACCGAGTCCTTGGCCATCGCGAAGGAGGTGGTTCCCGAGGCGATCAGGAGAGCGATGAAGTTGCCCTTCCGGGTGGTCCAACCGCGTTCGTAGTACTCGCGGAGCGCCTGCTTCAGGAAGGCGTCGTAGGACGCGTACAGCCCCGTTGCGCCTTCCACAGGTGTCTTCGAGGGTTCCGCCACCCTGGGAGGATAGCACCAAGGTCGTGTTTGACAGGGGTAGCGGCGTCGCACAGATTCGAGGGCATGACCCGGATCAGCCTGGCGTTGGTGTGCGTCCTTGCGGCAGCGGGGACCGCGCGCGCCGACCTTGCCGCCGGCCGCGACAAGCTCGTCGCGGGTGACTACAAGATCGCGATCGCCGAGCTCGGCAAGGTGGTCGGCAAGGACCGCACCGCCGCGCGCCTTCTGCTCGCGCGCGCGCAGACCGCGACCGGTGACTACGCCGCGGCCGAGGCGACGCTCACGCCGCTCGTCGGGGGCAAGGATGCGCAGGCCGCCGAGGCGCGCATGGACCTCGCCGACGTACGCATTCACACCGGCAAGCTCGCCGAAGCGCGCAAGGATCTCGAGGCGCTCGCGAAGGAGCGTCCCGATGATCGCGGCGTGCGCACGGCGCTCGGCCTCGCGCGCTACTGGTCCGGCGATGTGCTCGGCGCGAAGGCGCTGTTCGACAAGACCGTCAAGGAGTCCGATTCGCAGAAACTGAACCTCGATGATCCAACGTCGCTCGTACAGCTCGCGA
>JBBRED010000089.1:0-24939 GCA_038203335.1 Haliangiales bacterium | reverse complement strand
GCCGCATGACGAGACCGAGGTGACAAACCTCGCGTGGGCCGACTTCGTCGCGACCGACTGGCTGGTCACCGCCACGGCGCGCGTCCGTGCCTCGATGTATCCGCAGCGCTTCGCCCTCGTCAACGCCCGACGACGCGAGCGCGGTCGCGACCACGAGCGCGCCACCGCCCGTCGCGGCGCCGAGGATGACCGGGTGCTGCCGCGGCGCCGCGCACTCCGCATCGGCCCGAGCGGGCACGACGAGGAGCAGCAGGGCACCGAGCGCGAACCGCATCAGATGCGAACGGCGAGGTGCGCGGCGGGCGAGAAGCCGCCGGCGACCGACAGATCATCCCAGCCGAGCGACAGGCCGACGTCGAGCATCTTGCGCGGCGAGAAGTTGAAGCCCGCGCGGATGAACGTCGAGCTCGAGTGGAGCGTGTCGTTGATGTCGCCGATGTTCACGCCGAACCGGCCAATGATCACGAAGTTCGGCTTGTACTGATACATGCCGTACGCGCTGAACCGCAGCACGCCCGCGGACTGCGTGGTGCCGCTCGCCTCGTTCGCCGCGTTCGAGGCGTTCTGCGCCTCCTGGTAGAAGCTCGGCGCGAACCGGTACAGCTTGATGTTGAGCAGGTCATCCATACCGCCGAGCGCGAACTTGTCGGTCAGGATGAACTTGATCGGCGCGCCGAGCTCGAGGCCGACCGCGACGGGATCGATATAGACGGGCACGCCGAGACGCACCGCGATCCAGTCCTGGAGCAGCACCGTGACGTCGAGGCCCACGGCCTTGCCGGGGTGGAAGCCGACCTTGTCGCTGGTCAGGGTCTTCGGGTCGTCGAACGCACCACCGAGCAGGTAGGTCAGGCCGAGCTGCGCCTGGCGCGTGATGCCGTACCGCGCGCGCAGCGCCATGGCGCCGGCGAACGGTTTGATCTGCGCGTGCGGATCGATCGAGACCTCCGACATGTTCTTCGGAAGCGTGATCGGCCGCTGCGATTCCTCGATCGGATAGCCCGACTTCTTGACGACCGGCGCGATCACGACGGTCGCCGCGCTGCCGTCGCCGGTCTTCGGCGCGTCGGGGTTCTCGTTCGTGCCTTCCATATCGGACGGCGGCGGATCCTCCGCCATCTGCACGGCGCTGCCGGCATCGCTGCCCGCGGCCGGAGCCGCGGAGCCCGAGCCCGCGGCAGGAGCAGGAGCGGGCGTCTTCGCCGGAGCGACCGGCGTTTTTGCCGGAGCCTTGGCCCCGCCTTTCGGCTGTGCGACGACGACCGTCGCGGACGCAACCAGGACCACGCTGAGCACCGAGACCAGGCGACGAACCGTCATTGGGCGGACCATACACGATCTCGGAGATCGGTTGCCTGCTCCCCCAGGTGGCTAGCAGTGCCCGATCCAGCGCGGCCTGGTCGGCAGGTTCGCCCGCAGGCTCGCGGCCTCGTCGGCAGCGCGGGTGCGAATCGACAGTCCTGCGGCGGCGGCGCCGATCATCGCGAGGAACGATCGCCGGGTGGGCGGGCTCCATGGCGCGGCGGGCGCTGGCTTCTTCGCGCTCACGGCACGCACTCCGGGGCATCGAAGCCCATCGCGAGCTCCGGGAGGCCCAGGTTCTTGTCGCACGGGTCCACGGCCAGCTCGGAGCCCGACCGCATCGAGGCGCCGTCCTTGTCGCTGTTGACGCCGAAGTCGTCGAGCAGGTCCTTCGGGATGTCCTTCGCGTCCTTCGCATCGGCCCCGGGACCGGCGACCGCCGCGGCATCGAGGAGCTGCTGATTGAACCAGCCGAGGAAGAAGATCGGGTTGTAGTGATAGACCTCGCCGTTGGGCGCGAGCTTCGCGTGCTTTGCAACCCGGGCGTCCCACCACAGGCCGGGCGTGATCTGGTCGGCGATCATCTGATCGATCTCGGCGGGCTTCAGATCCTTGAAGTCCTTCGGCACGCGCAACGCATCGGCCCAGCTCGGCTCGGAGGTCCACTCGGAGACGTGGAACGTGACGATCGGGCGCACCTGCGCGGCACCTCCGCCGGTGTAGAAGCTCGAGATCTCCTGCCGCGACAGCTTCTGGTCGTGATTCGAGTCGATCAGGTCGTTGATCTTCGCCGCGTCGCAGAACCTGCCGCCGGCCGTGCCGTCGACGACGTCGAACGGCGTGTTCGGCACGCCGACGAATAGCTCGCTGTTCGAGAAGAACTCGATGTGGACCTGGTTGCGCGAGTACTCGGCGGGCCCGGCCTTGCCGGCGTGGCCGATCAGCGTGCCGGCCTCGATCGGCTCGTCGAGGAGCACCACCGTGTTGCCCTTCGCGCTCTGCTTCTTCCAGCCGCCGTCGGCCTTGGTCAGCCACTCGGGCACCTTGGCGTCCTTGGTGGGCTTCAGGTCGTCCGCGAGGTGCATGTAGAGCGAGAAGAAGTTCACCTTCGACGTGCCCATCGTCATGTCGTGACGCAGCAGCACGAAGTTCGTGGAGCCCGCCGGCGAATCGGCGCCCATGCGCGCCACCACGAGCCGGCCCGGGAACGGCGCGAACACCTCCGCATTGGGCTTCGTCGCGACGTGAACACCGCCGTGCCACAGCCGCGCCTCGCCCCACGGCCCGACGGGGAAGAATCCACCGTCGGCCTTCAGCTCGTTCGCCTTGAACAGCTCCGCGGTCTCCTCCTTGAGCTCGTCGGCCTGCTGCGGAACCACCGGGCGGTTCTGGTTCTTCTTCGGCTCGCCCTTGGGGAACACGGGGAAGCAGTACTCGCCGCGGAGGCTGGAGCAGAACTCCTTGAAGTCGAACGGACCCGGATCCCACTTCTGTCCCGTCAGGTGGTAGTGGCCGATGTAGCCCGAGAACGCGAAGCTGCCGCCCGAGCCCTGCGCCGGCAACGTGTCCCAGTGCTGCACGCCCGGCGAGCTCTGCGGATACTCCGCCGGAATGTTCGGAAGGTAGTGCTGCAGCGCGCGCGCGAGCCGCTTGAAGGAGTCCATCTGCTCCTTCGTGTAGGTGAACGCGAGGAACGTGTGCCCGTTGATCCGGCACGGCACGGCATCGCGGTGCGGACCGTGCTTGCCGCTCGAGTAGTAGTTCGCGTCGAGCTTGACGTCGCCGCGGTTGCACATCTCGACGCCGATCGATCCGAAGTTCCACTCGGCGGCGTGATACGCGGCGAGCGCGAGATCGATGGTCTGGAAGATCGTGCCGTCGTTATCGATCAGGAAGTGACACGACAGCCCGCGCTCGTTCTGCATGACGGAGAACGCCATGTCCGAGGAGGCGCAGCCGTCGTGGTGTACGACGAACTGCCGGATCACGGCCTTCACCGCATCGAGCGGAGGTGTGGGCCCATAGCGGCGCAGCGCCGGCCGCGAGGTGTACCGCTGCGTGTACGCCTTCATCCCCGCCGGGAACGTGCCGTACGGCAGCATGCCGTCCTTGCCGGCCGTGCACTTGTTGACCGGATCGTTGTCGGTGATGAAGCAGTTCTTGGACGTCGCGTTCCAGTACGGCGGGTCCATGAACGTGACGATCGGCGCGTCCACCTTGAACGTCTGATTCGCGATGATCAGATTTCCGCTTGGTCGGTATTTGCCCATCGCCTTGGTTCCTATTGTGCCAAAAACCGCAGCTCCGTCGAGCCGATCCGCATCGACACCCCGTGCTCGAGGACGTACTCGGTCACGCGAACGCCGTTGACAAACGTGCCGTTGGTGGAGCCCTGATCGTAGACCCGGCAGTTGCCGAAGTGATCCATCGAGAACTGCGCGTGCAGGCCCGACGTGAAGCCGTCGTCGATCTGGAGGTCCACGCCGAGCTGCTTGCCGACGATGAAGCCGTTCCGCAGCGCGATTCGCTCGCCGGCGCGCGGGCCGTTGAGGATCATCAGCTGCGGACCCGCGACCACGGCCGCCGCGGCGGGGACCACCGGCGCACCGACCATCGCCGGTGGTGGCAGAGGCTGGCCCTTCGGCGCCTTCACCTTCTTCGCCTTCTTCGGCGGGACCGCGCCGGGCGGCAGCGCCATACCGGGCGGCAGCGGGATCGAGGGCGAGCGCTTCGAGAGCACGAAGCCGACGAGCGCGAGGAACAGCACCGCGCCGATCGCGATGACGGCGATCATCAGGATCCAGCCGAGGATGCCGCGGCCGCCCGCGGCCTTCGGCGTGGCGCACACCGAGCCCGCGCAATATCCCGTGCACGCCTCGCCGTTGCACGTGGCCTCGGGGACCTTCATCTCGTTCGACGTCGCCTCGACGCGCCCGACGGTGACGACCTTCAGCTTCTTGCCCGTGGGATCATCGTCCGCGGACAGGAAGTACGTGAGCACGTACTGCTTCACGATCTCGTCGCGAAGCTGCTCGAACGCGGGCGCCCACGAGTCCTGCTTGTCGCGCTGGACCCAGCGGAACGTGCCGAACGAGCGCTTCGAGAGCTCGCCGAGCGAGAGCAACGGGCGGCGCGTGTCGTTCGCCGAGAAGCCCATCGTGTGGATCCGCACGCCTTCTCTGCTCGCGCGCTTGCCGAGCAGCGTGACACGCTCGCGGTCACCGGCGCGGTCGCGGCCATCGCCGATCACGAGGACGATCTTGCGCAGTGGCCGGCCTTCGGGCTCGGTCTTCGCCCGCTTGAGCAGCGAGAGGCCGCGCTCGATGGTCTCGAGCATCGCCGGATCGCCGGTGGTTCCGTCGTTGCTCAGCGCGGCCGCACGCTGGCGCGCCTGCTTCATCGAGGTCAGCTTGCCGCTTCCGATCGACTCGCCGTACGGGAGGATCGCGACCTGCGTGGTGGTGTCGTCGAGGGTGGCGAGCAGATTCGCATCGAGCGTGTCGGCGATCGCGCGGAGCACGTCGGTGTAGTCGATCGTGCTCTGCACGACGATCACCAGCGCCACTGCCTCCTTGGCGCCGCCGAACGTGCCGAGGGAGAACGGCTGCTTCAGCTCGGTGTTGCCGAGGAAGGTCTTGATCGACTTCGGATCGGTGAGGTCGATCAGCTGGCCCTGCAAGGTCAGCGCGGAGAACTCGATCTGCAGGCGCGTGCCGGTGATCGAGGCCGGCTCGTGATCCACGCGGTCGACCACCACGTGGTAGCTCGATTCGGCGTACGCCGCACCGAGTGCGAGCATCACCCCGAGCATCGCCAGCGCGGCACGCCTCATCAGGCGTTCAAAGGTAGCACCTCCTCAGGATGGGAGGCGGAACCGATACAGCACCGGCACGAACGTCAGGAGATCCATTTCGGCGGTCTTCGTACCGTTGGTCCAGTTGTTGATCACGAGCGGCAGCCCTTGCGAATCGACGCGGTCCGAGATGATGCCGATGTGGTCGGGCCCCGAGCGCGACGGAAACGTGTCCATGAAGATGATATCGCCGGGGCGCAGCGGATCCGCGGCGTCGTCGAGCTTCGCGGTGTGGGATTCCCAGTGACGCTTGAAGTAGGGCAGGAGCGTGCCGACGCGCCGCTGGTCGATGCTCGGATTTCCCGCGCCCTTGATCATCGGATACGCCCGAGGCGCCTGCCGGATGTCCTCGTGCAGCACCTTCTGGAGGTCGATGCCGGCGTTGCGAACGGCGCGCACGATGACGTCGGTGCACACCCCCATCTCGCGCGGCACGTCGCCCATCGGGTACCGCATCTCGACGTAGCCCTCGGTGTAGTCGTCGGCGTTGAGCACCGTCTTCCGCGCGCCGATCAGGACGTCGAGGGGATCCGGGATGCCATCGGCATCGGCGTCGTGGGCGCTGAGAGCGTCCGCGATGCGCGCGGGTGCGAGGAGCTTCGCGAGCTCGGCCCTGTCGCCGGGACGGACCATCAGCGTGCGGCTGCCGATGTCGAGCTTCGCGGTGGCGCCGTCCCCGCCGAGGGGATAGCTCTTGCGGGGGAAGCCATCGAGCGCGAGCACCAGTACGCCGTGCTTGGTGTCGATCGTGGCGGTGAACCGCTCCGCGGGGGCGGTAGGCAGGCTGACCTGGACGTGCGGATCGAGGTCGCTCCAGATGCCCTTGTCGGAGACGCCCAGGCAGGCCTCGGGCGCAGCGTCGGGATCTTTCGACACCATCTCCGAGGTCGACACCCCAGGGGGCACCATATGGGCCTTTGGGCCCGGGTCGGCCGAGCTCTCGGCGTTGCAACCTGCCGAGATCACGAGGGCGATCGCGGCACAAAGAAACTGGGAACCCGGTCCGTCGCCTGGTGTCATAGGGCCTTGAAGGGGTCTGCCTGGACCCTGCCGCGCTGCATCAAAGGTTTAGACACCGCAGTGCACCGCGAGATTGCAGAGTTTTTGGTTTGGGCCTAATGATCTTGGTACCCCGGAGGATGCGATGAGCTTTACCGATTTTTCGTCCTGGCCGCGCGAGCAAGAACAGTCCTTCGTGGTGTTCGAGCAGCAGCAGCAGGAGTCCAAGAAGAAGGCGATCATGTTCGGCGCGATCGCCGGCGTCGTCATGTTCGTGTTCATGGTCGGCATCTACGCTGGCGTCGAGCCCGACAAGAAGGACCTGTCCAAGGACATGAACATGTCCAACCTCTCCAAGAAGGGGAAGGACAAGCCCGCCGAGCCCGCCCCGGCGCCCGACAAGAAGTAGGCTCGAGGCGGTCGCATGACCGCTCGCCTGGTTTTCGTTGCGGCCTCGATCGCCGCGTGCGGTCCGAGGCCAACACCCGCGCCACCACCGAAGGTGGCGCCCGACGATCGCGTCGCGATCATCGCGGCCGAGCGCGGCCCGAGTGGCGCGCGTCTCGTGGCGATCGACGAGCACGGCGATCGTCAGTACCTGATGATCGCGGAGGCCTCCGGCGTGGTGCGCGATACGAACCCCGCGGTGTCGCCCGACGGGACCTGGATCGTGTTCGCGTCGAGTCGCGAGCGCACGCTCGCCGAGACCAGCCTGTGGATCGCGCCGATCGGCGTGGAGGTCGCGCCGGTGCGGCTGACGACCGGCGCCGGGATCGAGAGTCATCCCACGTGGACGCGCGATGGATCCGCGATCGTGTTCGCCTCCACGCGCGAAGGTGGTGACTTCGATCTGTGGAGGCTCCCGATCGCGAACGGGCGTGCGAGCGGATCGCCGGAGCAGCTCACGAGCGCCGCGGGGCACGAGGTCACGCCGACCGTCGCGCGCGATGGCACCGTGATCTACGCGGAGGTGACGCCGCGCGGCGATCGCGAGATCGAATCGCATCTCGAGAGTCGCGCGCCCGATGGAACGATCACGAAGCTCACGGAGGGCCCGGCGGACACATCGCCCGCGCTGTCTCCCGATGAGCGCACCCTCGCGTTCTCGCGGATCGCCGTGCGCAACGGTCAGCTCGACACCGAGCTGTGGATCGAGACGCGCGCCGATCATCGCGTCGAGCGACTCATCGACCTGCCTCCGACCGATGACGGAGGACCGGTGTGGTCGCGCGATGGTGCGTTCGTGTTCGCCACGTCGGTTGTCGCAGGAGAGGCGGGTCCATCTCACCCGCTGTTCTCGTCCGTGATTCACATCGAGCTCGCCGAGACGCCGCGTCGTGCGCGTATGCTCGAGGATCATGTCGGCGGCATCGCGCGATTGACGCCGGCGATCGTCGCTCGGTCGCTCGATGCTGCGGCGCTGCGAAAGAATCCAGAGTACCTTCCCGAGCTCGCTCGCATCATGTCGACCGCCTTCGAGAAAGCACAGCAGCCGTGAGCCGGATCCTCGTCGCAAGCGTGGTCCTCGCCGCCTGCGGTTCGTCGCCTTCGCCGGTGCACCCGACCGCCGAGCAGTCGCCGCTGTCGCTCGCCGCCGAAGATCGGATGATCGTGATCCCCGAGGGCAAGTACATCGCGGGCTCGACGCCCGAGGAGCGCGGCGCCTCGTACGACGATCTGCTGACCGCGACGAAGTCCGATGCCGCGCGCGATGCGAAGCGGTTCGAGCGCGAGGAGGCGCGCCATCAGGCGACGCTCGCCGCGTTCACGATCGATCTTCTGCCCGTGACGCAGGGACAGTTCGCCGAGTTCGTCGCCGCGGGTAAGGCGAGCGCGCCGATGATCGACGAGGCCGCGTGGCAAGCGCAGGGCTTCCCGAACGACTACGCGACGCAGGTAGCGCGCTTCGTGTGGAAGACCGGCACGCCGCCCAATGACCGGCTCGATCATCCGGTGGTACTCGTCACCTGGGACGAGGCGAATGGTTACTGCGCATGGCGCGGCGAGCTGCGCGGCACCACGCGTCGGTTGCCGACCGCGGCAGAGTTCGAGAAGGCCTCGCGCGGCGACGGCGGCGTCGCGTATCCGTGGGGCAACGTGTTCGATCCGATGAAGCTCAACAGCGCCGACGCCGGGCCGAAGGACACCGTGCCCGTCGGCACGTTCACCACCGGCGCGAGCCCGTATGGCGTGCTCGAGATGGCCGGCAATGTGGCGCAGTGGACCTCGACTCCTGCCGATGCCGGCATGATGATGGTCAAGGGTTCGGCGTGGGATGACTCCGCTGGCATCGGGCGCGGCGCCAGCGGCGATGCGCGCAAGATCAGCGTGCGGCACGTCGGCATCGGGTTTCGCTGTGCCGGGACGCCGTGACCGCGATCTTCGTTGGAGCGCGACTCGCTCGGAACGACGCCTGATCATCAGGTGAGTCTCGTTCCCGCGACGAATTCCGCTCCCACTGCGCGTCACGCTCGCGTCGCACGCGAGGCGCCGCTCACGCTCCTACGTGAGCGCGCACACGATGGTTTCCATCAACTGCGCCACGCTGGCGCGCTGGCGAATCGGATAGCCACTGCGACGCTCGGAGGTGTCACGAAAAACCGGTGTCGCTGCGCGCGGATCAGCGAGGAGTTCCGCCGATCTCCAACGGCCTGGACCTTGCTTTGTCGCGCCGCATCAATCGACGTTTTCTAGTTCGCTTATCTGAGGTGTTTTGAACATGCGCGCTCTCGCTCTCGCGGCCCTGCCGCTCCTCGCTCTCTCCCTCGTCCCCGCCTGTGCCTCGTCGGATATCGACGACGAGCTTCTCGCAGACTCGGCCGACGACGCCAACCTCGACGGCAAGGCCGACGCGGACAACGGCGCGTACACCTACTTCGCGGTCCACCACGACATGCGCCGGTGCGCTTCGCCAATGTGCGGCGGCTGGTTTCTCTCGCGCGTGAACCGCAGCACGACCGTCTGCCACACCGGCTCGTCGGCCGCGCAGTGTTACACGCCGGTCCTCGACTTCGCCGAGTCGGCGCTCGATGAGGACCAGCAGGACAAGCTCGTCGGCGCCTCGAGCCGTATCGGTGGCACGTTCGCGCTGGTGCGCGGCCGGTTCGCGAAGAAGAACACCACCACCCCGTCGCCGACGCTCGGCAAGTTCATCGTCACCGAGGCGTGGGTCGCCGAGGGTGACAACGCGCCCGACGGCGTGTTCGCGAAGGTCTACGACAACGGCATCCGCTGCATCACGGCGCCGTGCCCGACGATCACCGAGAAGGGCCTCAACACCGGCAACACGGCGAACATCGCGATCCTCGACTTCGCGCCGGCCGACCTCACGCAGAATCAGATCGACGGCTTCGTCGAGCAGTACAGCGCGCCGAGCGGCATCATCGTCGCGGGCGATCGGTACACGTACAAGCTCCAGGGCCGCAGCGCCAAGGGCCGCACGGTCACCAACGCGTTCCACCGCCTCGCGAACGCCGTCGGCGAGTGCTTCGTCGGGGGCTGCTCGGGCCAGGTGTGCTCGGACCAGGAGGGTGTCATCACCACCTGCCAGTGGCGCCCCGAGTACGCGTGCTACCAGGACGCGGACGCCACGTGCGAGCGTCAGCCGTCGGGCGCGTGCGGCTGGACGCCGACGCCCGAGCTGAACGCCTGCCTCGGCAACTGATCCCGTCGCGACGCTGCGCGTCGCAAGTCTCTCGTTGAATGCCCCGTGGCCCCCGGCGTATGGTTCGCGCCGATGAGGACCCTGGGGCATTCGTGCGTCTACGTGCTCGCGTTGGTGTTCGCCGCCTGTGGTCCGTCGGGCCGCAATCAAGGCGGTGGCGATGATCAGGGATACGACGCTGCGACCGGTGATGGCTCCGGCAGCGGCAGCAACAACAACCCCGAGGTCACCTACGTCTACGCGCACACGTCGTCGACGCTCTACAAGGTCGATCCGGACACCCTCGCGATCACCAAGGTCGGCGACTTCGCCTGGTCCAACGGCTCGGACTCGATGACCGACATCGCGATCGACAAGATGGGCGTGATGATCGGCGTCTCGTACACCGCGGTGTACCGGGTCGACGTGACGACCGCAGCGGCGACCCGCCTGTCGACCGGGCTCGGCGGAACGTTCAACGGCCTGTCGTTCGTGCCGGCGGCGATGCTCGGCCAGACGGGCGACGACGTGCTGGTCGGCACCCGCAACAGCGATGGCCTCGTGTTCCGCATCAACCCGATGACCGGCGGAGCCACGCAGATCGGCAACATGGGCGGGTTCGCGTCGAGCGGTGATCTGGTCGCCGTGACGAACTTCGGCACGGTGCAGACCGCCGACAACGGCCTGTCGAACGATCGCCTCGTTCGCCTCGCGCCCAACACGTTCGCTGCGACCGCGGTGGGCACGGACATCGGCTACGCCGACATCTGGGGCGTCGCGTTCTGGAAGAACAAGATCTTCGGGTTCACCGAGGCCGGCCAGTTCGTGACCATCGATCCGATGACCGGCGTCGGAACGCTGATCCAGTCGAACGGTCCGGCGTGGTGGGGCGCGGCCGTGACCACGTCCGCACCCGTCATCCTGTAGTTAGTTCGCGGACTCGTTCCAGGCGAGCAGCACCTTGCCGGTGGCCTGCTTCATCGACAGGTAGTCATGCGCGGCGCCGACGTCGGCGGCGGCAAACACCTTGCCCACGTGCGGCGCGAGGCCCATCTGCTCGACGGTGTCCATCGATGCCGTCAGCTTCGCGATCCAGCTCGGATCCCGCAGCACGTGCAACGCGTTCAGCGCGTAGATGCCGGTGTTGTCGTTGAATAGCTTGAGGATGCTGATGCGCGGCATCTGCAGGAGCGTCTTCGCGATCCGCAGGAAGCTGCGCTTGCCGTCCTTCACGCCCGACGACACGCCGATGCACACCATCCGGCCGGTCATCTGCAGGCGCTTGCGCTGCCACTGGATGTTCGATCCGCCGGAGGAGTTGAGGATGAAGTCGAAGCCGCGGATCGACGGATCGGCCTTGAGCTCGGCGAGCGTGTACGCCTTCGCGCCGTGGCTCTCGATGAACGCCTTCTTGTGCTCGCTCGTCGTCAGACCGGTGACCTGGGCGCCCACGTGCTTCGCCATCTGCATCGCGAGCACGCCGACACCGCCGGTCGCGCACTCGATCAGGACCTTGTCGCCCTTGCGAACGCGCGCCATCTCGAACACCGCGAGCTGGGCCGTGAAGTACGCGACCGGGAGAGCGGCGCCGGCCGCGAGGTCGTACGCGGCGGGCAGCTTGAACGCCTGGTGCGCGGGGATGGTCACGCTCGACGCGTAGCCGCCGAAGTAGGTGCCCGCGACGACGCGGTCGCCGACGGCGAGGTCCTGGACGTTCTTGCCAATGGCGGAGACGAGGCCGCTGACCTCGTAGCCGGGGACGAACGGCTTCTTCGGCGCGTCGGGGTAGAGGCCGATCCGCATCTGGACATCGGCGAAGTTCACGCCGGAGAATGCGACGTCGATCGAGATCTCATCGGCGCCGGGCGCGCGCGGAGCGATGTTGCGCACGAGCATGGCGGAGGCGGGGCCGTACTTCTCGATCACGATGTCGCGGTGGGCTGCGGTCATGGGTCTCTCCGGTGATAGTTTCAGAAGTATCGAAGTGTGAGTACGTAAAAAAAGCCGCCCCTCGAATCAGATCGACGCAAGCGGCCGGATCGCCGATCAGGTCAGTGCGTGGAGCGTGAGCGCGGTGCGGAGCTCGGCGAGGCCGTCGGGATCGACGGAGCAGATCAGCTGCTTGCCCTCGCGCTGGGTCTGGATCAGGCCGGCATCAGCCAGCTCCTTGACGTGATGGGACACCGTCGGTGCGCCCAGCTCGAGGCCGCCGAGGAGCTTCGCGAGGAAGCAGTCGTGGACGCGGCCCTTCGCGAGGTCGAGCTTGCTCTCCTCGAGAAGGTTCATGTACAGGCGCAGCCGGTTCGGGTTCCCGAGCGCCTTGAACATCCGCGCGAGGCGGTCGACGTCGTCCTTGGGCACGCACCATCAATACGAATGTTGTCGAACTATGTCAAGCGGCAATCACGGCGTGGTCGGCACATGCGCGCAGAACCGCTTGACGCTGCGCCGATCCCACTGCGCGAGCGCGTACGAGATCAGGTGCTCGGGCACGTGGTCCTGGCTCGCGATCATGCGCATCAGCGCGAGCGCGAGATCCGCGTCCGCGATCGACCAGTCCTTGAACATCTGCGTCGCGCCCACCGGGACGAGCGCGGTCGCAACGCGGATCAGCTCGGCCGCGTCCTCCTTGCCGTTGTCGGTCATCGCTCGCACCGTTGGCCGCGCGAACACCGACGAGGTCGGGCGATCCGAGCGCAGCGCCATCAGGCTCGTGCGCAGCCACGACATCACCTGTCGCGCGCGGGCGCGCTCGCCCAGGTCGGCGGGGAACAGGCGCGGATGGCCCGGCGTGGGGAACGTCTCCGCCAGGTACTCCGAGATCGCGAGCGACTCGGTCAGCCACAGCTCGCCGTGCACGAGGAGCGGCACCTTGCCAAGCACGGCCTTCGCGATCGCCTGGGACCGCAGAGGCTCGGGGATCGGGAGCGCGGTCGCGACGACCTCGTACGCCAGCTCCTTCTCGTCGAGCGCGACCATCGCGTGGAACACCCACGGGCTCGTGAAGCTCGCGTCGGCGTACAGGGTCAGTTCAGGCGCCATCGGCGGCGAGGGTACCGTAAGATGGACGGGTGGAGGCGGAGCGCTTCGGTGCGTACACCGTGTACGAGTGCCTGGGCGCCGGCGGCATGGCGAGCGTGCATCGCGCGACGATCGAGATCGGTGCGGGCGTGGTGCGCGAGGTCGCGCTGAAGCGGCTGTTGCCGCAGCTCGTCGGTGACACGCTGTTCGTCGAGGACTTCATCCGCGAGGCGAAGCTCGCCGCGCAGCTCGATCATCCGAACATCGTCCACATCTTCGAGCTCGGCGAGGTCGGCTCCACGTACTTCATCGCGATGGAGCTCGTGCGCGGTGTCGCGCTGATCACGTTGATGAAGCACGCGTACGCGACGAAGCTCTCCGCGCCGATCGGCGTGGTGGTCGCGTTGATCAGCGAGCTGTGCGACGCGCTCGACTACGCGGCGTGCGGCCGCGGCATCTACGGCCAGCCGCTCAAGATCATCCATCGCGATCTGACGCCGTCGAACCTGATCGTCACGGACGAGGGCCGGCTCAAGATCATCGACTTCGGCGTCGCGAAGGCGATGTCGGGCAAGTTCATGACGAACACCGGCATGATCAAGGGGAAGCTCGGGTACATGTCGGTCGAGGCGCTCTCCGGGGGGAAGGACCTCGACGCACGCACCGATGTGTTCTCGGTCGGCGTGGTGGCGTGGGAGCTGCTGACGGGGCGACGGTTGTTCCGCGGCGTCAACGAGTACGAGACGATCACGAAGATCCGCAGCGGCTCGGTCGTGCCGCCCTCGGTCCACAACGCCGAGGTTCCTTCGGAGCTCGATGCCATCGTGCTGACCGCGCTCGCCCGCGACCGCGACGACCGCTGGCCGGATGCCGCATCGATGCGGACCGCGCTCGACCAGCTGCGGCCGTACTACCGCGAGGGCGCGGCGCAGGTCGCCGCGTGGAAGTCCATGCTGGTCCCGGTCGCGCGCACGGCCTCTCGAGACCTCGCCGATGGCTCGGTGCGGCAGCCGTCGCAATCCGACGTCACCCTGGTGCGCCCGCGGGCAAGCGAGCGCGAGATCACGGTCGATGACGAGGCCGCCACGCTCGATACGCTGGTCTCCAAGCCGGTTCTGGACGACCGCGAGTAAGCTCGTTTGTCGTCAAACGAACGTTTGCCGTGGGGAGGCGGCGAGAGGTGGACGCGATCCCGCAGCATGGTCGCGCGGGAGCTGGCGGACCTCAGGCCATTGCCGAGGCGCTGAGCCCGAAGAAGCCGGGCGGAGGCGCTGACCTTCCCGGGAACCCGGGGTATCTTGGCCGACGATGCCGGTTGAACGTGAACCTGGACCCCGTCCCAGTGGGCACACCCTCGAGTTCATGCAGCAACTCTGGGGGTTGACCCATGCGCTCCAGGTCGCATCGAAGCGGATGGCCCGCACCCTCGGGGTCACGGGCCCGCAGCGCCTCGTGCTCCGGGTGGTTGGCCAGGTTCCCGGCATTGCCGCCCGCGACCTCGCGAGTGCGCTCGGCCTCCATCCCAGCACGCTGACCGGCGTGCTCGACCGGCTGGAACGGCAGAAGTTCATCGTGCGGACCGTGGATCCGAAGGATCGACGCCGGGCGCGCTTCGTGCTCACCGCCAAGGGCCGCGGTGTCGACGCGGCGCGCAAGGGTACCGTCGAGGCGGCGGTCAAGCGCGCCCTCGCGAGGGCCACCCCGGCGACGATCGCGGGGACCCGCCGCATGCTCGGGCTCCTCGTCGCCGAGCTCGACCGGCTGGACTAGATAACGTTTTTGCCATCCCCGCGGCCTGCCGGTACAGTGATCGGGCGTGAGACGTCCCCGGCTGCCGTGGCTCCTGTCCGTCGGCGTCGGCGCCATCCTGGCCGGAACCGCCGTGGCCTACGCGCCGCCCGCGAAGCTTCGCCCGGTCGCACTCAACCTCCCGCAGAGCCGCGCGCGCGTCCCGATCTCGGATGCGTGGGTCGAGCAGGACAGCGTACCGGCGCTCTCGATCTCGAAGCTCGTCGGGCAGGGGCAGCACTGGCGTCTCGAGACCACGCGCGGCGCGGTCCACGTCTGGGTCCCGCACACGTATGACCCCAAGACCGCGATCACCGTGGTCTACGTCCACGGCTACTGGACCAACGTCGACGGCGCCTGGACCACGCATCGCCTGCCCGAGCAGTTCGCGCTGTCGGGGATCAACGCGATGTTCATCGCGTGCGATGCGCCGAGCGACAAGTACCAGCCGGTCGCCTGGCCGTCGTTGCACGGGCTGATGGCGTCGGTGGTCGCCGATATCGGCGTGCCGATGCCGAAGGGCCGCGTCGTCGCGATCGGTCACTCCGGTGGGTTTCGCACCCTCGAGCAGTGGCTACCGAACCAGCGCCTCGACACCATCGTGCTGCTCGACGCCGCGTACGGCGACACGTGGGGCTATCGCAGCTGGCTGTACGCCGACAAGCAGCACCGGCTGATCGACGTCGGCGACGACACGCTCAAGGAAGCCGACGCGCTCCACCGGATGATGCCGGGCACGCTCGTGGTCGACGGCTTCCCCGCCGACGAGCTGACCGACGCGGAGCGCACGGCGCGCATCCTCTACATTCGCTCGCAGGTCGGCCACATGCCGCTCGTCACCGGCGGCCACGCGATTCCCACGCTGCTGCGCGCGCTGCGAGCGCCGCGGATCCTGACCGCGCCGATCCACACGGCGCTCGATTAGGCGGCCTGCTCGAACACGCGGGCGCGGCGCAGCGAGAGGAACACGTCGTCGCCATCGCGCAGCGCGAGCTTGGTGCCGCGCTCCCAGTCCACGTCGGCGCGCAGGTTCGATCCGAGCGCCGGGGCATCGAGCTCGATCTTGAGACCCCCGCCGAGCGGCGTGACCCTCGTGACCCGCGCGGCGATCGCGCCGGAGGTATGCGCGCGCCCGATCTCGACCTCGTGTGGGCGTACGTAGACGCGGCCGCGGTGCGGGCTCGCGGCATCGTGATCGACGTCGAGGAACACCTCGCCTACGCGCGCGCGGCCTTGCTCCAGCAGCGCGTCGAGCACGTTGACGTGACCGAGGAAGCGCATCACGAAGTCGTTCGCCGGATGCTCGAACACCTCGGCAGGCGAGCCGACCTGCTCGATGCGGCCGTGGTTCATCACGACCACGCGGTCGGCGACCTCGAACGCCTCGTCCTGATCGTGCGTGACGAACACGGTGGTCAGGTGGATCTCGTCGTGGAGCCGGCGCAACCAGCCGCGTAGCTCCGCGCGGACCTGGGCGTCGAGCGCACCAAACGGCTCGTCCAGCAACAGCACCCGCGGGCGCGCGGCGAGGGCGCGGGCGAGGGCGATGCGCTGGCGCTGGCCGCCGGACAGCTGCGCGGGCATGCGGCGGCCGAGGCCCTCGAGCTGTACGAGCTGGAGCAGCTCGGTGACTCGGGCGCGAACCTCGGCATCGGGCCGCTTGCGCACGCGGAGCGCGAACGCGACGTTCTCGAACACGTCGAGGTGGCGGAACAGCGCGTAGTGCTGGAACACGAGTCCCACGTTGCGCTGGCGCGCTGACTGCGCTCCGAGGTCGGTGCCGTCGAAGAACGCCGTGCCCTGATCGGGCTGCTCGAGGCCGGAGAGGATGCGCAGGAGCGAGGTCTTGCCGGAGCCCGACGGGCCGAGCAGTGCGACCAGCTCGCCGCTCGGGACTTCGAGGCTGACGTCGTTCAGCGCGGTGAACGTGCCGAACCGCTTCGTGATGCCCTTGACCGTGATCGTCACACTGCGTCCTTCCGTCGTCGCGCGATCACCCGGCGGATGATCAGGCTGGCGATGCCGATGATCACGAGCAGCGAGGCCACGGCGAACGCGGCCTGGTACTCGTACTCGTTGTAGAGGATCTCGACGTGAAGCGAGAGCGTGCTGGTGCGCCCGCGGATGTTGCCGGAGACCACGCTGACCGCACCGAACTCGCCCATCGCGCGCGCGGTGCACAGCACCACGCCGTAGAGCAGGCCCCACTTGATCTTCGGCAGCGTGATCCGCGTGAACATCTGCCACGGGCTCGCGCCGAGCACGAGCGCGGCCTCCTCCTCCTCGTGGCCCTGCGCTTCCATCAGCGGGATCAGCTCGCGTGCGACGTACGGGAACGTGACGAACGTCGTCGCGAGCACGATGCCGGGCAGCGCGAAGATCACCTTGAGGCCGTGCGCCGATAGCCACGGGCCGAGCACGCCGTGCGCGCCGAACAGCAGGACGAACACGAGGCCCGCGATCACCGGAGATACAGCGAGCGGCAGATCGATCAACGTGATCAAGAGGGCGCGACCGCGGAACTTGAACCGCGCGATCGCCCACGCCGCGGCCACGCCGAACACCACGTTGAACGGGACCGCGATCGCCGCGGCGAGCAGCGTGAGCTGCAGGGCGCGCAGCGCGTGCGCATCGGAGATCGCGCGCCCGTACGCGGTGATGCCGTGCGACATCGCGGCGATCACCACGGTCGCGAGCGGGACCACGACGAACAGGCCGACGAACACGAGGCCGAGCCCGATCACGATGCGGCGGACCCACGCCGGCTCGGCGGTCGCGGCGCGCGGAATCGCGCGCTCGAGGATCACACGTGCCCCGCGCGCCGTCGCGACCATGCGCCGAGCCCGTTGATCGCGAGCAGCATCACGAACGAGACCACCAGCATCACGAGCGCGAGCGCGGTGGCGCCCGCGTAGTCGTACTCCTCGAGGCGCGACATGATGAGGAGCGGCGTGATCTCGGTCTCGAACTGCTTGTTGCCGGCGATGAATACGACCGAGCCGTACTCGCCGATGGCGCGCGCGAACGCGAGCGCGAACCCGGTGAGCATCGCGGGCACGAGGGGCGGGAAGATCACGCGCCACACGGTCTGCGCGCGCGATGCACCGAGCACCGCCGCGGCCTCCTCGATCTCCGGCTCGAGCTCCTCGAGCACCGGCTGCACCGTCCGCACCACGAACGGCAGCCCGATGAACACCAGCGCGAGCGTGATGCCGAGCGGGGAGAACACCGCCTGGATCCCGAGCGGTGACAGGAACTGGCCGATCACGCCAGTTGGCGCGAGCACGGTGGTCAGCGCGAGTCCGGAGACCGCGGTCGGCAGCGCGAACGGAATGTCGACGATCGCATCGACGATCCCGCGCCCCCAGAACCGGTACCGCACCAGCGCCCAGGCGAGGAGCGTGCCGAACACCACGTTGATCGTTGCCGCGATCAACGAGGCGCCGAACGTGATCTTGTACGACGCGAGCGCCCGCGGGCTCGTCGCCAGTCGCCACAGCTCCCCCCACGACAGCTCCGCCGTCTTCACCGCGAGCGCGGCGAGCGGGATCAGCACGATCAGCGACAGGTACACGAGCGTGTAGCCCATCGTCAGGCCGAAGCCGGGGAGGGTGCGGGACCGCGCCACGCGCTAGTCCTTGGCGCTCAGCGTGTCGAACGTGCCGCCGTCGTCGAAGTGCGTGGGTTGCGCCTTCTGCCAGCCGCCGAACGTCTCGTCGATGCCGAACAGCTTGATCGTCGGGAACGCGCTGGAGGCCAGCGCGTGGGCCTCGCGCGGGCGGTAGTAGTTCTCGGCCGCGATCTTCTGGCCGTCGGGCGAGTACAGGAACTGGAGGTACGCGGTCGCCACCTCGCGCGTGCCGTGTTTGTCGACCACGTCGTCGACGACGGCCACCGGCGGCTCCGCGAGGATCGACACGCTCGGGACCACGATCTCGACCTTGTCGGCGCCGAGCTTCTTGACCGCGAGCAACGCGTCGTTCTCCCAGGCGATCAGCACGTCGCCGATGCCGCGCTCGACGAACGTGGTCGTCGCACCGCGTGCGCCCGAGTCGAGCACCGGGACGTGCTCGAACAGCCGCGTCACGAAGGCCTGCGGATCCCCGCCGTCCTGCGCCGCGTAGCCCCAGGCCGCGAGATAGTTCCACCGCGCGCCGCCCGACGTCTTCGGGTTCGGCGTGATCACCTGGACGCCGTCCTTCACGAGGTCGGCCCAGTCCTTGACCCGTTTCGGGTTGCCCGCGCGGACGAGGAACACGATCGTCGACGTGTAGGGCGCGGCGTGGTTCGGGAGCCTGTTCGCCCAGTCCGCCGTGATGAGCCCGCTCTTCGCGATCGCATCGACGTCGTATCCGAGAGCGAGCGTGACGACATCCGCCTCGAGCCCGTCGATCACCGCGCGCGCCTGCTTTCCGGAGCCGCCGTGTGACTGCTCGATCGTGACCTTCTGGCCGGTCTTCGCCTCCCACGCGGCGGCGAACGCCTGGTTCTCGGCGGCGTACAGCTCCCGGGTCGGGTCGTACGAGACGTTGAGCAGCTTCACCTCCCTGGACGCGGAGGTGCTCCTGGGCTCCGTCGAGCAGGCGGCAATGGCGACGAGGAGGGTTACGCGTCTCACGAGCAGAACATCCGCTATAGCGGATGTTCTGTCAAGACGGACGAATAGACATGATAACGGATGGGTGACTGTACGTATAGTGCTGGGCGTGAGAACCACTGCCGCACTCGCCGCGCTCGCGGTCACCGGCTGCTCCCTGCTCTCGGACACAGCGCCGCCGCGACGGCCGTGGAAGACCGAGCCACCGTGCAGCGACTACTACGTGCCGCCGGTGATCGATTCGCTGGTCGGCGTCACGCTGCTGAGCGGCGCGGTCTACACGTTCCAGGAGGCACGCCACGACGAGGAAGGGGGGGTTGGCGTGCTGGCGGCGCTCGTCCTGTTCTCGTTCGGCGCGCTGGCCGGCGGTGCGTCCGTGCGCGGATGGCTGGGTGTCGCCAGGTGTCGGGCGGCACAAGACGCATACGCGAAGGAGCTCGGAGCCCCGCCGCCCCCGACGCGACCGCAGCCACCGCCCGGAGAGCCGGTGCCGCCAGATCCGCCGCACGTCAGTCGATGAAGTCGCTGCCCGGCGTCATGTCGACGTGGAAGTGGTCGCGGTGGTCCGCGTTGTAGTTCGGCGTCAGCACGATGTTGAACAGCTTGGCCGCCTTGAGCCCACAGATCAGCTCGTGGAGGAACTGGTCCTTGCCGGCGACGGTCGCGGCCGAGCAGGTCTTCTCCGGAGCCGGATCGATCACGAAGTCGGTGTTGACCACGTAGGTCGCGCCGGCCATGTCCTTGAAGCTCGCGAGATCGATCGCGTTGCCGTACGCGTGCTGCGAGATGCCGTTCGGGCAGTTCGGCGGTGTTCCGGTATTGCCGATGCAGCGGTAGTTGTAGACGCCGAGATCCGTGACCTCGACGATCTGCTTCGCGCGCAACATGGGCGCGGCCTGCGCGAGTGACTTGATGATCGTGCAGTCGGCGAACATCTTCGTGCGCGTGGCGCCACCGGAGCGGAAGGGCATGCCGTTGATCGGCATCGTCACCGTCACGGGATCCATGACGCCGGGACTCGCCGGGCCGACGGTGTACGTGATCTTGTAGAGATCGAGCCACTCCTTGCATGTGGCGGCGGCTGGATCGGTGACCACGATGTCGACCGATGCCTCGGCGATCGGGTGGTCCTCGGCGTCGAACCAGGTCGCGGTCAGCGTCGCCGGGCCACTCGCGTCGAGCGTGACGCTCGCGTGTCCGTCGTCGTCGAGATCGGCGAGCGCGACGGTCTCCACGCTGATCCCGACGCGCGTCGCCGCGCCCTGGACGGTGACCTCCACCGGCACCGTGGCCACCAGCGTGCCGAGCGCATCGAGATCCGTGCGCGCGAACATCGCGCCGGGCTCCGGGGAGGTGATCGCGAGCCCGATGGTGTCGTCGCCGGCGGCGGGGCCATCGCTGCAGGCCGCGAGAGCGACGGCGAGGACCACCAGGGCGAAGCGCATGGGCCGCATCTCGCCACCGACGGGGGGCCGGGTCAAGCGAGAGCTTCGGCCGCGGTGTAGATTCTCGGCATGCGCTGGCTCGTCATCACGATCGCCGTGCTTCTCGGAGTGCGTGCCGTGGCCTGCCGCGACCAGCCGCCGTCGCTGCGGTTCGCGACCTTCAACATCGAGGACTTCCCGAAGGACCAGCGCCAGATCGAGGGCGCGTTCGACGAGATCGAGCGGCTCGACGCGGACTTCATCGCGGTCCAGGAGATCGTGGATCCGGCCCTGTTCTCCGCCGAGGCGGTCAACCGGCTCGGCGGTGCGTGGCAGTTCGCGGCGATCGACACCGCACCGCGGATGCACCCGACCCATCACATCGGCGTGCTCTACGACCGCCGGAGGTGGACGGTCATCGACCTGACCATGCACGACGAGACGCGCCTCGGCGGGACCCACAAGCCGACGCTCGAGGTGCGGTTGCGCCCCGCCGGCGGCGGCGACGTGCTGCGCCTGCTCGTCGTGCACCTCAAGGCCGGCGGCGAGAACGCGGATATTCGCGCGAAGCAGCACCTCGCGCTCGCGCGGATCATCGCGTACCGAACGGAGCGCACGATCGTACTCGGCGACTTCAACGCCACCGGCGAGAGCGATCGCGCGAGCCTCGCGGCGCTCGCGCGGCGCACGAACCTCGTGTGGGCCACCGAGGAGCTCGGCTGCAGCGCGTTCTGGTCGCGCGACGACGGCTGCTTCCGCTCGCGCCTCGATCACGTGCTGATGTGGCAAGCCCCGGCACGCGTCGAAGCGGCCGGTGGGTGCGCCACCCATGGCTGCGGCTGGGAGGAGAGCTGTCCCACGTACGCCGAGCACGTTTCGGATCACTGCCCGGTCGTCGTCACGTTGGAGGAGTGAACGAACCGTACACGCGGCGGATTGTTGCGACCACGCGGGCGCATCCCCTCACTGATCTTCCATGACGAATCATTCGATTGCCTTGCTGTCGGTCCTCGCACTCGGTGCCTGCGGTGATGATCCGGTCTCGTACTCTGCGCCCGTCGGGATCAACCTCAAGGCGAAGTCCGCCGACACCGCGAACAACGTGGTCAGCGACGAGAAGGCGATCAACACGGAGAGCGGGAACCCCTACGGGGCGTTCATCACCGAGGCCAAGAACCGCCTCGCCGGGAAGACGCCGACGTCGATCGAGATCGACAAGGTCGAGATCTTCCTCGGCGCCGGCTCGACGAACGTCACGCGCCTCGGGGACGTGTTTGACGGCAACGTCGAGGTGCTGTTCCAGGTCAACGACACCAACAACAGCTACCCGGCGGCGAGCGGTACCGTGGCCGCGGCGACAGGATCCGGGCCGTTCGAGCTCGCCAGCACGTTCGACAGCGGCGCCTTCTCCGAGTTCGACTACACCAAGCTCGTCGGAGGCAGCTTCAAGGTGGTCGCCCGGGGGCCGGCGGCGGCGGGATTCACCACGAAAGGCGCGGATGCTGACATTCAGATCACGTTCACGTTCGCGGCCTTCGAGTAGATAGAATGCGCGCGCGACCGGGTCCGTCTCAGACGCATGACGGCTCGCATCCTGGTCAGCAGCGCTCTGGTCCTCCTCGCGGGCTGCCCGACGCCCGTGACGTACTCCGCGCCGGTTGGCATCTCGCTTCACGCGAAGTCGGCCGATGCGACGAACGGCCTCGTCACCGATGACAAGCGGATCACGACGGAGCAGGGCAACCCGTACGGTGCGTTCGTCGCGGAAGCGAAGACGCAGCTCGCGGGCCGCACGCCGACGGCGATCGTGGTCGAGGGGGCGCAGCTCTCGCTTGGCGCTGGCTCGAGCGGCGTGACCTCGCTGGCCGACGTGTTCGGCGGCAACGTCGCGGTCGACTTCCTGATCGACGGCAGCAACAACAGCTTCGGCGTGGCGAACGTGGTCGTCGACCCATCGGCGGGCGGCTCGCTCGAGCTCGATCCGCACTTCGATTCCGGCGCGCTCAGCGAGTTCGACTACGCGAAGCTCCTCGCCGGTCAGTTCACGGTGATCGCGCGCGGAACGGCGGCCCGCGGCTTCGCGGACAAGGGCGCGAACACTGACCTCGACGTCACCCTGACGTTCGCCGCGTTCGAGTGAGTCGCGCAGGGCAGGCTGCCGTGGATTCGGCGCCTGCCGAGATCGAGGCACCGGCGTAGCGGCGCATCTCCGCGTGGCCGCTCGATCCGCGCGCTGGCGCGGCGGTTGCTCGATGCCACGGCATGCGCATCGCGGCGGGGGCCATAGCGGCACCTGCTGGACCGACCCGTTCGGGACGATCCAGGAGGCACTGAGCCGCACCGCGGATAGCGGCATTCGCGTCGTCTGCCGATATTCTGATCGAGCGGAACGAGTTCGATGACACGGTCTCTGACGGGGTGCAGATCGTCCCTTCATTCTCCAACGGTGTGGTGAAGATCCGCGACAACGTCTTTGACACGGTCGCGCGGGCATCGCGACGCCGAGTCGGTGGACAGCGCCCACGGCGTCCACCCGCGTGAGCATCTCCGACAACGAGTTCTGGGGGGCAGGGATCATGGCGATCAGCCTTCTCGATCCTCTGGGGCGCGTCGACGTCCACGACAACTACATCGGCTTCGGGGCGGATGGGCTCGAGATCGTGAGCGGCCTGAGCATCGGCGTGTGGAACAACATCTTCGAGGCGAACACCGGCGATGCCATCTCCACCACGCTCGGCACGAGCTTCATCGCGTACAACACGATGCTGAACAACGGCGGCGCGGCGATCAACTGCTACACGGAGGTGTTCAACGACACGTCCTCGGTACCCGTGGAGACCGAGGACGGCGCGCACCTCGAGCTGTCACTTGCGCAGCGCGGCCCGGCGCTTCACATCCGAGCAGGTGCCGGCACCGTGCAAGATGGCGGCGCCGATCTCGTTCGGTTTCGCGGCACCGGGACGGCGCGAGCCTCTTCGGGCGGGATCACGGTACGTGCGGCGGAGGGTATGGACAGCTGGACCGGCTTTGCCACCGCGCACCGGCTGCCTGCACTCGGCGCCGCGCTGCCGAGCTTCGCGATCACGATGCTGCCACCGCTCCATCAACCACGGCGGTAGTCAGCGGCGCGAGCGAGCAGCGCCGATACCGACGAAGCCGAGGAGCATGAGGCCGCCGAAGCCCCAGCTCGCGTAGCGCATGGTGCGCAGTGTCTTGCCGCGCGCCGCGGGACGAACGACCGCGTGCAGGGTCAGCGGAGCGATGGCGAGGCCCGCCGGGACGGCCACGGGTACCGAGAGCGCGATGCCCTCGATCGTGGGATCCGTTCGCGGCAGGAGCTCGATCGGCTCGGCCAGGCCGTCGAGCGAGGCCTGCAACGCATCGCCGCCGAGGCGTGCGCGGATCGCGGCGAGGTCGATCGGCGCCGCGAGCGTGACGGTCCCGGCGACGTCGCCCGCGGGTCGCGCGATCGCCGTGCTGACGATCACCCGAAGGTGATGTCCTTCGGCTTCGATCCGGCTGTCGCCCGCCGCGGGTACGGCGGCGAGCGGTTCACTCGTGGTGGGAAGCCGCAGGACCGAATAACGGCGACCGTCGTGCGCCTGGAACAGCTGGAGGATCTCGCCGGGCGCGGGGGTGAACAGCTGCTGCTCGGTGACCAGGTCGGCGATGGTCGCGGCGTCGGTCTCGATCGCGGTCCGCACGAGCGGGGCGGTCGCGACGGCGTCGGCGCGCTGGCGCGTGGTCCGCAAGCTGGCTTCGAGCTGAGCGCCGAGCTGGGTCGCATCGGCGCCGAGCGCTTGCACCGCGGCGTTGTCGATCGAGTCGGTCACCCGTTGCTCGGCGAACAGCGCCGCGCCTCCACCCGCCGCCGCGAGGAGCGCGACGACGAGCATCGAGAGCGGCCAGCGCGGGGAAGGTGCGGGCGGCAGCCGAACGACGCGGGCGGCGCGGGCCGATGGCGAATCGAGGACCGCTACCGGGGGCGGGATGGAGTCACCCGAGCGCTGGGCCTCGGCGATCGCCGCGAGGGCGTCGTGGACCTCTTTCATCGAAGAGAACCGGTCGGCCGGATCCTTCGCGAGCATGCGATCGAACACCATCCGCTCGAGCTCCGCGGGGATCCCGGGGCGGTCGAACGGTGGCGGAGTCTCGTGGACGATCCGGTGCAGGAGGATCCGCGGTGCGTCGTCGGAGTACGGACGCCGGGCGCACAGCATCTCGTAGAGCACCACGCCCAGCGCGTAGATGTCGCTGCGCGCATCGACGTCTTCCGGCGCCGTGATCTGCTCGGGCGACATGAACTCGGGCG